>JBDTMB010000029.1:0-23923 GCA_039934485.1 Vicinamibacterales bacterium
GCCATCGGCGACCGACTTGAGGATCAGGTTGCGATACTTGGTGGTCGGGCCGTTGGTGGTGCGGTGCGGCCCGTTGGTCCGCGGGTTGATGCGCACTCCGGCGAGCCGCAGCATCGGTTGCGCGAGCTCGGCGATGGTGGGCATGCTGGCCCGCTCGAGGAGCACCATCGTGTCGCGCGACGGGCTCAGCTCCGCCGTCGGCGGTGGGGGCGCGTCGAGGATGTCGACGATCACCTTGGGCGGAAGCAGGTAACCGGAAGCGGCCGGCGACGTTTGGGTCTGCGCGTGAAGCGCGATCGAGGCAAGTGCGAGGCCGATGCCGAGAACGGCGAGGCGAGCAAAACGCATGTGAACCCCCTTCAGGAGAAGGGAATTGTATCAAGTTAAAAGTGAGAAGTTAGAAGTGAGAAGGTCGACTTTTCACTTCCGCGAGGCAGCCAAGCCAGCCGAGCGGCCCGTGCTCCAGGCCCAGGCGAAATTATGGCCGCCGATGGGCCCGAAGGCATCGAGCATCTCCCCGCAGAGGAAGAGGCCGGGGCAACGTCGGCTCTCGAGCGTCCGCGGATCCACCTCATCCAGCGCCACGCCGCCGCCGGTGACTTCCGCTTTCTTGTAGCCCTCATCGCCGGTCCACGGCAGGACGTAGGAGGTCAGGCGCTCGACCAGTGCGGTGCGCTCGGTGCGCCGGAAGTCGCTGGTGCGCCGCGTGTGGTGCACGGCGGCTTCGGCCATCAGCTGCTCGGCCAGCCGCGAGGGAACGTGACGGCTGACGATCGAGAGGACGGAGGAAGAGGGCGCCGCGAATTCTTTCGTCCAGCGCGCCGCGTCGAGCGGCGACCACTGCGCGCGAATCACGGCGCCCGGATCGGTGGTGGCGAGATGGGAGATGTCGAGGACCGCGGGGCCGCTGTAGCCGCGATGGGTGAACAGGAATCCACCGGAGGTTTCAATTTTTCCAGGTAACCCTGAAGGGTTGCCTCCACCGGTGCGTCCGCGTAGCCGCACGTTCAGTGAAACTCCCGACAGCACGGCGTGCCAGCCTTCGCCGGCCAGGAGCGGCGTGAGCGCCGGATAGGTGTCGATCATGCGATGGCCGAGCGACTGCGCCGCGCGAAGGCCAAAGCCATCACTCCCGGTCAACGGCACCGAGAGGCCGCCGGTGGCCAGCACCACGCGATCCGCCGCGATGTCGCCCTGGTCCGTCTTGATCGTCCAGGCGCCGGCCGACGGCTCGAGTCCGGTGACGCTGGTGTCGAACTGGACGCGGACGCCGCGCGATCGCGCCAGCGCCAGCAGCCCATCGCGGACGTCGCGAGCCTGGTTGGAACGCGGAAACAGCTTCCCGGATTCCTCCTCGAGCGCCAGTGGAATGCCGACCTCGTTCTCGAAGAACTCCTGCTGCGCGACGAGCGGCCACGACCGCAGCATCCCGCGCATGAGATGCGCCGGCGATCCGGTGACGAAGCGTTCGGGGGCGAGCGCCGACGGGAGGATGTTGCAGCGGCCGCCGCCGCTGATCAGGATCTTCTTGCCGCCATCGGCAGTGCGCTCGATGAGGAGAACATCAGCGCCACGGGATGCGGCGAAGATCGACGCGACCAATCCCGCCGCGCCCGCGCCAACGACGGCGACACGGACGTTAACCACGGAGGACACGGAGACCACGGAGCAATTTGTTTTCTGTCCTTAATTTGCGGTCCGGCAACGGAGACGTCTGTAACCCAATGACTCCGTGCCCTCCGTGTTCTCCGTGGTTCACGGACGTGTTTAGAGAAGTGCCTTTGAGTAGAACAGGTCGTGATCGCCTGGCGGAGCGAAGCCGGCCATGCGGACCGCAGCGGCTATCTGTGCCCAGTGGCGCACTTCGTGGAGGCCCATGTGGAAGAGCAGCTTGCGCGGCGTCATCGAAAACGACCCGCCGGATTGCACGATGACCTCGCGCGGCGTCTTCGCGTCTTCGTCGGTCAGCGTCGGCAGGTAGCGATGCACGTCGGCGCGGCCCTTGGCGCCGTAAGCCCAGAGCGCGTCGATGTCGCCGGGCGCGACGCCGGTTTGCGCCGGCAGCTCCTGCCGCTGCAACCGGCGCGTGTGGCGCACCTCGACGAGGAAGGTGTGATCGACGAGCGATACCACCGTGGGAAAGCGGCCGCCAGGCTGCACCGGCGCCGTGAGCGCGGCGCGGTTGGCCTTGAACCAGGGCAGCCACTTGGCGCGTTCCTCAGCCGTCCAGGCGAGCAGTTCATCCAGGGATATGGTCAGCACGCGATCATCTCCCGTCTCCTCTTATCGAAACAGATCGTCAATGGGGACGATCGTGACCGGCCCGAGGTTGAGGGCGCGAATGTTGGCTTCGATGGCGGCGCGGTCGCCCACAACGACGACGGCCATGCGATCCGGCTGGACGTAGCGCGCGGCGGCGCGTTGGACGTCGGCGCCGGTGACCTTGTTCACGGCCGCCACGAAACTCGAGAAGGTGTCGTCGGGCAGCCCGTAGATCACCAACTCTTCGAGCTTGCGCGCCATGTCGCCGGTGGTTTCGAATTCACCGGGGAAGCCAAGCGCGACGTTGTTCTTCGCCTTCGCCAGTTCGTCCGCCGGGATCGGATCGAGGATCCCGTTCAGTTCGACGAAGAACTCGCGCAGCGCGTCCGCGGTCTTGTCGGTCTGCACGCCCGCGGCGGCGAGGAACGGCCCGGCCGACAGCCGCATGTCGAACTGCGAGCTGGCGCCGTAGGTGTAGCCGTTCTTCTCGCGCAGGTTCTGGTTGAGGCGCGAGGTAAACGATCCGCCGAGGATCGTGTTCAGCACGTTAAGCGTGGCGTAGTCGGGCGTCGACCGCGGCACGCCGACCCACCCGATGCGGATTTGCGACTGCGCGGCGCCGGGCTTGTCGACGAGGTAGACCTGGCGCTTGGTGAGCTGCGGCGCGGCGGGCACGGCCGCGGTGAGCGGCGCCATCCCGTCGGTCTTCCAGCCGCCAAACGCCTTCTCCAGCATCGGCAGCACCGACGCCGGCGTGACGTCGCCCACCACGAGCAGGGTCGCATTGTCGGGACGATAGTGCGCGCCGTAGAACGTGCGCAGGTCGTCAACGGTCATCGCCTCGAGCGCCGGCGGCAGCCCGTTGGTGGAAGTGCCATAGCGATGCACCGGGCCGTAGACGATGCGGGGGAAGGCGAGCTGGACCAGGGCGGCGACGTTGTCGCGGGCCTGGAGGAGGCTGGTGAGCCGCTCCTTGCGCAGCCGCTCCAGTTCCGACACCGGAAAGGTCGGGCGCAGCGCGATGTCGGCCATCAACGGCATGGCGTCATTCAGCTTCGACACCGGCGTCGACAGCCGCACCGACGAGGCGTCGAACGAGCTGGTGGTGGAGATGGTCGCGCCGAGGAAATCGATGGCATCGGCGAGCTCGAGCGACGATCGGCTGCCGGCGCCTTCGTCCAGCATCGCGGCGGTGAGGCTGCCGACGCCGTACTTGCCAATCGGATCCGCCGCGCTGCCGGATCGCACGATCAGGTTGACCTGCACGAGCGGCACTTCGTGATGCTCGACGATCCACACGGCGAGCCCGTTGGCGAGCTTGCTCTTCTGGATCGCCGGCAGCTTGAGCGATGGCGCCGGGCCCACGGCGGGCGGCTTGGTTCGATCGGGGTTTTGCGCCGAGATCCCGACACCGAGGCAAACGACGAGGAGGGCGATGATCTTCCTCACTTCTTCTCCTCCGGCACCACGCTCAACTCGACGCGCCGATCTTTCGGCAGGTACTTTGCCACCGCGGCCTGGATGTCGGCGGCGGTGACCGCGCGATACCGCGCCAGGTCCATGGCAAAGGAATCCGGATTGCCGGTGGCGGTGTAGTACGCGTTCAGCTGGTCGGCCTTGCCGCCAAAGCTGCCGACGCGCTCCATGCGGCGATAGAACGCCGCCTCGGTCTGGTTGAGGGCGCGGGTCACCTCGCGCGCCTCGGGCGGGGCCTTGGCGAGCTTGTCGAGTTCCTCGTCGACCACTGCCTGGATCTTGTCGAGCGACTGTCCCGGCCGCGCCGTGGCGATGATGATGAAATTGCTGCTGAGCGCCTGCGACTGCTGGAACGCGGTGACGTCCTGCGCGATTTGCAGGTCGTAGACCAGCCGCTTGTAGAGCCGCGAGTTCTTGCCGCTGGTCAGCAGGTTGCTGATCATGTCCATGGTCGCGTCGCCAGGCTTGAGCAGCGCCGGCGTGAGCCAGGCCAGGTAGAGGCGCGGCAATTGCACCTTGTCGGTGATCGTCTTCTTCCTGACGCCGTCGAGCACCGGCGTCGGCACCGCGAGCGGCGGCACGTCCTTGCCGCGGGGCACGTCGGCAAACCATTTCTCGACCAGCGCCTTGGTCTTGACGAGGTCGATGTCGCCGGCGATCACGAGGCTGGCGTTATTGGGGACGTAGTAGGTCTTGAAGAACCGCGCGACGTCCTCGAAACTGGCGGCGCTGAGATCCTCCATCGAGCCAATCACCGGCCAGCTGTAAGGGTGCGCCGGCGGATACAGCAGCGAACTGAGCTGCACGAACGCCTGTCCGTAGGGCTGGTTGTCGACGCTTTGCCGCTTCTCGTTCTTGACCACGTCGCGCTGGCCGTCGATCTTTTCCGGCGCCTTGTCGTCGAGCAGGAAGCCCATGCGATCCGACTCGAGGAAGAGCGCGAGGTCGAGCGCATTCGCCGGCGCGTCGATGTAGTAGTTGGTGCGGTCTTCGGTGGTCGAGCCGTTGTTGCTGGCGCCGGCGGCCTCGAGCCAGTTGTCGAACTCGCCCTCCGGCACGTGCATCGATCCCTCGAACATCACGTGCTCGAACAGGTGAGCAAACCCGGTGCGGCCGACGCGCTCGTTGGCCGAGCCGACGTGGTACCAGAGATTCACCGCCACCACCGGCACGCTGGTGTCGCGGTGCAGAATCACGTGGAGACCGTTGGGCAGCGTGAACTGGGTGATCGGAACGGTAATGCTTTGGGCGGACAGCGCGACCGTGCCCACAACCGCCAGCGAGGCGAGTAACAGCCAGGGTTTCATGGGACGATTCTAGCGGAAAGTAATAGAATCTTGTGATCTGGCGATCTGGCGATTTGGTGATTTGTCAGTCACCAAAATCACCAGATCATCAAATTCTGAATCGTAAATCACCAGATCGCCAAGTCACGAAATCACCAGATGCCGAGTTCCCCACCCCTTGTAGCTGTCATCATGGGATCAACCTCCGATTGGGAGACGATGTCCCATGCGGTCGAGGTGCTCGAGCGCTTCCAGGTACCGTACGAAAAGCAGGTGGTGTCGGCGCACCGCACGCCGGTGTGGATGGCCGAGTTTGCGCAGGGCGCCGAGGCGCGCGGCATCCAGGTGATCATCGCCGGCGCCGGCGGCGCCGCACACTTGCCGGGGATGGTCGCGGCGCACACGATTATTCCCGTCCTTGGCGTGCCGGTGCAGAGCGCGGCGCTGCAGGGCCTCGATTCGCTGCTGTCGATCATCCAGATGCCCGGCGGCGTGCCGGTGGGCGCCCTGGCGATTGGCAAGGGCGGCGCGACCAACGCCGGGCTGCTGGCCGTGGGCATCCTGGCCACCTCTCGTCCCGATCTTCGCGAGCGCCTGCGCCAGTTTCGCGTGGAGCAGACCGCGAAGGTCCGACAGGACACCCTTCCGTGAATCCCATCGTGCTGCCGGGCGCCACCATCGGCGTGCTGGGCGGCGGGCAACTCGGCCGCATGCTGGCGCTCGACGCGCGCCGGATGGGCTACCGCGTGCACACCCTCTCGCCGGGCGTGGATACTCCCACCGGGCAGGTGGCCGACCTCGAAGTCAGCGCCGAGTTCGACGATCTCGATGCTATTCGCACTTTCGCGCGCGGGGTGGATGTCGTCACGTTTGAATTTGAAAACGTCACCACCGACGCCGCCGATGCCGCGGCGGAGATCGTGCCGGTGCGGCCGAGCGGCGCCGCGCTGCACATCACGCAACAACGCGCCCGCGAAAAGGCGTTCCTCGGCGATCGCGGGTTTCCCGTGACGCCCTTCGCCAGGGCCCAGTCGCTTGATGAACTGGCGGTCGGCCTCGGCCTGGTCGGGCTCCCGGCCATCGTCAAGACCGCGGCCTTTGGCTACGACGGCAAGGGCCAGCACCGCATCAACCGCATCGAGGAAGCCGATCGGGTGTGGGGCCTGATCGGCCACCAGGAGGCGATCATCGAGCGGGTCGTGGAATTCACGCACGAGGTCTCGGTGGTGGCGGCGCGGGGCCTCGACGGCGACTTCGCGCACTACGGCCCGGTCGAGAACGTCCATCACAACCACATCCTGGACCTGTCGATCTGCCCGGCGCGCATCCCCGAGGCGATCGCCGGCGAGGCGGTGCACCTGGCGCACCGCATCATGGACGACCTCGCCTACGTCGGCGTGCTGTGCGTGGAGTACTTCATCACCCGCGACGGGCGGCTGCTGGTCAACGAGATCGCGCCGCGGCCGCACAACTCCGGCCACCTGACGATCGACGCGCACCTGTCGTCGCAGTTCGAACAGCAGGTGCGAGCGGTGTGCGGGTTGTCGCTGGGGGACACCACGCAGATTCGTCCGGCGGCGATGGTCAACCTGCTCGGCGACCTGTGGATTGATGGCCAGCCCGACTGGGCGGCCGCGCTGGCGATGCCGGACGTCAAGCTCCATCTTTACGGGAAAACGGATGCGCGCGTGGGCCGCAAGATGGGCCACATCACCGCGCTTGGCGAGACCCCGGACGAGGCCGCCGCGAAGGCGCTCGCGGCCAGAGACGTGTTGTGTTGACCCGCCGGTGTTCATGCGCGGCCCTCGTGCTGCTCATGGCCGCCGCCGTCGCCAGCCCGCTCCACGCCGCGCAGGGCGGCAGCAAGAAGCCGCCGGTGATTGCCGTCGCTCCCGAGGGCGAGACGCAGGAGATGGTCCTCGCCGACGGCACCCGCGCGATCGGCCGGGTTGAACGGTTCGATGGACAGCGGCTCACGTTCCGCACCAACGCCGGCGTCGTGATGCAGGTCGAGATCTCGCAAGTGGTCGCGCTGACCGTCGTCAACGGCCGGGTGGTAAATGGCGAGTTCTGGCGGGCGGATTCCAACCCGACGCGCCTCTTCTTTGCGCCAACCGGACGGTCGTTGAAGAAGGGCGAGGCGTATCTCGGCGTCTACGAGGTGTTGATGCCGTTTGTGCAAGTGGGGCTGACGGATCGCATTTCGATCGGCGGCGGCACGCCGCTCTTCTTCATCGACAACTCCGACCGGCCGTTCTGGCTGACGCCAAAGGTCCAGGTCATGAAGCGGGGGTCGGTGGAAGCGGCCGTTGGCGTGCTGCACATCTCGAATGTCGGCGACTACAGCGCCGGCGTGGCATACGGTGTGGTGACCAGCGGAAGCGCCGATTCGGCGGTGACGATCGGCGTCGGCTATGCCTACTCGCGCAGCGACGGCGAGGAAGATGTCGGCGCGGCGCCGGTGCTGATGCTGGGCGGCGAGCATCGCGTCAGCCGGAAGATCAAACTCGTGACCGAGAACTACATCTTCCCGAGCGGCGGGCTGTTGAGCGGCGGCGTGCGGTTCATGGGCGAGAACCTGTCGGTCGATCTTGGCTTGGTGAGCCCGCTCAACGCCGGCGCCTGGATCGCCGCGCCGATGGTCAACTTCGTGTGGAAGTTTTAGCACGGCGGGGCCGTAGAATGCCCCCGTGCTGCGGTTCGGCCCTTTTGAAGTTGACGAGCGAACCTGGACCCTTAACCATCACGGGACGGCGGTTGACCTGTCGCCGCGGCTCGTCGAGTTGCTCGGCTATCTCGCCATGCGGCCGGGGGTCATCGTCACCAAGGACGAGCTCCTCGATCGCTTCTGGCCCGGCGTCAGTATTTCCGACAACACCCTGACCCGCGCGGTGGCCGACATCCGCAAGGCGCTGGGCGACCAGGCGGACTCGCCGCAGTTTGTCCAGACCCTCGCGCGCCGCGGTTATCGTTTTGTCGCTTCACTGGAATCACCCGACCCCGGTTCCCGGCTGGTCCAGGGCGCCGCCGAAGGGCGCCAGGACTCCGACGAGGATCCGTTCCAGGCGTGGGTCAAGGGACGCCTCGCCCTGGATTCGCTTGACCTCACGCGCCTGGCCGGCGCCGTCGCCGCCTTCGAACGAGCCGTGCTGGCGCTGCCGTCCTACGCGCCGGCGCATGCCGGGCTGGCCAATGCCTACCTGCTTCAATTCGAACGCACGCGATCGGGCAGCGTGCCCGATCGCCAGTTGTTGGCGCGAGCGATCGCGGCGGCGCGGCAGGCCTGCGTGGTGGATCCCTCGCTTGGCGAGGGGTGGGCGGCGCTCGGCTACCTCCTGGCCGCCGCCGGCAAGTCTGAAGAGGCACAGGCGGCCGCACGCCGTGGTGCGGCGCTCGAACCAGACAACTGGCGCCATCATTACCGGCTCGCCCACACCACCTGGGGAGAAGAGCGCCTGCGCGCGGTCGACCGCATCCTCACGTTGCTCCCGGGCTTCGCGCCGGCGCGCATGCTCTCGGCGATGGTCTTCATCGCGCGCGGCGCGATCGATCGCGCGGAACGCGAGGCCACGCTTGGCGCGGATGCGCAGCGCCAGCATCGCCTTGATCGGACGCCGCTGCCGGCGGTGGGCCTGCATTGGCTTCGCGGCCTCGTGCTGGCCTCACGCGGCGAGACGACGGGTGCCCTGGCGAGCTTTGCCGAGGAAATCGCGACGGGGGCCAGCGTTCACGTCTACGCACCGGAATTTGCGGTGAACGCCCGCGTGGCCACCGGCTTCGTGCAACTCAACCTGGGCGATGCGCCCGCCGCCGCGGCGGCGTTTCGTGCCGCGATCCAGGAAGCGCCAGGCCACCCACGCGCAACGCTGGGCCTCTACGCCGCGGTGCTGCAGACCGCCGGGGCGCGCGAAGCGCAGGAACACCAGGCCGCTACCGATTATGCGATTGCGGAACTGAGGCGAGGCGAGCGGCTGGTCGAAGCCGCGCTGGTTGCCGCCGGTGAACGCCTGGTCTCGGACCGGCCGCAAGAGGCGGCAGACCTGCTTGACCGCCTGATCACCGAGGCGCCCGCTGGTCCCGCCGGTTGGATCATGCCCGCAGATCCGATGCTGTCGCCCCTTCGATCGTCTCCACGCTGGCCGACGTTGATGGCGAAGCTGGCCGCCCGCGCGGCCTGACTCACGGTTCCTCATACCGAATTCACCCTTCGCTCAGGACTTCACGGGACCGGCGCGCGCACCATGCAGCGAAGAGGTTGCCATGGTGCTTCCACAGAGTGTGTCCGTTCTCCTCATCGTGATGTGCCTCGGGGCAGGCATCGCTCATGCTGCCCAGGCTCCGGCTGAATTGACCCCGGTCGTCGGCGTGACTCCCGCCGGCGAAACGCGGGAGATCCTTCTCAAGGACGGCACGAATGCGATCGGACGAGTCGAACGCGTCGAAGACGGGCGGGTGACGTTTCGTACCACCGCCGGAGCCGTGTTGCAGGTCGACGTGGCACAGGTGATCTCGGTGGTGGGCGTCAATGGCCAGGTGGTCAACGGCGAGCTGTGGCGAGCCGACCCGAATCCGACACGGCTCTTCTTCGCGCCCACCGGCCGGTCGCTCAAGAAGGGCGAGGCGTACCTGGGTGTCTACGAGATCTTGATGCCGTTTGTGCAGGTAGGCCTGACCGATCGGATCTCATTTGGCGGCGGCACGCCGCTTTTCATCGGCGGTTCGGATCGCCCGTTCTGGCTGACACCGAAGGTCCAGGTCATCAAGGGGCGATCCGTTGAGGGCGCCGTCGGGGTCCTGCATTTCTCCAACATCGGGGACTACAACATGGGCATCGCCTATGGCGTGCTCACCAAGGGCAGCACTGATTCGGCCATCACCATCGGCGCCGGATACGCCTACCAACGCTCTAGCGGCGCGGACGACAACGGCGACGCGCCGATGTTGATGGTGGGCGGGGAACATCGTGTGAGCCGAAGAATCAAGCTGGTGACCGAGAACTACGTGTTCCCCGACGGCGGGCTGGTGAGCGCCGGCGTGCGTTTTCTCGGGGAGCGGCTGTCGGTGGACCTTGGACTGGTGAGCCCGGTCGGCGCCGGTGATTTCGTTGCGGTGCCGATGGTCAACTTCGTGTGGAAGTTCTAACCGCCCGGCTGATCCCTGATCCCTGATCCCTGATCCCTGATCACGGTTGCGGCGCGAGCGTCAGCGTCGACACCACCGGCCCGGGAAGAAACGGCGTGGCCACGCCGTCCAGCCACGCGCGGTACTCGTCGCCGTAATGCGGCGATAGCGGGTGCCCGCTCTGCCCGGTGGGAATCTGCAGGATGCCTTCGCTCTCGCGGCCCGGCGACACCGCCATTCGCTCCGACGGCCCCGTGCGCGGTGCGCTGGCGCGCGGAGTGTAGACGTCGCCGGCCAGCGGCTCCGACGGCATGTTCAGGTACCGGCCAAACCACGGAATGGCGGCGGCGAGCGGATGCACGAACTGCGTGCTGTTGGCTTCACCCCATGTGCGGTCGCCGAGCGCGCGTCCGCCGGCGGTGAGCTCGTCAGTCGACGCATCGATCGCGGCAAGCAGCGCCTCATCCCACGACGCGAATTTCGGGTCGAGCAAGTGGAGCGGACGCTCGGTGACGATCGCCCACACCGGACCCTCGCCGCGCAACGTGCGCGTGTAATCGAAAGCCGGATCGATCGCCTTCGCACGAGCGGTGAGCGACAGCATCACCTCCCGGACAAACGTCGTGCGGAAGGTGCGAACCAGCCGGTACGCCACCGAGCCAGGAGAGGCGCGGCCGTTCCAGTCGGTTTCGACGAGGCGCCTGAATTCACCGCGCAGCGGTGAGGGCTGAAGCCCTCGCCCTCCAGGTGGGGGCGAACCTTTAGGTTCGCCCGACAGTGTGTCCAGCAGGAGCTTGCGCCATCGCTCGAGATAGAGCGCCTTGTCCTCGAGCTGCACCGACAGCATGTCGGCCGGCGTGGCGTTCTCGATGGTCATCAAGCGATCGCGAATCAGCCGGGCCCGGATGCCGTCGGCAAAGCCGCCCTCGCCGATCGTCGCGAGCATGGCGCCGTCCACCACCGGGGCGTTGGCGGTCCAGATGCGGCCGGCGTGGGGATCGACGATGCGGGGGAATTCGGCGGCCGGGAGGTATCCGTCCCAGTGCTTCGAGCCGTCGGCCCACGATTGCGGCGTGAAGCCGTCGAAGCCGACGCGTCGCGGCATGGCGCCGCCGATGGTCCACGCAATCCGCCCCGTCTCGTCGCCCATCGTCACGTTCTGGTTCGGAATGCCCATCCCGGCGATGGTGGCGAGCAGGTCATCCACGGATCGCGACCGCTCCGGCCTGGTCACGTCCGAGGCGAGGACTTCCGGATCGTGCGCCACCCAGTGCTGCGCGTACTCACGGCCCTTGGCGTCTTTCCAGACGATGGGGCCCCAGTCGGTGGAGCGGATGGCGATGGTCTTCGACGCCGCGCCCTTGGCGGCGATCGTTTCGGAGAAGGTCTCGAACGCCTTCGGCCCGTCGGGGGTGAGGTACTTCCCCGCGTCGCGCGGATCGGCTTCGACGCGGACCAGGTCGCTCCAGTCGCCGCCAGTGTTGGTGAATCCCCACGCGACGTGCCCGTTGCTGCCGACGGCCAGGCTCGGCAGCCCCGGCAACGTCACCCCGGTCACGCGCAGGGAAGAGTCGGGCTGCGCCGGATCCGGAAACACCAGCGACGCGCGATACCAGATGATCGGCACGCCGATCGCCAGGTGCATGTCGTTGGCCACGAGGGCTGCGCCGGTGGCGGTGTGAGAACCGGAGACGGCCCAGTTGTTGGAGCCGATAATTGCGGCTTCTTCCGAGTCTTGTAAGGGCCACCCAAAGCCGCTCAGCTGCACCGGCGTTTTAGAGAATTGGTCGTCTCGGTGTCGTTGTGCCTCTGTAGCCAATGATCTCCGCAGGTCAAACACATCTGCGCCCGGGATCGGCGGCCGGACGAGCGGGCTGCCCACCACCGGCGTTTCCCACTCGGAGCCCGCGGCGGTCAGGAAGTGGAACATCGGCTCGGGCAGGACGTCCTGGAGTTGGGCCATCGATTGCTCGAAGAAGGCCTGCCGGCCCTGCAGCGTGTTGAACATCGCCAGCAGCGTGAGGATCGAATCCTCGGGTTGCCAGGGCTCGGGCGTGGCGCGCAGGACCAGGTATTCAAACGGCACCGCGCCGAGGGCGGCGAGGCCGCTGTTCACGCCGGCGGCGTAGGCCTCCAGGATCTTCCGGTACGGCGCGCCGGTGAGTTCGAGCGCGCGGTGCGCGACGTTCCGCATGCGATGGATGCGAGCCAGTTGGTCCACTTCGAGGGCGCGCGGGCCGACCAGCGCCGACAGTTCGCCGGCCGGCTGACGGCGCTGGAGATCCATCTGGAAGAAACGATCCTGCGCGTGCAGGAAGCCCAGCGCGCGCGCCACGTCTTCGCGGGAAGCGCCGGTCACCGTGGGCACACCCAGCGCGTCGCGCGTGATCGTCACCGGCGCGCCGAGTCCGGCCACCACCAGGGCGCCGTCGAGGGCCGGCAAGCTCGCGCGCAACTCGTATCGCGCGTAGAACCCCGCGCCAATCGATAGCCCAACCGCAACGGCCAGAAGCAGCAGTACCAGACGGAGAAGACGCCGCACACATAGATACTAGCCCGGAGCCTGCCCCCGGGAGCCTGCAGCCCCCGAAGCCTGCAGCCCCCGAAGCCTGCAGCCTGAAGCCCGCAGCCCGATGTGATCGCAATCCGCGGATCGCGGCCGTTTGAGGGCTGGCGTACCGTAGGCGGCATGATGCAGCATGACCTTGTGCGGCCGACCCCAGCGTTACCGGTAACTTCGAGCCTCGACCCGCGGTGGCGGCCATTGGCGGCGCGGGATTCCGGTGCCGATGGCACCTTTGTTTATGGCGTGACGTCGACAGGGATCTATTGCCGCCCCAGCTGTCCGAGCCGGCGGCCCCGCGCGGACCGGGTCCGGTTTTTCGACACCACGACGGAGGCGCGACAGGCGGGGTTCCGCGCCTGCAAGCGTTGCCGGCCCGATACGGTGGGCCTGGCGCAACCGGGCGTGGAGGCCGTACGGCGCGCCTCCGCGTATTTATCGACGCACGCCGACCGGCCGGTGACGCTCGACCATCTCTCCAAGGTGGCGGCGATGAGTCCGCACCATCTCCAGCGCCGCTTCAAGGCCATCGTCGGTCTCTCGCCGCGCGAGTACCAGGCGGCGGTGCGGGCGGACCGGCTGCGATCGAGCCTGCGTGGCGGGCACGACGTGACCACGGCGATCTACGAGGCGGGCTATGGTTCGCCCAGCCGCGTCTACGAGGCACCGGCGACGGGCCGGGGCATGTCGCCGTCGAACTATCGCCGCGGCGGCGCCGGCATGCGCGTCGGTTTCTCGATGGTCGCCAGCCCGCTCGGGCACGTCCTGATTGCCGCCACCGAGAACGGCGTGTGCGCGGTCCGGCTCGGCGACAACCGGGCGAAGCTCGAGGCTGAATTGCGGCGCGAGTATCCGGCGGCGGACATTCGCGGGAAGGAAAAACCCCGCGCGGACTGGGTCAAGGCGATCGTTCAATTGCTGCGCGGCCACGCGCCGTCGATCGATCTGCCCGTTGACGTGCGCGCCACCGCATTCCAGTGGAAGGTGTGGCGCGCGCTTCAACAGATTCCCCCGGGCGAGACCCGCGCCTACGCCCAGGTCGCGCGGGCGATCGGCCAACCCAAAGCTGCTCGCGCGGTGGCGAGGGCCTGTGCGACCAATCCCGTGGCGCTGGTCGTTCCGTGCCATCGGGTCGTGCAGGGCGATGGCGGGTTGGGCGGGTATCGGTGGGGGATAGCACGCAAGAAGGCCCTCCTGGCGGCTGAACGGAAATGATGCAGCTGGGTGCTGGGTGCTGGGTGCTGGGTGCTGGGTGCTGGGTGCTAGGTGCTGGGTGCTGGGGGATTGCCTGGTTTGGCGCCTTCTTGCACCGAGCACCGGCACTTAACACCCGGAACCCGGCACGTTAGGCACCTTAACCAAGTTGAGGCACGCTAGAATCCCAAGCGTGCCTCACATTCGTTACGGCGTCCCGCCATGGACCGACGCCGTCCTCCTCAAGAAGCGCAAGGAGTTTCCGGCGTTTCGTGGCGACATTACCGCGCCGGTTGTCATCATCGGCGGTGGCATGGCCGGTTGCATGACGGCGTATGCCTGCGCCGCGGCCGGGCTCAAGGTCCTGCTTCTCGAGGCGGAACGCATGGCGCAAGGCGGCACCAGCCGGGCCACCGGCTTTTTGTCGAGCGAGGCGTGCGAGTCCTATCGGGATCTGGAAGCCCGCGCCGGGCGCCGCGCCGCCCGAGCGCTGTTCGATTTGCACCAGCGCGCACCGAAGGAGCTGGCGGCCACGGTGAAGCGGCTTGGCATCAAGGCCGGCCTGCAGTTGCGCGACGCGATTCGCCTGGTGCCCGACGGGGCGTCGGACAAATTGATCCGCCGCGACCAGGCCGAGCGTACGGCGGCCGGCGTGCCCGGTTCGTGGATGCTGGCCAACGCGGTGTCCCGCCTGGCGCAGGTCCCGAGCGCCGGCGGCATGCGCCTGCGTGACTTTGGCTTTGTGGATCCGTCGCGCCTGGCCTTTGGTTTCATGGCCGCGGCGGCGAAGCGCGGTGTCAAGTTCCACGAAAAATCGCGCGTCAAGAAGATCACCTTCGATCGCAAGGTGGCCACGGTCTCGCTCGATGGCGGCTCGATCATCAGCAAGAACGTGATCATCTGCACGGGCGAGCCCAACGAGCTGTTCAAGCCGCTCCGCCGGCATTTCCGCTACGAAGATCGCTACACGGTGATGACTGAACCGCTGCCGGCGGCGGTGCGCGCGCAACTGGGCGCGCCGGCGTCGATCCTGACCGACACCGAGACGCCGGCCCATCACCTGGCGTTTACCGCCGATCACCGGGCGGTGTTTGCCGGCGCCGATCAGAAGCGCCCTGGCGATCGCCTGCGCGACAAGACGCTCGTGCAGCGCACGGGTCAACTCATGTACGAGCTCTCGCGCCTTTATCCCGCGATTTCCGGGACCGCGGCGGCCCACGGCTGGGACACGCCGCTCGCCCATAGCGTGGACGATGTGATGTACGCGGGCGCGCATCGGAACTTTCCACACCAACTCTTTGCTTTTGGAACCTTGCACGACCCTGCGCGCGCGTATCTTGCCAGCCGCATCCTCTTACGCTGCGTACTGGGACATTCAGAGAAGGAAGACGAGCACTTCTCGTTTTCGAGGAATCTTTAGGAGTTGTGAATGGCGGACTCGGGCATTTTTCGTATCAACCCGCTGCAGGGCTGGCAACGTGAAGCCATCCTGAAGGCGGCGGCATTTCTCCGGGAGAAGTACGGTAATCCACCGAGCGACGCGGCGGCCCGCGGCGCGCACGACGGCCTGCTGGAGGTCCTGGATCCCGCCCGCCGCACCGTGCGGCTGCAGAAGGAAATGAGCGAGGCCACGCGGAAGGCGGCGCTCACCGAGCGGGCCGAACGGCGGGCCCGCGAGCGCCGCGCCAACGATCGGCGGAAGGCCAACCTCGGCCCACCGGCGGGCGTGGGCGAGCGCCGCACCGCCGAGCGCCGCGCCCGCGAGCGCCGAAACCGGAGCTAGCGCCGCATCATCTATACTGCTGAATTGAACTTCGCGAGCCGCCCTCGCCCTATTCCGGGCTGGGGCTGCTCGTTTCCTGGAGGCGTTACTCCCCATGTTCCGCACAATCTCGGCGTTACTTCTCAGTCTCGCAGTCGCGGCGTCCGCGGCCGCGCAGTCGACGGCCATCAACGGCACCATCGAAGGCACGGTCAAGGATCAACAGGGCGCAGTGTTGCCGGGCGTCACGGTGACCGTCCTCAACATCGACACCGGCGATCAACGCGTGGTCGTCACCAACGACGGCGGCCTCTATCGCGCGCCGCTGCTCACCCTCGGCACCTATCGCGTGTCGGCTGAGTTGCAGGGCTTCAAGAAATTCGAGCAGACGGGTGTGCGCCTGAGCGCCGGCCAGTCGGCCGTGATCAACGTCTCGCTCAACGTCGGCACCCTCGCCGAGACCATCACCGTCACCGCTGACGCGCCGCTGGTGGACCTCAGCAAGATCGAAGGGGGGCGCACGCTCACCGAGGCGGAAATCAAGACGCTGCCGCTGACCTCGCGCAACCCGTACAACTTCGCGCTGCTGCAGCCCGGCGTGGTGGGTTTTGAAAACCAGGAATTCGGCGTGCCGCGCATCACCGCCAACGGCGCGCTGCTGCGCGTCAACTACCAGGTGGACGGCAGCAACAATACCGAGAAGGACCGCGTCGGCATCCGCCAGATGCCGATGTCGGAAGTGATGATTCGCGAGGTCAAGGTCGTGACCACCGGCTACGCGCCGGAGTTCGGCCAGACCATGGGCCTCATCTACAACGCGATTACGCCGTCGGGCACCAACACCATCAAGGGCCAGGGCAGCTACCGGATGCAGCGCAAGTCGTTTGCGGCGTTCCCGTTCTTCACGCAGGGCGCCCGGACCTCGGACCGCAAGCCGCCCACCGACGTCAACATCTACACCTTCGACCTCGGCGGCCCGATCGTCAAGGACAAGACGCACTTCTTTGGCGGTTACGAGCACACCGAACGCGACCTCTCGGGCTCGCGCGTCATCACCATCACGCCTGCCAACCAGGCGCTGCTGGGGCTCACCGAGCCGGCCTACATGCCGTCGGCGCTCAACACCGAGTTTGCGATCGGCAAGATCGATCACCAGCTGAGCTCGAACCATCGCCTGGCGTTCCGCTACATGCTGTTCGACAACTTCATCTTCAACAACGTCGGCGGCGGCATCGGCTCGGTGCAGCGTGCGACGGACTTCAACGATCACCAGAACTCCACCGGCGCGCAGCTGATTTCGACGCTGGGCCCGCGCCTGGTCAACGAGTTCCGCTTCCAGTACGCGACGCGCGAGCAGAGCCGCTCCCCGGGCGAGTTCGCCGGCACCGGCCCCGCCGTCAACATCACCGGCGTCGCCAACCTCGGCGGGCCGATCGCCAACACCGCCGACTCGGGCTTCAACTTCACCGAGAACATCATGCAGTTCAACGACAGCGCGACGATGCTGATGGGCGATCACGCGATCAAGGCCGGCCTTGACGTGCAGCACGTGGTCGACACCCGCACCTCGACGCAGTTCCAGCTCTACACCTTCCCGAACGCGAACGCCTACCTGGCGGCGCAGAGCGGCGCCAACCGCCTGGGTTATACGTCGTTCTCGCAGTACTTCGGCCTGCCCAACTTCGACTACTCGACCAACCAGTACGGGATGTTCGTGCAGGACGACTGGCGCGTGTCGTCGGACCTGAAGATCCTCTACGGCGTCCGCTACGACCTCTACGATGTGCCCAACGCCGACCCGGCCGCGCCGGTGGCAACCTCGCGCGACTACACGGTGTCGAAGACCAACTTCGGCCCCCGCGCCGGCCTGGTGTACACGCTCGGAGAGAAGAAGCACTCGGTGATCCGCGCCAACAGCGGCATCATGTATGACCAGATCTTCAACGCGATGTACGAGCAGTCGCTGCAAAACGACGGCACCAACGCCCGCGCCTCGGCGGCGTTCACGCCGAGCCAGGCGGGCGCGCCCGCCTACCCGGCGGTGCTGAGCGCCGGCGCCGGCGCCCAACCCAACCTCGCGTGGACGGTCGATCCCGACTTCAAGATCGGCCACGCCTGGCAGAACAACGTCCAGTACGAGACGGCGCTCGGCGATCACTACTCGGTGGCGGTCGGCGCGTCGTTCGTCAAGGGTTACGACCTGCCCGTGGTCACCAACATCAACCTGATCAATCCCACCGGCACGCTGCCCGACGGCCGCCCGATCTTCTCGTCGACGGTCAACGCGTCGACGCGCGTCGATCCGCGCTACAGCACGATCAACAGCACGCAGTCGATTGGTGAATCCACCTACAAGAACCTGACGTTGCAGTTCACGCGCCGCAACTACAAGGGCATCCAGTGGGACGTGGCCTACACGCTCGGCAAGAGCGACGATATCGCGCCGATCACCGGCACGCTGTCGATCCAGGGCGACGCCGGCCGCACCGACCCGACCAACCTCGAGATCGATCGCGGTCCGAACGTCCTCGATCAGCGCCACACCTTCGTCGGCAGCATCGTCGCGACGCCGCACATCGAATCGGGCAACAGCGTGTGGAACGCCATTGTCAACGACAACGTGCTCGGCCTGGCGATGCTGTTCGCCAACGGCGTTCCCGTCAACCTGCGCAGCAACCTCGAACTGAACCAGGACGGCACGGCGAGCGATCGCCCGAACGGCGTGTCGCGCAATTCGCTCCGCCTGCCGGCGCGCTACAACGTCGACATGCGCCTGTCGCGCCGCGTCCGCTTCGGCAAGTCGATGGCGGGCGAAGTGATCGCCGAGTTGAAGAACGTCTTCAACACGGTCCAGTGGTCGGGCGTCACCGCTACGGTGCCCACCGACACGCTGGGCAACGCCATCAACCCGCTGCCGACCTCCGGCGACCAGCTGGCCCCGTCGGGCGGCTACGAACAGCGCCAGTTCCAGCTAGGGTTCAAGTTCACCTTCTAGGAAGCGGGGATCCCTGATCCCTGATCCCTGCAAGGATTGCCATGCGCCGTGCTGCGATTCTCTTCGTCTTCCTGGCGCTGGCCGCCACCGTTCCCTCGGCCCAGCATCAGCTCCAACCGATTGCCGCGCTGCGCGGCACGCCGGCGCTCGAGCTGGCGCTTCGCAAGCTCGATAACGTCGGGACGCTGATGATGACGACGGCGCATCCGGATGACGAGAACAACGCCATGCTGGCGTACTACTCGCACGGCAAGGGCTTCCGCGCCACGCTCGTCACCGCCACGCGCGGCGAGGGCGGGCAAAATGAGATCGGCCCCGAGCTCTTCGAGTCGCTCGCGGTGTTGCGGACCGAGGAGCTGCTGGCCGCGCACCAGTTCGACGGCGCCGAGCAGTACTTCACGCGCGCGGTCGATTTCGGCTATTCGTTCAGCGTCGAAGAAACGCTCGAGAAGTGGGGCCACCAGGAAATCCTCGGCGACTTCGTCCGCATGGTTCGCACGATCCGGCCCGACATCATGGTCGGCTGGATCTTCGACGGCGACGGCGGCGGCCAGCACCACCAGACCTCGGCGCGGCTGTCGCTCGAGGCGTTTCGCGCGGCCGCGGATCCGAACCAGTTTCCGGAACAGATCACGGAAGGCCTGCGTCCGTGGCAGGCGAAGAAGTACTACTACACTGCAGGGTTCGGAGGACCCCCTTCGACTCGCCCCGCCCAGGGGGGCGGGGCTCGCTCAGGGCAAGGGGCCCAATTGTCTGGCGACGGCGCGAAGACGCCGTTGATGTTTGAAGGCGGCAGCTACTACGACCCGACCCTCGGCCGCAGCTGCAATGAGATCTCCGCCGAGGCGCGCAGCATGCACAAGTGCCAGGGCATGTCGCAGTTGCTGCCGCTCTCCGACGGCGAGACCGGCGGCGTCGGCACGTCGCGCGCGTACCGCTTGCGCGATACCGTGCTGCCAGACGGCGTTGATCGTGCTGAGAAGGAGCCCTTCGACGGCATCGACACCACGCTCAATGGCCTGGCGAAGTTCGCGGGCGCGAATCCGCCGCCGATGCTGACGGCCGCGCTCGCGGCGATCACCGGAACCGTGCGCACGGCGCGGCAGGAACTGGCGGCACGCGGGAGTGCTGCGGCCGTGCCTCAGCTCGTCACGGGCCTCGGCACCCTTCGCGCCCTGCGGCGCGACGTCGCCGCCATGGCGGACCCGACGGCGCGTTTCGAGATCGACTTCCGCCTCGCGCAGAAAGAACAACTCTTCATCGACGCACTGCTCACCGCCGCCGACGTCAAGCTCGACGCGGTGGCCGACGACGGCCTGGCGGTGGCCGGGCAGAACGTTCGCGTGCAGATGCTGGCGGCCATTCGCGGCAGCGTGACGGTGGCAGTCAAGTCGCGCATGCTCAACGGGTTTTCGCAACCTACCGCCACCGGCGGGACCATTCCCATGGACGCGCGCCTGACGGCGGCGCACTTCAAGTACGCGAAAGATGCGGCGCGCTTCATCCTGGATCCCGACGTGCCCTTCGGCCTGCCGTTCCGTCCCACGCCGTACACCGCGACATTCGTGCTGGGCATTGGCGGCATCGACATCACCAAGACGATCCCGGTCCAGGCGCGGTCGGAAGGCAACCTCTTCAGCGGCGAGAAGCGCGCCGAGATCCACGTGGTGCCGGCGTTTGCCGTCACGGCGTCGCCAGAAATGGTGATCGTACCGACGCGGGCGACCCCGGCGAACGCGCGTGGGACCTTGAAGGACATCCGGGTCACCGTGATCAACCACGCGAAGGGTGCGGCGAAGGCGGAGGTGGCGCTCGAGTTGCCGCAAGGGTGGACGGCAACGCCGGCCACGCAGGCGGTGAGCCTGTCTCGCGAAGATGAGGCGATCACGGTTCGCTTTGCCGTGCTGGTGCCGCCCACCCCGCTCCTGGCCGCTTCCCTCAAGTCAATGGGGAGCCGCTTCACGGTAAAGGCGGTGGTGAAGGATGCCGGCAAGACCTACCGTGAAGGTTACGAGCTCGTCGAGTATCCCCACACGACCCGTCGTCATGTCCTGAAGTCTCCTGAGGTCACGGTGAATGCGCTGGACGTGAGCGTGAAGCCGAACCTGTCGGTGGGCTACATCATGGGGGTTGGGGACGAAGTGCCGGCCGCGCTCGAACAATTGGGCGTGAAGCTCGCGTTCATCGGCGCCGACGATCTGGCGTGGGGCGATCTCGGCAAGTTCGACGTGATCGTCACCGGCGTCCGCGCCTACGAGCGGCGGAGCGATCTGCGCGCCTACAACCAGCGGCTGCTCGATTTTGCGCGCGCGGGCGGCACCGTGATCGTGCAATACAACAAGTTCGAGTTCAACGACGCGCAGTACGGTCCGTATCCGGCCAAGGTGGGACGCGAGCGAGTGACCGACGAGAATGCCGAGCCCCGCGTGCTCGTGCCGGGGCATCCCGTGTTCAACTCGCCGAACACGATTGGCCGCGGCGACTGGATGAACTGGGTGCAGGAACGCGGGCTTTACTTCATGGACGCCGCCGGGCGGGATCCGCAGTACACCGATCTCGTCGAGCTCAACGAACCCTTCCCCTACAACGCGGGCGCCAAGCGCGGGGCGCTCGTCGAGGCCAGGGTTGGCCAGGGCCGATGGATCTACGTCGGTCTCGGGCTGTGGCGGCAGCTTCCCGCAGGCACGGATGGTGCATACCGGCTGATGGCGAACCTGCTGAGCCTGGGTGGGCGTTAAACCTTTTCAAGCTCTACAGGTCTTACTTCAGCGACGGCTAAAGCCGTCGCTCTCCAATTGTCGATGGAGGGCGAGGGCTTGAGCCCTCGCCGATCCGATTGTCGTTGGAGGGCGAGGGCTTGAGCCCTCGCCGATCCTTGTCGATGGAGGGCGAGGGCTTGAGCCCTCGCCTTCGATCACGAATGTGTGATCGACTGTGCACTTTCGGCCACCCGTTTTACGTTAAGGTAGAGCTTCCATGCTCGAACATATCCTGCGCCGGATGGGATTTGGAGCCAGCCCCGAATTGCTGGCGTACTGGGCTGACTTGCCGATCAGCACGGTGATCACGCAGTTGCTCAACTACGAGAACCAGCCCACCGATATCGACACCAAGATCAACAATCCCGATTACGTCAACATCACGACGTCGAACGGCGCCTTCTCGCCCGACACGGTGATCAACGACGCGCGCCAGCGCTGGCTGTTCCGGATGCTCCACTCGCCGCGCGGGCTCGAAGAGAAGATGGCGCTCTTCTGGCACAACCACTTCGCGACCACCTACAGCAAGGTGGCCGGCAACACCTCCTCGCAGCATGGCACGAAGATGATGGATGGTGACCCGCGCACCACCACGGGCGCGGCGCGCGGCCAGATTCACTTGTTCCGCCAGTACGCCACCGGCAATTTCCGCGACCTGCTGATCGAAGTGGCCAAGCACCCGGCGATGGTCATCTTTCTTGATGGCCGCACCAACACCCGCACCAAGCCGCAGGAAAACTTCGGCCGCGAGATCATGGAGCTCTTCACCATGGGTCTCGGCAACTACACCGAGCAGGACGTCTACGCCGCGGCGCGGGTGTTCACCGGCTTCAACATCGAACTGGTCGGCGACCGCGCCGACACCACCAACAGTTACTACCGCTATGTCTACCGGCCGAACGACCACGATGCGACGGCCAAGGAATTCACGTTCGCGATCTATCCGGACGGCAACCGCACGATTCCCGCGCGCGCGGCGTCGGCGGGCGAGCAGGACGCCATCGACTTCATCGGCGCGCTGGCGCGGCACCCGGCCACCGCGAACCGGTTGGCGACCAGGCTCTACAAGTTCTTCATCAATGACACCGCCGAGGCCGATGTCGCCACGGTGAGCGCGATCGCCGGCGTGTTCCTGGCGAGCGGCGGCAACATGAAGACGACGCTCCAGGCGGTGTTCAGTTCGAAGGCGTTCCTGAACCCAAGCAACATCTTCCAGCACTACTCGTGGCCGATCGAATACGTGGTCCGCGCGATCAAGGAAGTGGGCTGGAAGGGGTTCTCGGTGAATAACGCGATGACGCCGCTCCTCAACATGGGGCAACAGCTCTACGAGCCGCCCGACGTCAACGGCTGGGAACTCGGCCCCGGGTGGTTTTCGACCTCGTCGATGCTGGCGCGCATGAACTTTGCGTCGACGCTGGCCGGCAACCAGAAGTTCAACCTCGCGCGCGACGCGCAGCCCTACCGGACCTCGCCCGACCGCGTGCTCGAGTACGCCCTCGGCCGCTACAAGACCATCGGCCTCAGCGGCACGGCGACGACGGCGCTGTCGGATTACCTGCGATCCGGCGCCGCGTGGACCGGCAGCGACGCGCAACTGCAGATTAAGATGCCGGGTCTCTCGCGCCTGGTTGTCGGCGCGGGCGAGTACCAGTTTTCGTGAGGACGCCATGAGTTTTTCACGACGGCAATTCGTCAAGGGCGGCGTCACCGCCTTCACGTTCGGATTTGCGGCGCCCCAGGTCCTGCAGGACATCGCGTTTGCGCAAGCCATCGGCTCGCGCAACCTCGTGATCGTCTACTTGAGCGGCGGCAACGACTCACTGAGCACGGTGATTCCGTACCGCGATCCCAACTACCCGGTACGGCGGCCCACGCTGGCGATCCCGGCGGGCAACGTGCTGCAGATCGGCAAG
This sequence comes from Vicinamibacterales bacterium, assembly GCA_039934485.1. Taxonomy (GTDB): domain Bacteria; phylum Acidobacteriota; class Vicinamibacteria; order Vicinamibacterales; family UBA2999; genus 12-FULL-67-14b. The sequence continues at coordinate 23,335 of JBDTMB010000029.1, forward strand.
GATTCATCAGGCATCGACCTCGGCCTGCATCCGCGGCTCACCGGGTTGAAATCGATTTTCGATGGCGGGAGGCTCGCGATCGTCCAGCGGACCGGCTATGCCAACCAGAGCCGATCGCACTTCACCGGCTTCGACATCTGGGGCACTGCGAGCACGACGAATACGACGGGCACCGGATGGCTCGGGCGCTACCTGGACCTGATTCCGACGCCGGTCGATCCGCTGGTGGCCTGGAACACGCAGCGCGAGACGCCGCGTCCGCTGATGGCGCGCACGGTAGGCGTGCCGGCAATCACGAGTCCGGCGGCGTACAGTTTCTCGAGCCCGAATAGCGGCGCCGAAGCGGGATTTGAACGGACCGCGCAGACGCGGATTTCATCGCACGTGCCGGTAGACATTCCTCACCTCGCGTTTGTGAACTCCACCTCGCAGGCCGCGCTGGCGACGCTCGATCGCGTGGCGACGGTGGCCACGTATCGGCCGACGCTGACCTATCCGAACAACGGGTTCGGGCAGGCGCTGCAGGCGGTGGCGGGCGCGATGAACAAGCAGATCGGCACCAAGGTGTTCTGGGTGCAGACCGGCGGCT
>JBDTMB010000030.1:0-23560 GCA_039934485.1 Vicinamibacterales bacterium
CCCACGCGCAGGCCCTTGCGCCACCCCGGGTTGTAGTTGTCGTCCGATTCGGAATCGATGGCGTAGAGCACGTCGTTGGCGTCGATATAAAGCCCGCTGATGCGGCTGAATTGGTACCACGTGTCGAGGTGCTTGCCGTCCTGGTCGAAGATCTGGATGCGGCGGTTGCCGCGGTCTGCCACGAATAGCCGTCCCTTCGAGTCCATAGCCAGCGAGTGCGGTCCGCGGAACTGGCTCGCGGCGTAGCCGTACGATCCGAACGTCTCGATGAACTTGCCGTCACGAGAGAATTTCGAGATGCGGCCGATCGCGCCGGGGCCGCCGGCGTCCATGAACTGCGCGCCGTGCGCTTCGGCCACGAAGATGCTGCCGTCCGGTGCGACGAGGACGTCGTTGGGCTCGGTGAACTTCGCCGGCGGATCGCCGGCCTCGCCGGGCGTGCCGAGCACAAGCAGCACCTTGCCTTGCGGGCTGAACTTGGTCACGGTGTGCCCCTTGCCGGCGGCATCGGGGAACTGCTTGACCTCGGCCGCGGTGGCCGAACGCGCATCGACCACGTAGACGTTGCCTTGCTTGTCGACGTCCATGCCGTGCGGCCAGAGAATGAGGCCGGCCCCGAAGCTGGCCACGACCTTCCCGGTGGGATCGAGTTTGACGATGGGATCAACCTTCGAACCGGCGCACGAGTTGCCGCCGCAACGGTCGCCGGCCCAGAGGTGTTTGCCGTCGGCGTCGACGTTGATGGCGCTGACCGATCCCCACTTGCGTCCGTCGGGCAGAGTGCCCCAGTTGCGCACGGTTTCGTATGGATTCGGCAGGTTGTTGATGGGGGTGACCTTCGCTTGTTCGGGTGGCCCCGACGCCCCGCGCGGCGGCGGGGCCTGCGCCAGAACGCCGGTGGCGAGGGCCAGGACGGTAGAGCCGAACACGGTCGCGACGGTGGTTCGAGTTGGGGTCATGTGATGGGATTGTGGTGGCTTCACGACGTCGAAAGCAAGATCCTGATAGCGGGGCGGCTCGGGACGCGAGTATCAAGAAGGATGCGAATTTTTGGACTCTCCATCCTGCTGGCCCTCGCCGTCCTGCCCTTGTCGATGCAGCCGTCGCAACCGGCGCCGCCGGCTCCGTCCGCGCCGCCGCCCAAGCCGTTCGATTGCAGCGCCCCGGTATATCGGCAATTCGATTTCTGGCTGGGCGACTGGGACGTCGTGCCCAATCCCGCCACCGCGCCGGCCCCGGCGCCTGGCACACCACCTGCGGCCGCACAGCCGCCGTCGAATAACCTCGTCACCCTCCTCGATAGCGGCTGCGTCGTCATGGAGTCGTGGACCGCTCCGGGCCAGACCGGTCACAGCTTCAACATCTACGATCGCGCGAGTCGCCGCTGGCACCAGACGTGGGTGGACAGCGGCGGCGGATTGCACGACTATTGGGGTGAGCTGAAGGACGGGAACATGGTGTTCATGGGCGAGGTTCCGCTCGGGCCAGGCTCGCGGTTTGCGGGCCGGCGAACCGTTCGACTGACGTTTTTCCCGCAGGGCCCGGACCAGGTACGCCAGTTCTCGGAAGCCCTGAACATGGATGGCACGTGGAGCGTCAATTACGATCTGATTTACACGCGCCGGGCGGGGTCGAAGCGCGGATAACGCCCGACAGTCCTCGACACGTCATCGACGTCACGCTGTTTGCGTCGCCGCTGTTGCGCATCGGGCGATGGCGCTGCCCGGCCGGTCATCACCAGTTTCGTGATTCAGGTCCCGCCTCGGACACGCTGTTTGCCTTCCCCCGCGAAAGCGTCAGGATCCGGCACGAGGGCGGCGACGAATTTGGCGCCGACGCCAACACGGTCACTTACTACAACAAGGGACAGCGCTATAGGCGCACCGCCACGCCGGGATGGGGCGATCGCTGTGAGTGGTTCGCGTTTCAACCGGAAGCGGTCGCGGCAATGCTCGCCGCTTGCGATCCGGCGGCGCGCGATCGGCTCGATCGCCTGTTTCCCTTCACCCACGGCCCTGCCGACGTGCGGAGCTTCCTGGCGCAGCGGCGCGTGTTCGATCACGTCAGCCGGGAAGGGGAGCCCGATCGATTGTTCGTCGAGGAAACGATGCTGGGGGTGCTCGAGCGGGTCGCCACCCTGGCGTACGAGCGCCGGGGGGCCGCGCCCGTCGCCCGCGGGCCGGGGCGTCGCCAGCACGATCTGGCCGAGGCGGCGCGTGAATTGATCGCGGAGCGCTATTTCGAGAACCTGTCGTTGTCGGAGATTGCGATGCGCGTCGGCGCGTCGATGTTTCACCTGTCGCGCGTGTTTCGGCGCCGCACCGGTTTCTCGCTGCATCGGTACCGCACGCATCTTCGGCTGCGCGCCGCGCTCGACCTGCTGGCCGCGGATCCGGAACGCGACCTGAGCGCGCTGGCGCTGGGCCTCGGTTTTTCCAGCCACAGTCACTTCACCGACGTCTTTCGCCGCACGTTCGGGCGGCCGCCGTCAGCGATGAGTGGCCATCGATGTGTCCCCAAGTGAACAGCCCCACCAGCCGGTTTCTCGCATAATCAAGGTTCGCCGGACTTCGCGCAGTCCAGGCACAAGGGTTTGTTGGTGCCTGCCTCTCGCCACGCGCCGTTGAGGGCGCGCCAAGCCGTCAATGGATCCGATCACGACCATTCTCATCGTTGACTCCTGCGAGGACGAACGAGCGTCGACGGCTCGCACGCTGCTGCAGGCGGGGTATCTGGTCATGCACGCCGCTGACGGAGTGGCGGCGATGCGCCAGATTCGTGAACTGCGTCCGGGCCTGGTCCTGCTGTCTGTCGCGCTGCCGGACCTGGCGGGGATGGACGTCCTCCAGCAAGTCCGATCGGATCCCTCACTGGCCGACATCTCCGTCGTGCTCGTCGGTCCTGGGCTGCCTGGCGCAGACCAACAGGCCGAGGGTTTGCCGGAGGGGGCAGACGGCTATATCGTGACGCCGATCGCAGGGGCGGAGTTGATCGGCAGGCTCCGCCTGCACCTGCGGCAGCGCCACCTGGCCGGGGAACTGCGCGCCAGCGAAGAGCGCTTTCGCGGGACGTTCGAACAGGCGGCGGTCGGCATCGCGCACGTGGGGACCGATGGGCGCTTCCTCCGGGTGAACGAGAGGCTCTGCGAGATTCTTGGTCACCCGCGCGACGAACTCCTTGGTATCCCCTTCGTCGATCTCACCGTTGCCGAAGACCGCGACGCCAGCACGGAGGCGCGGAGCGCGTTGCTGTCCGGCGTGCGCTCCTCGTACACCGCCGAAAAGCGTTACCTCCGCAAGGACGGCGCGGCGATCTGGGTCAACATCGTCACCACCCTCGAGCGTCCGGCGAGCGGGCCGCCGCGGTACTTCATCACGGTCATCGAGGACATCACCGCGCGCAAGTTGACCGAGCAGTCGTTGCGGGAGCAGGCGGGCCTGCTGCGCATCGCCGGCCGGGCCGCGCGCCTGGGCGCGTGGACGATCGATTTGCCCGAACGCAGGCTCACCTGGTCGGATGAGACCTGCGCGATCCACGACTTGCCGCCTGGGCACCAGCCGACGCTTGATGAGGGTGTCAGCTACTACCGCCCGGAGGACCTGCCGCAAGTCATGGCGTTCATCGATGCGTGTGCGCAGGCGGGCACCCCGTACGACTTCGAGCTTCCCAAGATCACCGCCAAGGGCCGCCGCATCTGGGTTCGCTCGATCGGTGAAGCGGTGCGCGACCAAACCGGCGCCATCATCCGCCTCCAGGGCGCGTTCCAGGACATCTCCGAGCAGCGACGGGTCGAGGAGGGTCTGCGGCAATCCGCGGCGCAACTGGCGGTGAGCAATCGCGCCTTGCAGATGCTCAGTGCCTGCAACGAAGCGATCACGCGGGCGGCCGGTGAACAGGAGTTGCTCGCCCGGATCTGCAGCCTCGCCGTGGAAATTGGCGGCTACCGCATGGCGTGGGTCGGTCATGCGTCGGACAACCTGGCTCGATCGATTGTGCCGCTGGCCCATGCCGGCGAGGAGCTGGGCTACCTGGCCTCGATCGATCTCTCCTGGTCGGAAGACGACACCACCGGCAACGGGCCTGCGGGACGAGCCATCCGCAGCGGCCAGGCCGTGGTGGTCGCCGACCTTGCCGACGAGCCCGGGTTCTTCCACTGGCGGGAGGAGGCGCGCAAGCGAGGCTATCGCGGTGTGATCTGCCTGCCCTTGCGTGACGAGGACAAGACGTTTGGGCTGCTCGTGCTGTACTCGAGCGAAGCCAAGCACATCGGACAGGATGAGTTGACGCTGCTCCAGGGCCTGGCCGACAACCTGGCGCTCGGGATCAAGAACATCCGCGCCCAGGCCGAACGCGCTCGGATGACGACCACCGTCCGCGAACAGGCCTCGCTCCTGGACAAGGCGCAGGACGCGATCATCGTCCGCGATCTCGAGCATCGCATCCTCTACTGGAACCGCAGTGCCGCGCGGTTGCACGGGTGGAGCGCGATGGAGGTGATCGGCCGCCGGGAGGACGAACTGCTGTATCGGGACCCGGCGCCCTTCCGGGCGGCGCTGGCCGAGACGATGGCCGGCGGCGAGTGGGTCGGCGAACTCGACCAGACCTCGCGCGACGGCCGCACCCTCACCGTCGAGAGCCGCTGGACACTCGTGCGCGACGATGACGGCTCGCCGCGGTCCATCCTCGTCATCAACACCGACATCACCCAGCGCCGGCACCTGGAGCAGCAGTATTTGCGCGCGCAGCGGATGGAGAGCATCGGCACGCTGGCCGGCGGCATCGCCCACGATCTGAACAACGCCCTGGCCCCGATCCTGATGTCGATCGAATTGCTGCAGGGCAACCTGGGAGACGACGAGCGCGGCGAGATCCTGGCGACCATCGAGACCAGTGCCAAGCGGGGCGCGGCGATGGTGAAACAGGTCTTGTCGTTCGCGCGCGGGATGGAGGGTCGCCGCGTCGAGGTGCGACTGCAACCGCTGATTCGCGAGGTGAGCCGGATGGCCCGCGACACCTTCCCCAAGAACATCCTGATCGAAGAGCGCGTGAGCTCCGACCTCTGGGGGCTCGAGGCCGACCCGACCCAGCTTAACCAGGTCCTGGTCAACCTCGGCGTGAACGCGCGGGACGCCATGCCATCGGGCGGGCGCATCACGGTCACGGCCGAGAACATCGTGCTCGACGAGGAGTATGCCGCGATGAACATCGAGGCCCGCGCCGGCCGGTATGTGAAGATCGACGTCGCCGACACCGGCGCCGGCATTCCGAAGAACATCATCGACCGGATCTTCGAGCCGTTCTTCACCACCAAGGCCACGGGCCAGGGGACCGGACTTGGGCTGGCTACGTCGCTGGCGATCGTCAAGAGCCATGGCGGCTTTATCCGCGTGTCCAGCGAACCCGGCGTCGGCACCCGCTTCACCCTCTATCTGCCGGCCCTAAGCAGGGTCGTCGCGGCGCCGGTCGCTCCGGCCAGCGTCAGCCTGCCCCGGGGCAACGGCGAGATGGTGCTGGTGGTCGATGACGAAGCGGCCATTCGTCAGCTCACCAGGCAGACGCTCGAGGCCTTCGGCTACCAGGTGCTGGTGGCCGCCGATGGCTCGGAGGCGGTCGCGGTCTACGCGCGGCGCGGGGCGGAGATCGCCGTCGTGCTGACCGACATGATGATGCCGGTGCTCGATGGCGCGGCGACCATCGAGGTGCTTCGGCGGCTGAACCCGCAGGTGCAGATCATCGGCGCCAGCGGCCTCACGGCGGGAGGCAACCAGGCCTGCGGCAGCGCGCCCCTCGCGGGCTTCCTGCCCAAGCCGTTCACCGCGGAGACGCTGCTGAAGGCGGTCCGGGCGGCGGTGGACGGATGATGTCAGGGGAGCAGCGCCAGGCCGGCCAGCGTCTTCAGGTCGACGATCTCGCCGCTGGCGAGCAGCGCGCGCGCTTCGTCGAGCGTGAAGGTCCGCGGCTCGATCTCTTCGTCGTCGTCTTTTCGCGCGGTTGAATCCGGCGCCGGCGTGCGGAGATCCTCGCAGCGGAAATAGATCATCTCTTCGTCGCAGAAGCCCGGCGTCGGGTAGTAGCCGCGCAGCCTGGTGACGCGCCCGGGAGCGAGGCCGATCTCCTCTTCGCACTCGCGCGCCGCCGCTTCGGCCGGATCTTCTCCCGGCTTGAGCCCGCCCGCGGGCAGCTCCCAAATGTAGCGATCGATGGTGTAGCGGTATTGGCGAATCAGGATGATCTTGCCCGGTTCAGGGATGGGTAACAGCACCACGGATCCGGCGTGCCGGACGATCTCCATGTCGAGCGTGTGCCCAGTGGGCAGCGTGACGCGATCGAGTTCGAGCCGCAGGACGCGTCCCTGATGGACGACAGTGCGGGACAGGAGCTTGGCGGTTGGCCGATGGTCCATCCCTCCACTCTATCGCGCAGCCCTCATTCGGTCGCGCCGCGATTCCTGCCCACCTTGCGCTTTGCCACCCGAGTTGCTCGTTTTTCGTGACCTGACCCCTCTTCCTCCCCCTCTTCCTCGTGGGGATCGTCGGTGTCCCTGGCGGGAAGGGTTCGAACAAACACCGAGTCGCGCAGTTCCGGTGGCGCGAGGTCGTAGGCTACTGATTCGAGATCCGCGGGAATGGGCGCGGTGAATTCCAGTCGCTCCTTCGTCCGCGGATGCGTGAACACCAGCCGCTCGGCATGCAGGAACGGGCGCGTCAGGCGCGTCACGGCTTTGAGCGGGTGCGGCACGCGGCGGTGGACGCCGCCGTACAGCGCGTCGCCGACAATCGGGTGACCGATCGCGCTCAGATGGACGCGGATTTGATGCGTCCGTCCGGTGGCGATGGCGATTCGCAGCAGCGTGACGCCGTGAAGATCGCGCGCCCAGGTCACGCGCGTCACGGCGTGACGGGCACGACCCGCGCGGGTGGACATCTTCAGCCGGTTCTTCGGGTCGCGCCCGATCGCGGCGTTGATGCGCTTGCGCTGCTGCACCAGCCCCCACGCCAGCGCGACATATTCTTTCTCCACTTCGCGATCGTGAAACTGGCGGGCCAACTCCTGGTGCGCCTCATCGTTCTTGGCAACCACCATCACGCCCGACGTGCCCTTGTCGAGACGGTGCACGATGCCGGGACGAATCTCGCCGCCGATCCCGCTCAGATCCTTGATGTGATGCAGCAGCGCGTTGACCAGCGTCCCGGTCTGGTTGCCCGCGGCCGGATGCACCACCATGCCCGACGGCTTGTTGACGACGACGATGTCGCGGTCGTTGAAGAGGATGTCGAGCGGGAGGTCCTCGGCCACCGCCTGGGTGGCCACCGCTCCCGGCACGTCGACGCAAATCACGTCGCCTTCGCGGACCTCGGAATTGGCCTTGACCGTCTTCACCCGCGAGTGGGTGACGCGGCCGGCTTCGATCAACCGTTGAATCTGCGATCGCGACTGATCGGGAATTTCGCCGGCGAGGAATCGATCGAGACGGTTGCCTTCGTCGTCTTCGTCGGCCGTGAACTGGAGTTGGGTCATCCCTGCTAGGCGAAGCGGGGCTTGCGCGGTCCCGGCGGGGCTTCCGGGGCCGTGGGGCGATCGGCCCGGCCGAGGTACCAGAGCATGAAGATGCTGAGCGGCAGCAGCACCACCGAGATCGCCTGGGAGGTCGAGAGCATCGTGCCCACGAAGCCGCGATCGTCGCCGCGGAAGAACTCGATCCCGAATCTCAGCACGGAATACAGGCTGACAAAGCTCCAGAAGGTCCGGCCGGGATAGGAATTCGGCCGCTTCTCGAGCGCCAGCAGCGCAATCAGGATCACCAGGCCGGCCGCCGACTCGTAGAGTTGCGTCGGATGCAGCGGCACGTTGAGGGGCGTGCCGACGTTGATGTTGGCGGCGGGATCGGTAAAGGTGATCGCCCAGGCCACATCCGTCGGCTTGCCGTAGCAGCAGCCGGCCATCAGGCAACCGAGCCGGCCCACCATGTAGCCCAGCGCGATGCCCGGCGCGAACAGGTCGCCCGACTGCCACAGCGGCAAGCGATGCTTGCGCAACTGCAGGATGCACACCACCACCGCCGCGATCAGGCCGCCATAGAAGACGCCGCCCGATCGCAGGAGCGTGGTGAAGTCCTGCCAGCTGCTGGTGAAGTGGTTGAACTCGACGACAAAGAGCAGCGCCTTGGCGCCGACGAGCGCGGCGATGATCACCCAGATCAGGAGGTCCATGATCTTGTTGGCATCGACACCGGCGGCGCGCGCCCGCCTCACCGCCAGCCAGAGGCCCAGCAGGTAGGCGCTGGCCAGCAGCACGCCGTAGGAGTAAATCGTCAGTGGTCCGAGTTCAAACAGGATTGGATGCACGTTTTCCCAGCCCGAGAATATCGAGAATCATGAAAATCACGCCTACGGTGATCGCCGAGTCGGCCACGTTGAAGGCCCAGAAATGCCAGCCATTGTAGTACGCATCGACGAAGTCGAGGACGAAGCCGGCGGTGGCCCGATCGATCAGGTTGCCCACCGCGCCGCCCAGGACGAGGGCGATGCCGAAACGTGCCAGCCGATCGTGCAGCGGCACGGTGACAGCGTACCACGCCACGCCACCCAGGGCGACTAGCGCCACCAGTGACAGCGCCACCGTCTTGAAGGGGAAGTCCACCCGGTCGAGCATCCCGAAGGCGGCGCCGGTGTTATGGACGCGGGTGAGATCGAGGAAACCCGGAATCACCACCCGGTTTTCGTACAACGGCAGCGAGGTGCGAATCATGGCCTTGGTGATCTGATCGGCGACCACCACCACGAATGCCGTGACCAGCTCGAACCGGCGCGACGAGAGCAGCGACCCCACCGTTACAGGCTCACCGGTTCAGCCAGCGCCTCGACGCAACGCGAGCAGATGCCGAGACGTTCCGGCGCCTGGCTCACCTCGGGGACGTAGCGCCAGCACCGTTCGCACTTTGTTCCAGTGGCCCGAGCCACCGCCACCTCGACGGCCTCAGCCTTCGGGCTCCGGGCTTCGGTTAAATCCACCTGCGACACTCCGAAGAGCGTGGGTAGAAAGTCCCGATATTCGCCGAGAAGACGGGCCGTGTCGCCCGCCGCGCCCAAGGTGACGTGCGCTGAGAGATTGCCCGCGATCGTCTTGTCCTGCCGCTTCGCTTCGAGCTGCAGGTTGACGTGATCGCGAACCGCCGCGAGGCCGGCCCAGCGTTCGATGAGCGCCGCGTCCTTCCACTGTTCGGTGTCGCGCGGGAACAGCGCCATGTGCACCGACGCTTCGCGCTCGCCCGGCAACATCCGCCACAACTCGTCCATCGTCACCGACAGGATCGGCGCGAGCAGCCGAGCCAGGCCGTCGACGATGGTGTACATCGCCGTCTGGCCCGAGCGGCGGGCCTCGGATCCGGCGCCGAAGGTGTACATCCGGTCCTTCGTCACGTCGACGTAGAACGCGCTGAGGTCGACGGTGATGAAGTGGCTGGCGATCTGGAAGATCCCGGGATAGTCGTAGTCCTCGTAGGCCTTGACGATCTTCTCCGCGGCGTCGGCGTACTTGGCCAGCACCCAGCGATCGACCTCCAGCAGGCGCGCCCTCGGCAGGCAGTCGTCCTTCGGGTCGAAGTCGTAGAGGTTGGCGACGAGGACGCGGATCACGTTGCGGATTTTCCGGTACGCCTCCACCGTGCGGGCGAGGATCTCCTTGCCGACGCGGATGTCTTCCCGGTAATCCACCATCGAGACCCACAGGCGCAGGATCTCGGCGCCGCTCTGCTTGATGATGTCCTGCGGCGCCACGGTGTTGCCGAGCGACTTGGACATCTTGCGGCCTTGCTCGTCCATCACGAAGCCGTGGGTGAGCACCTGGTCGAACGGCGCCCGGCCGCGGGTGCCGATGCCGACCAGCAGCGAACTGTGGAACCAGCCGCGATGCTGGTCGCTGCCTTCGAGGTAGATGTCCGCGGGCCAGCGATGATCGGCGCGGAAGGGCAGCACCGCCTCATGGCTCGAGCCGGAGTCGAACCAGACGTCTAAAATGTTGTTCTCGCGCTCGAACTCGGTGCTGCCGCACGACCCGCACGCCAGGCCGGCGGGCACGAATTCCTCGAGCGGACGCTCGTACCACGCGTCGGCGCCGTAGACGTCGAACACCGCGGCGGCCTGGTCGGTGAGGGCCTTGGTCAGCACGGCTTGTCCGCACTTGGCGCAGTCCATCGCCGGGATCGGCACGCCCCACGACCGCTGGCGCGAGATGCACCAGTCGGGGCGGTTGGCGATCATTCCCTCGATGCGCGCCTGGCCCCAGGCCGGGATCCAGCGCGTGTTATGGATCGCCGCCAGCGCGCGCTGGCGCAGGTCCTGCGCTTCCATCGCGATAAACCACTGCGCGGTGGCGAGGAAGATCACCGGGTTGTGGCAGCGCCAGCAATGCGGGTAGGAGTGCTCGAAGTCCTCGCGCTGCCACAGGCGCCCGCGTTCCTTGAGCGCGGCCTCGACCTTCGGGTTGGCATCCCACACCTGGAGCCCGGCGAACATTTCCACCGAGTCGATGTAGTGGCCGCCCGGATCGAGTGGCGCGTAGATCTCGAGGCCGTACTTGACGCCGGTCTTGTAGTCGTCTGCGCCGTGGCCCGGTGCAGTGTGCACGGCACCGGTGCCGGCTTCGAGCGTGACGTAGTCGGCCAGCACGCCGAGCGAATCGCGCTCGTAGAGCGGATGACGGAACACCAGACGTTCCATCACCTTGCCTTCGAAGGTGGCGATCAGTTTGTCGAACGACCGGCCGGTCTTCTTGGCCACCGTCTCCGCGAGATCCTTGGCGACGATCACGGCGGTGCCGTCGACGTCGTAGGCGCCGTACTGGAAGTCCGGGTGGAACGCGATGCCCAGGTTCGATGGGATCGTCCAGGGTGTCGTAGTCCAGATTAAGACGGAGGCCGAACCTAAAGGTTCGGCCCCACCGGTAAGGGCAGGCACGCGCGTGCGAAGCTCAGTCCAGCTCGCCTCGGCCATCGGGAACTCGACATAGATCGAGGGCGAGGTGTGCGGCTCGTACTCGACTTCCGCTTCGGCCAGCGCCGTGCGGCAGTGCGTGCACCAGTGCACGGGCTTCTTGCCCTTGTAGACCATGTCCTGCTCAACGAACTTGCCGAGCGCGCGGACGATGGCCGCCTGGTAGCTGAACGCCATCGTCTGGTAGGGATCGCTCCACAGGCCGATCACGCCGAGGCGCTTGAAACCCTGGCGCTGGATGTCGAGGTACTTTTCGGCGTAAGCGCGGCAGGCGCGGCGGAACTCCGCCGTGCTCATCTCGCGCTTCTTCGGCCCGAGCTCGCGGTCCACCTTCAATTCGATCGGCAGGCCGTGGCAATCCCAACCCGGGATGTACGGCGCGTCGAAGCCCAGCATGTTGTGCGACTTGACGACCAGGTCCTTGAGGATCTTGTTGAGCGCCGTGCCGATGTGGATTTCACCGTTGGCGTAGGGCGGCCCATCGTGCAGGATGAACTGCCGGGCCGCGCCCTTCCGCGCCTGGCGAATCTGCCCGTACAGATCCATTTCTTCCCAGCGGGCAAGGGTTTCCGGCTCGGTGGTCTGCAGGTTGGCCTTCATCGAGAAAGCCGTCCGCGGCAAGTTACAAGTGTCTTTCCACTCTGGCATGGGGTCCTCTATTGTACTGTGGAGGGGGAGGGCGTCGGGAACCGGGAACCGGGAACCGGGAGCCAAAGAGCGCATGGTCCGCGAAACGGTGCTGGACAACGGTCTAAAGGTGCTGGTCCAGGAGGTCCATACGGCCCCCCTGGCGTCGGTGTGGTGTTGGTACCGCGTCGGCTCCAAGGACGAAACGCCCGGCGTGACCGGCGTCTCTCACTGGGTCGAGCACATGAATTTCAAGGGGACGAAGAACATTCCCCGCGACCAGGTGAAAGGCATCATCGAGCAGTTTGGCGGCGCCTGGAACGGCTATACCTGGATCGACCAGACCACCTACCTCGAAACCGCGTCCACCGACGCGCTCGATCGCATGCTGTTCATCGAAGCCGAGCGCATGGACGCGTGCCTCTACGATCCCGCGGACTGCGAGTCGGAGCGCACCGTGATCATCTCGGAACTGCAAGGCGGCGAAAACGACCCCGAGCAGCTCCTCGACACCGAAGTGACCGCCGCCGCGTTCAAGGTCCATCCGTATCACCACCCCACCATCGGCTGGCAATCGGATCTCGAGACGATGACACGCGAGGATCTGTATGGCCACTACCGGCGCTACTACGTGCCGTCGAACGCCACGCTGGTGATCGTCGGCGACGTCGAGACCGACGATGTGATCGCGCGCGTCAAGAAGCACTTCGGCAGCCTCGCGCCCGGGTCGAGGCCGGCGCGCGTGAAACGGAGCGAGCCGCCGCAGCAGGCCGAACGCCGCGTCGTGCTGCGCAAGCAAGGCACCACCGCGTATTGGAAGGCCGCGTTTCATGCGCCGGCGTTCATGGACGAGGCGTTCTTCCCGATGCTGGTCGCCGACGCCGTCCTCAACGGCGCCGCCGGGCTCAACATCTGGTCGATGGGCGGGGTCTCGCGTCCGCAGCGCAGCGCCAGGCTGTACCGGAAGCTGGTGGATGGCGGCCTGGCCTCGCAGGTGAGCGGCTCGCTGATGGCCACCGAGCATCCGTATCTCTATTCGATCGGCGCGAGCGTGGCCGAGGGAAAGTCGCTGGCCGCGGTCGAAGACGCGGTGCTCACGGAGCTGGACCGGCTCTGTCGTGACGGGATCACCGGGGCCGAGCTGACCAAGGTGAAGGCACAGCTGCGGGCGCGATTTGTCTACGACGCCGACAGCGTCAGCGACATCGCGCACCAGTTGGGCTTCTTCGAGACGATTGCGTCATGGCGCGTCTACCATGATTTGACCGCGCACCTGAACGCGGTCACGATCGATCAAGTACACGCGGCGGCCGCCAGGCATCTGGTTGCGGAGAACCGGACCATTGGATGGTTCGAGCCGAAGCTGGACGCCGGCGCCTAGGACGAGGAAGCAGTGCTAGGAGCGTGTCTGCGTCAACGGCGGCCCTAGCGGTCCATGCCGTAGGAGAGAACCTGGAAGCTCCGTCGCACCGTGGTCCGCTCCCCCTGGTCGTTGACGAGCACCGCCGTGACCTGATAGTCGCCGCTTGGCAGGTCGTGCAGCCGTAACTCGAACACCCGGGGGGCGCGTTCGCCGTCCAACTCGGTCTCGCTGGAGCGGAAGAACTCACCGGAATCCGCCTGGATGCCGATCGCCCGGTTACGGGCGTCGCGCGCCACGATGGCTCTGACTGTGACGCCATCACGGGTGGAGATCACTGGCCTCGACACCTTCAGCGTCAGCTTCTCATCCGCGTGGGCGATCGTGACGGAAACGGCGGCGGCGAGAACGACGAGAAGAACGCGAAGCGTCCGTGACGGCATGACTCACACTCCCTGTGGGGAGCAACAGCAAGTCCGATGCCGATGGCCGGCCTCCGATTTCTTCCGCAAAACCAACAATCGCGTAAGATCAACGGTCAGTGGAGCCACAAACTTCCCCGACACCGCGTGGTCTTCAGCCTTCCCGGGCCGTGCTGGCCAACGGCGTGGCGGTGATCGTCAAGGCGAATCACACGACAGCGTCGGTCAACCTGCTCATCAGTGGCCGCGCCGGCGGGTATTCCGATCCCCCAGGCAAGGACGGCGCGGCGGCGTTGTCCGCGCGCGTGCTCGATCGGGGAACCGTGTCGAGGCCGGCGAACGTGATCGCGGACGATCTGGACGGCCGCGGCGCGTCGTTGTCGGTCAGCACCGGCCGTCACCAGACGGCGATCAGCGCGACCTGCCTGGCCGAGGATTTCATCGCGGTGCTGGCGCTTGCGGCGGACATCGCCCGGCATCCCGCGTTCCCGGAAAACGAAGTCGCGACGCGGCGCGCCGACCTGATCACCTCGATCCGGCAGGAACAGGACGATCCGGCGGCGATGGCGGTGGACGCCTTCATGCTTGCGCTCTACGGCGCGCATCCCTACGCCCGCAAGGTGCGCGGCACGGTGGAAACCGTGGAGGCGTTGAAGCGGCAGGACCTGGTGCGGTGCCATCAAAAAGGCTTCCAGCCCTCGATCACCACCGTCGTCATCGTCGGTGATGTCGATGAGAAGGCGGCGATGGCCGCGGTGGCCGGCGCGTTCGGCGACTGGTCGGCCTTCGTCAAGCCTTCGGCGGGACAGGACGCGTCGGCGCCATTCGTGATGGTCCCCGACGCGCCCGTCATCACCGATCGGCGTGTCGTGGCGGTGCCGATGATGAACAAGTCGCAGGCGGATGTGGCGTATGGCTTTGTCGGCACCCGGCGCTCCGACCCCGACCACGTGCCGCTGTCGGTGATGAATAACGCGCTTGGCCAATACGCGATCGGCGGACGGCTGGGCGACAACATCCGCGAGCGGCAAGGCATGGCGTACTACGTGTTCAGTTCGCTCGACGCGGGATTTGGCCAGGGTCCCATCATGATTCGCGCCGGCGTGTCGGCCGATAACGTCGAGCGCACCATCGCCTCGATCGACGCCGAGTTGAACCAGATCCTCACCACGGGTTTCACCGCGAAGGAGATCGACGAATCGAAGCGTTACCTCGTTGGCGCGCTGCCGCGCCAGCTCGAGACCAACGCCGCGATTGCCTCGTTTCTCCTCAACGCCGAGGTGTTCGGCCTGGGCCTTGATTACGATGTCCGCGTGCGATCGCTGGTCGAAGCGGTGACCCTCGACCAGGCGAACGCGGGTGCCAAACGGCTGCTCAATCCCGAGCGCGCCACTATCGCGGTGGCCGGTCCCTATCAACCCGCATGATCCGCGCCGTCTTCTTTGATGTCGACTTCACGCTGATCTTCCCGGGCCCGGCGTTGCAGGGCGAAGGTTACCGGCGGTTCTGCGCGGCCGAGGGCGTCGACGTGGACCCGGCCCGCTTCGACGTCGCCACGGCCGCGTCATCGTTCATCCTCGACGAAGTGGAAGAGCAGATCTATAACGGCGACCTGTTCGTCCACTACACCGCGTCGATCATCGAGCACATGGGCGGCCGCGGCCCGAAAGTGGTGACCGTGGCCCGCGAGATTTACCGGGAGTGGGCGGGCAACCATCATTTCGAGATGTACGACGATGTGGCGCCGGTGCTGGAGGCGCTCAAGGCGCGGGGCCTCAAGGTGGGCGTGATTTCGAATTCGCACCGCAGCCTCGACGCCTTTCGCGAGCATTTCTCGCTCGAGGGCCTCATTCATTCGTCGGTCTCGTCGGCGGAGCACGGCTTCATGAAGCCGCACCGCAGCATCTTCGACGCGGCGCTCGAACGCGCCGGTGTGCCGGCGAGCGCGTCGATGATGGTGGGCGACAGCCTCAGGGCCGACGTTGAGGGCGCGCGCGCCGCCGGGATGCGCGCCGTGTTGTTGCGGCGATCGGGCGAGATTCCCACGGACCTGCCGGCGGACCTTCCGGTGATCCGCTCGCTGCACGAACTGGAGCGGCTTCTGTAATGGCGCCCGACGTCGTCATCCGCGATCTCACCGCGATCGGAGAATTCCGCCAGGTGGTTGAACTCGAGAAGGCGAGGAACTAAACCGCCTTGTGCGGCCGAAGTAGACTGGGCGGAATGAGGGAAGTGGCGAAGCTGCTGAACGGGATGCAAGAGGCGGGCGTAATCACCAGTTACGCCCTGTTCGGAGCCGTCGCGCAGATGCGATATACCGAGCCGGTCGCCACGCTGGACGCCGATGTCCTGATCGCCGTCCCCGAGCCTGAGCGGGTCGATGTCTTGAGTCCTCTGTACCAGTTCTGCGCCGCACTGGGCTACTCCGCCGAAGGAGAGGCGATCCGCGTGGGGGCGTGGCCTGTACAATTCATTCCGGTGTTCAGTCCGTTGACGAGGGAAGCCATGGAAGAGGCCGAGATAGCCGACTTCGAGGGCGTTCGATTCCGGGTTGTGGGGGCCGACTATCTGGCGGTCATCGCGCTCAGTGTCGGTCGCGCGAAGGACTACACTCGCATTCTCTCTCTGCTGGAATCGGTGAGCGTCAGCCGGGACGCAATCGCCGCCCTGGCCGGCCGGCACGGACTGGACGAGGCGTGGCGCCGATTTGTGTCGAGGTTTCTCGATGAGTGACGTTCGACGATTGCTGCAACGGCAGGCCGCATGGCAGCGGACCCGCGCTTCGCTGTCATGGGCCGAAAAGGTGAGGTTGAGTGAGGCCATCCGCGAGTCTGTCGCACAGCTTCGTCGCGTGACGAAGCCGATATCGCCCGACCCGCCCCACCCTGAAGCACCGGGTCGCCCGCTCTGAGCGCCGTGGCTGATTTGGCAGACGTGCGGATTCGCGATCTCAGATCCATCGAAGAATTCCGCCAGGTGATTGAACTCGAGAAGGCGATCTGGGGATACGCCGATCCCGGCGACCTCGTCACCGTGCCGGTGTTCATCTTTACGGTCAAGCGCGGCGCCACGCTCATCGGCGCCTTCGATCCGGCCAATCGCATGGTCGGCTTCGCCTACGCCGTGGTCGGCATGAAAAACGGCCGGCCGATGCACTGGTCGCACATGGCCGGGGTGCTGCCGGAGCATCGTGGCGGCCTCGGCTACCGGCTGAAGCTGGAGCAGCGGACGCGGGCGCTGGCGCAGGGGATCGACTTGATCGAGTGGACGTTCGACCCGATGCAGACGCTCAACGCCCATTTCAACTTCGCCAAGCTGGGTGGCGTGGTCGAGGAGTACGCCGAGAATTTCTACGGCGAGTCGACCAGCGCGTTGCATCGCGGGACGCCCACCGATCGGCTCGTCCTCAATTGGAAGATCGCCGACCCGCACGTGGTGCGGCGGCTCGAGCAGCCGACCGAATTTCGGCTGCGGGCCGCGGAAGTGGGCGAGGCGCCGGTGGTCAATCAAACGGTGGTGGAAGGCAAGTGGCGCACGGTGTCGGCGATCGACCTGTCCCGCACCGATCGGCGCGTGTGGATCGAGATCCCGATGGGCTTCACCGAGATGCAGCAGCAGTCTCCCGCGCTCGCGCTCAAGTGGCGCCTCGACGTCCGCCAGATGTTCCAGGCCTATTTCGGCCGCGGCTATCGCGCGGTGGATTTCGTGCTGCAACGCGAGGCGGGATTCGGGCGCTACTTGCTGGTGTCCGGATAGCGGACGAAAATTCGTCCACGGATTTCACGGATTGATGGATTCGGAGTGAGGCCCGCGGGCGCCTGGCCTTGCCAGGCGCCGTGCAACGAGCCCGAGATCCATTTCCGAGAGAGGCGCGAACTCTCTAGGCCTCTCTCGGAAATGGATCTCGGACTCGTTGCCGCGGCCTACGGCCGCCGCGGGCCGATCGCTTTCGGTGACGCGGACGCGCGACCTGCAGTTCGAATCCGTGTAATCCGTGTAATCCGTGGATGAATTTCTGTTTGTTACCCGGGAGGCCAAGTCATGACGCGGCCGCCGAGGACGTGCAGGTGGACGTGGAACACTGTCTGGCCCGCTTGCGCGTTGCAGTTGAACACGGTGCGATAGCCGGGACCGTCGAAGCCCCTCTCTTTCGCGATCGCCGCCGCGCGGCGCACCATGGCGCCGACCAGGCCGTCGTCTGAGGCCGACAGGTCGTTGAGGGTCGCCACGTGCTTCCTGGGGACCACCAGGAAGTGCGACGGGGCCTGCGGGTTGATGTCGTTGAAGGCGATCATTTGATCGTCTTGGTAGATCTTCGACGCGGGAATCTCGCCGGCGATGATCCTGCAAAACAGGCAGCTCATCGCGCCATTCTACCTGCGCTGCACCACCGCCACACGCGGCAGGCCCTGCAAATCCCGGGCGATGCCCATCAAGGCGAGCCGCGGCAAGCCGCCCACTCGAAGGGGGATGACGTCGGCCTGGTCGAAGCCGATTTCCATCAACAACACGCCGCCCGGCATCAACGCCTCCGCCGCCAGGTTCAGGATCTCGCGGATGTCGCGCAGGCCGTCGGCACCGGCGACCAGCGCCGACGCGGGTTCGTGATCGTGCACTTCCGGCGCCAGCGTGGCGTAGTCCTCGTCGCTGACGTACGGCGGGTTCGAGACGATCACATGGAACGGGCCCTTGGCGCCCGCCAGGTACTCGCCCTCGGCGAACGCGATCCGGCCGGCCACGCCGTGGCGCACGGCGTTGGCGCGCGCGACCTCGAGCGCGGCGGCGGAATTATCCGTCGCCACGAGGCGCGACTGCGGCAACTCCTTCGCCAGCGAAATCGCCAGGCAGCCGCTGCCCGTGCCGATGTCGCAGATGAGCGATGGTAACTTGTCGAGACCGGGCAACTGCAGCGTGTTCTCGACGATCAACTCCGTCTCCGGCCGCGGAATCAGCACGGCGGGCGAGACGATGAAATCCCGGCCCCAGAATTCCTGGACGCCGCGAATGTAAGCGATCGGCTCGCGCCGGGCGCGTCGATCGATCGCCGCGGTGAAGCGATCGAGGAAATCGAGTGACGGTGGTTCCAGTTCGCGGACGAGGAGGGTGGCGCGGTCCCAGCCGAGGACACCACGCGCCAGCAACCCGGCGTCGAGGCTGGCCTCCGCCGGATGAATGCCCGCCGCCACCAGGCGCGCGCCGGCGGCGACCAGGTGATCGCGAATCGTCAGGTGGTGACTTCCTTCAGCTTCTCGGCCGTGTAGTAGGTGCTGAGCGCGTCGATCAACTCGTCGAGGCCGCCGTCCATCACCCCCTGGATCTGGTGGGTGGTGAAGTTGATCCGGTGATCGGTGATGCGGCTCTGCGGAAAATTGTAGGTACGGATCTTCTCCGAGCGGTCGCCGGAGCCGACCTGGCTCTTGCGGTCCTTGGCGATCGCGTCGTGCTGCTTCTGCATCTCGGCCTCGTAGAGCCGGTTGCGCAACACTTTCATCGCCTTCGCCTTGTTCTTGATCTGCGACTTCTCGTCCTGCTGCGAGACCACGGTGCCGGTGGGAATGTGGGTGATGCGCACCGCGGAGTAGGTGGTATTCACGCTCTGCCCGCCGGGCCCGCTCGAGCAGAAGGTGTCGATGCGCAGGTCCTTGTCCTGGATCTGGATGTCGACTTCCTCGGCTTCCGGCAGCACCGCGACCGTGGCGGTGGAGGTGTGGATGCGCCCGCTCGCCTCGGTGGCCGGCACCCGCTGCACGCGGTGCACGCCGCTTTCGTACTTCAACTTGCTGTAGGCGCCCTTGCCCTCGATGTTGACGACGACGTCCTTGACGCCGCCCTTGTCGGCTTCGCTGAGCGAGACCAGCTCGATCTTCCAGCGCTGGCGCTCGGCGTAGCGCGTGTAGCAGCGATACAGCTCACCGGCAAAGAGGGCGGCCTCCTCGCCGCCGGTGCCGGCGCGGATTTCCACCATCACGTTGCGATCGTCGTTGGGATCCTTGGGCACGAGCAGGACCTTCAGCTGATCCGAGACGCGCTCCTTCTGGACGTTGAGGTCGTTGAGTTCCTCGAGCGCCATGTCGTACATCTCGGGATCGCCGCCCTTGAGGAGCTCCTCGGCGTGCCTGATCTCCTGGGTCACCGCCTTGAACTCGCGGTATTTCTCGACGAGCGGCTGCAGCTCCGCCAGCGCCTTGGCCTGCTTGCGGTATTCATTCGGATCATTTTGCACGGCCGACGTTCCGAGTGACGCCATGAGCTCTTCATAGCGGCCTTCGACCGACACTAACTTGTCAAACACGCAGACACCTCAGGGATCAGGGATCAGGGATCAGGGATCAGGGGATCAACCGCCAGAAACTGGCGGCAGGAACGCAATCTCGTCACCGTCGGACACCGCGGCGGTGAAGCGGGAATAGTCGGCGTTGATCGCGCACGAGATCGAACGCTCGTACGGCGACAATTCCGGGTAGTCGGCGACGAGCGACGCCCATACCGCGCCCACGGTGGCGCCGCCCGGCGCCTCGCGCGTCAGTTCGCCGGCGCCGGCGATGTCGCGCAGCCTCGCAAACAGGCGGACGGTTACGCGCATGCGACCTTCATCGCCTTCTCCCGCGCCGCCGCATCGTCCGGATCCGCCGTCGCGCCCTCGATCCACACGTCGCCGCCCTCGAAGAACTCGTGTTTCCAGATCGGCACGATCTGCTTGATCCGCTCGATCGCATAACGGCTCGCGGCAAACGCGTCGGCGCGGTGTGGCGACGCGGCCGCAATCGCCACGCTGGCCTCGCCGATTTCCAACCGCCCGACGCGATGATGAATCGCCAGGCGGACGTCTGGCCATCGTTCGGCCGCCTCCGCCACGATGCGATCGAGACCGCGCACGGCCAGCGGCTCGTAGGCCTCGTACTCCAGGTGCAACACCGTCCGGCCGAGGTTATTGTCGCGCACCAGTCCGACGAACGTCGTGATGGCGCCGATGCCTGTAACCTCGAGATCCCGGACGAGTGCCGCCGGGTCCAGCTGCACTGAGGTGATAAGGGTCTCGGGCATCAGCTAATCAGTATAGAAGGCAACAGACGAGCGGAACCCCTGGCTGAACAGGACGTAATTGTAATCTGGTGTGCCATACTTGCACACCCCTCGTCCCAGTGGCCGTGACCACAATCGTCATCCCTCCCATAAGTGCATCTAGCGCGGTCGGTTAGGGGCCCATTTTCGGAGGCGGCACTGCCCTTGCTCTTCCCGAAGCGAATGGCTGAATTTGCCTCTCCTTGGAGGTCTCCAGACGGGTTCACGCTGATGGAGGCGATCATCGTCGCTGGCATCGTGATGGTCGGGTCGGCAATGGCGATCCCGCTCACTACCCGGATGATCCGGGACGCCAAAGGCGATAGTTCGTCCGTCATGGTGGCCACCTTCATCAATTCCGCCCGCAACCGCGCGGTGTCTGAACGGCGCAACGTGCAGCTGACGTTCTTGCCACCCGACCGCATCCGGCTCGAGCGGATCGAGGTGCCCAGTGGCACCCTGACGATCGTCGGCGAGTTGCAGCTGGAAGGCAATCAGGAACTCCTCAAGGACGGCGCGATGCCCGACACGCCGGACGCCTTTGGTGACGCCGACGCCTTCAGCTTCACCGGCCCGACGCCGGTGATGTTCACCAGCGATGGTTCGCTGATCGATTCTGCCGGCGACCCGACCAACGGCACGATCTTCCTCGAACGGCCGGATTTTCCAGAAACGGCACGCGCGGTCACGATCTCCGGAGTGACCGGCATGCTGCGCACGTGGAAGTGGAGGGGATCGGAATGGCTCCAATAGTCAACCCCCGGGTGCCGTTGGCGGACCAGATCCATGACGACCGCGGATTCTCGCTGGTCGAGGTGTTGGTCGCGATGTTCATCCTCACGGTCGGGCTGCTGCCGCTCGCCCAACTCTCCGCTGCCGCCGTCATGCGCGCGGCGGCGTCGACGCCGATGATGCTGGCCAGAGAGAAAGCGCGTGAGGCGATCGAGAGCGTTCATGCCGCGCGCGACACCGGCGAGGCCTCGTGGGCGACCATTCGCAACGTCGCCGACGGCGGCGTGTTCCTTGACGCCGCGACGGCGATCAAGAACCCAGGCAACGACGGGCTGGTCAACACGGCCGACGACGGCGCCGACGAGCTTTCGGTGGGTCTGTTCACGCGTCAGATCGTGATCACCAACCTCAACTTCGACGGTTCGGGCACCCTGAATCCCAATCTTCGGCAGGTCCAGGCGATCGTGCGTTACCGGGTGAACAACGCCTGGCAAACCTACACGATGACCACGTACATCTCGTCGTACTCCTGACCAGGTGACTGATTTCATGCAACCCACCACCTGCCGCCGATTGGCTTCCAGCGCCGGCTACTCGCTCGTCGAGTTGCTGATCGCGATGACCCTGCTGACCTTGATCATGGGCGCCACGCTGGGCGGATTAGCCAACGTGATGACCGGCAACGAGACCGTCATGATGCTCTCCACCATGAACGGCCAGCTGCGCTCCGGGCTGGACCTGATGGTCCGCGACTTCCTGCAGGTGGGCTCGGGATTGCCCGCCAGCCACTCCGTGAGCATTCCCAATGGCGCCGGCTCCGTGACGGTGCGCCTTCCGGGTCCTCCCGGGACCGCGTTCACCACGACCGCGGGCGACCTCACGTTGCCGGCCGTGATCCCTTGGGCCGGCGGCGGCCCGACAATCGCCGGCACCGCAACCGACGTCGTGTCGGTGCTGATGGCCGACAACGCGTTCCTGGACGTCGCGCTGAGCGCCGTCACCAACACGACCGTGACGATCGCGGCCGGTCCCAACCTCGCGACCGGTCCCGACCGGGTCCTTGAAGGGCAGCTGATGCTGATCAGCAAGGGTTCGTTCAACACCCTCGTGCAGGTCACCCTCAAGGACGTCAATACCCGCGTGCTGACCTTTGCCAATGGCGACTCACTGCGCCTGAATCAAACTGCAGCCGCGGCCGGCAACCTCACGGCCCTCAACGCGCAGGCTCCGGTCAACTCCGCCGCGGCAACGCGGATCTCGCGCCTGCGACTGATTACCTACTACCTGGACACCAGCGTCAGCACGGTGCATCCCCGGCTCATGCGCCGCATCAACAACGGTGATCAGGTGACCTTCAACAACAACCTCGGCACGTCGGTCGCAATGGACATCGTGAACCTGCAGCTCGCCTACGACATCAGCAACGGCGCCGGCAATCCCGGCAACGTGGAGATGGTGGCCGCCGACATGACCACCGCAGGCGCGTGCAACCCCGCGGCCTGTGCGCAGACGCAGATTCGCAAAGTGAACATGCAGCTCACGGCCCAGACCCAGAACCTGGGGCAGGCCAGCCAGACGGCATTCCTGCGCAACACGCTGTCGTCGCAGGTCAGTCTGCGCTCGATGGCGTTCGTGGACCGCTACCGATGATGAGGCATGACGTGGGTGATGGAACAGGGAGATCGACGATGAAAAGGTCCTTGGTGGCCAACGAATCGGGGATCGCGCTCGTGACCGCGATACTGGTGCTGATGGTGGCTAGTGCGCTGATGGCGGGCATGTTCGCGGCGCTGCTGGCCGACCGGCAGTCGCACGCCACGGACCGCGACCAGAGTGTGGCCTACGCCGCCGCACACGCCGGCCTCGAGAAACTCACCGCCAGCCTGGCCGGGCTCTTCAATACCGACTTCAGTCCAAGCGCCGCGCAAATCACGGCTGCCGCGGCCACGCCGCCGGCCATCCCCGGCTTCGAGTACACCTCCCCGGGCGGCGCCCTCGGATCGGGCTACGCGATCAGCTTCACGCCG
Source organism: Vicinamibacterales bacterium (assembly GCA_039934485.1). Classification (GTDB taxonomy): domain Bacteria; phylum Acidobacteriota; class Vicinamibacteria; order Vicinamibacterales; family UBA2999; genus 12-FULL-67-14b. Next base: position 23,222 of record JBDTMB010000030.1, read on the forward strand.
GACCCCTGCGCCTGCCCCAACGCAGGCAACCCGTTGGCACTGCCGAACACCGACATCACGACGGGGCCATTCGAAGGCTTCAAGGGCCTGGTTACTCCGTACACGATCACGGTGACCGCGAAGTCGACGACCGGCAATTCGGAAGTGCGGCTGCGCCGCGAGCTGCAGACCGTGGCCGTGCCGGTGTTCCAGTTCGGCATCTTCGGCGAGAAGGCACTGGGGTTCCACGCCGGTCCCGACTTCGACTTCGGCGGCCGCGTGCACACGAATCAGACCCTCTTCCTGGCCGCGGGAACGGGCAACACGCTCACCATGCGGGACAAGATCACGGCATTCACC
>JBDTMB010000031.1:0-23480 GCA_039934485.1 Vicinamibacterales bacterium
CGGCACGTGCACCACATAGGGCGAGGTGACCGCCAGCCGCTGCCCTTCGTAGTAGCCGAAGAAGAACGTCTTGTCCTTGCGAATCGGCCCGCCGAACGTGCCGCCGTACTGCTGATTCTTGGCCGGCGTGGGATCGGCGCTCTTGCCCGCGGCATCGGCGGCGCGCTTGACGAAGTAGTTCGGCGCGTCGGTCCAGTCGTCGTGGCGGAAGTAGTACCCGGTGCCGTGCGCCGTGTTGCCGCCGCTCTTCATCACGACGTTGATCGCGGCGCCGCCCTTGACGCCGAATTCCGCCGACGGCGTCTGCTGGACGGTGAAGTCGCCGATGGCATCCATCGGCACCAGCGTCGCCGGCACGCCGACCACGCCGGTCTGGTTCATCACCGAATCACCGTAGTAACGGTCGTTGTTCGAGATGCCGTCGATCATGAAGTTGTTCGACGAGGTGCGGGCGCCGCTGGCGTTGACGCCCTGGAAGCCGCCGCCAGGCCGATGCTGCACGCCCGGGATCAGGTTGAGCAGCGAGTTGAAGTCACGGCCGCTGAGCGGCATCTCCTCGACCCGCTTGCTGTCGATGCGACTGTTCAGCTTATCGGAGAATTCGATCAGCGGACTGACGCCCTGGACCGTAATCGTTTCGCTCTGGACGCCGACCTCGAGCTTGAAGTCCGCCTTGGCCAGCGCGTTGGCAAAGACTTGCGCGTCACGCGTGACGGTCTTGAAACCCGCGAGCTCGGCGGTCACCTTGTAGGTGCAGATGGGTAGCTCAGAGAGCCGGAAGCCGCCTTGCACGTCGGAAACAGCCGTGCGCGTCAGGCTGGTCTCGACGCACACCGCCGTGACGTTGGCACCGGGAAGGACGCCACCCGTCCCGTCGGTGACCGTGCCGCTGATGTCACCAGAGGTTCGCTGCGCGAAGGCTACCGAGGAAAAGGCAACTACACCGACGATCGCAACCACCAGAGGAAATCGCGGAGCCATGGACCATCCCCCTCTCGACGTGTCTTGCAACCCAAATGCAGGAAAGTGCCTCCGGTTGTATTCCTCGTCCCTGAAGTTGTCAACTACCGAGTGAAGTTTGTCCGCAGAACTCAGGGATGAACCGGGCTATTGGGCCAGACGGTTGTATTTCTTCAGCGCACTGCGCAACCGGTCGTGCGGGAGGGCATGCAGGCGATTGCCGTCGCGCCCGGTCATCGTCTCGGCGGCCACCATGGCGTTGATGATCGCCTCCTCAGTGGCCTGAATGGCCGCCTGAAACAACGGGTCGATGGCGTCATTGGAGAGCATCGTCACCGTGGCCGTGGCCGGCTTCGAATAGGTGTCGGGGTTGGCGGTTGAAAACGCGATGAAGATGTCGCCGGAGCCGTTGCCGCCGCTGCCGCCGACGCGCGCGACGCCGAGCCCGGCGCGCTGCGCCAGTCTCCGCAACTGGTGCGGCAGCAGCGGCGCGTCGGTGGCCATCACGACGATGATCGAGCCCGACTCGGGATCGTCGGCCTGACCCGCGCGCGTGCGGCCGGTCTCGGGCATCAGGTCTGGAATCTCGCGCCCGATCGGCAGGCCCGCCACGAGGAATTGCGGGCGCCGGCCAAAATTGGCTTGCACCAGCGCGCCCACCGTGTAGCCGGCGCCGCCGGCGGTCACCACTCGCGACGCAGTGCCGGTGCCGCCCTTGAATCCAAACGCGACCATGCCGGTGCCGCCGCCGACGTTGCCTTCCGGTACGGCGCCGCGCGAAGCGCCGTCGAGCGCCGCCAGCACGTGGTCGCGCTTCACGTGAAAGCCGAGCGTGTCGTTGAGCGTGCCGTCATAGGTTTCGGCCGCCACCGGCAGCGGCACGATGTCCGAGTAGCGCGCCATCCACTCCACGGCGGTGTCGCGCGCGATCCCCACGCTGTGCGTGTTGGTGATGAGAATCGGCCCTTCGAGAAACCCGCCTTCGGTGATCCAGGTGGTGCCGGTCATCTCGCCGTTGCCGTTGAGCGTGTGCCAGCCGGCGAAGACGTTGTCGCCGGATCGGCCGCGCGGCAAAACGGCGGTGACGCCGGTGCGGACCGGGCCTTTCCCACGATCAAGCTTGCCCTCGCCGGCGATGATCGTGCTCACGCCGACCTCCACGCCCGCCACATCGGTGATGGCGTTGAGCGGACCCGCGGTGCCGTCGAACGGCACGCCCAGGTCGCGCGCGCGAGGCTTGGCCGCGGCCGGCTGGGCCGCCCCCGGCGTGATTACCTGCCCGGGCCTGGCGCCCGTTGACTTCGGCTCGTCCCACACGAGCGTCCCGTTCACCCAGACGTTCCGGATCCCGGTGGCCAGCTTGAGCGGGTCGTCAAATGTGCTGTTGTCGATCACCGTCGCCGGATCGAACAGCACGAGGTCGGCCCACGCGCCGGGCTTGATGACGCCGCGGTCGGTCAGCTTGAGGCGGGCGGCAGGTAGCGAGGTCATCTTGCGGATCGCATCTTCCAGGGTGAGCCACTTCCGTTCGCGCACGAAGCGCCCGAGCACGCGGGGAAACGTGCCCGCGCCGCGGGGATGGCGGAAGCCGATGCCACCATCACTCGCCACCATGGTCCAGGGCCATTGATAAAAGGCGCGGATGTCGTCATCGATCATCGAGGTGCAGACCACCGAGGCGCCGCCGTCCTTGACGATCTGGATGAACAGGGCCACGGGCGTGATGCCCCGGGCCTTCGCCACCGCGTCCAGCGTCTTGAACTCGTAGTCGGGATGCGCGGTGTGTCGCGTGATCAGCACGTTGGCTGCGCCGCCGACGTCGGCCAGGCCCCTGGCCACGTCGACGGGATCGTCGTAGCGCTTGCTGGGAATGAGCACGGTGATCGTCGACGACCAGGCGTTGTACGGATACGCGTCGGCGGTGACGTCGAGGCCCTTCGCGCGCGCGGCGTCGTAGAGCGCCAGCACTTCCGCCGCCCGGTGCCACACGCCGACCGTGCCCAGCTTGATGTGCGTGTTCTGGACGGGGAGCTTCGCCTCTTCGGCAATCGTCACCACTTCGCGGGTGGATTCGAACGCCTTGTCGGCCTCGTCACGGACGTGCGAGATGTAGAACCCGCCCAGGCGGCCCGCGACCTGCGCGAGGGCCACCACCTCGCCAGTGGCGGCATAACTGCCGACCTCGTACTCGAGGCCGCTCGAGAGCGCCACCGCCCCTTCGCGCATGCCTTGCTCGACGAGCGCCGCCATCCGCGTCACTTCGTCCGCGCGCGCTGTCCGCTTGAAATCCTTCCCCATCACCAACTGCCGCACCGTGGCGTGGCCCACGGCCGTGAGCACGTTGACACTCGCCGGCTCGCGCCGCAGCCGGTCGAGATAGTCGCGGATCGGCCAGGGTGAACTGCCGTCCTGCCCCACAAAGAGCGTCGTGATGCCCTGGGACACCTGGCTGGTCGCGAGCGGCTCCGTCAGCAGACCCTCCGTCGAGTGATTGTGGGTGTCGATGAACCCGGGCGCCAGCGCCAGCCCGCGCGCATCAACCACGCGATCGCGGCCGGTGGGCTGGATGTCGCCAACTTCCACGATGCGGCCGTCGACGACGCGCACCGCGGCCGGCCGCGCGGGCGCACCTGTGCCATCGACGACACTGGCGTTCACGATCACGAACGACGTCGCGGACTGCGCGATTGCGCGCGGCGGTGGCGACCACAGCGCGAGCATGGCGAGCGGCAGCCCAAGCCTTGAGCCCCAAGGCCCAAGCCTGGAAGAGAGGGTGTTCTTACGGGGCGTCAATGGTGTCGGCAAGGCGGGCGATCTCCTCGAGAGCGGTGATGAATCGCGTCAGGGCGTGTTCGAGACGGGACGTCTCGCGGGCGACCGCCGCCGCATCACCGACGCGGATCGCCTCGGCCAGGCCCGGCAACGGCTGGCCCTCGTACAGGGAGTAGATGTTCCAGCCGTAGATGACATGGCGGTACCAACGTGTCTCCGGCGGCGCCGACTCATCGAGCAACTGTTGCTCCAGGCGGACGAGCGCGTCGTTGACCCGCCGCGCCCGCATGGGATCGACCGCGCCGGCGGCAACGCGTCGATCAAGCCGCGCTTCGACGGCGGTCGCAATTGCCGCCGCTTGCGTGGCCAGACCGCGCGCCCTGCTCAGGTCAGTGGCCACCCGTCGGCGCCCCGAGTCATCGACCGCCCATCCACCGGCGTTGTCGATAAACTCTTCGATGTTGTGCGCGTAGTGCGAATAGCGGAACGGGAGCAGTTCCGTCGACGCCAGGCGCATTACCGCGAGGCCGAGCACCCGCGCCAGCGCCTGGCCGACCTTGAAGCCGGGATCGGTGTGCCGCTCCACGTACTGCCGCGTGTCGTAGTTGGAATGGTAGGGGCCGTAGCTCCCCTCGAAGTCGAACTCCATCTGCATGGTGGGAAGCCCGAGGAAGTCCTGGAACGCCACGAAGTCGGCGCCGCTGCCGAGGGCCGCCAGCTCCACTTCATAGCCATCGGACCCGCGACGGCGCCGCTCCACCGGCTCTCGCTGCCATTGCTCCGCCCGCCAGCGATCGTAGACGGAACCGCTGCCATCGAAGTGCGGCACGTCGCGCGTCACCTGCACGAGGAAATCGCGGAGCGAAGGGGTGCCGCCGCCGTCGAAATGGCCGCGCATCGACAGATCGGTATTGATGTAAACGATGGCCTTCTCGCGCAGCTCGGCCTGCATCGCCTCGGCATACTCCGTCGATCCGATCAGTCCGAATTCCTCCGCGTCCCAGAACGCGAACACGATGGACCGCTCAGGCGTCCATCCCGATCGCGCGAGCGCCGCCAGCCCGCGCGCCACTTCGAAGGTGGGTCCGATCCCGGTGCCGGGATCCATCCCCCCGAAACTCCACGCGTCGTGGTGCGTACCGAGCACGATCCACCGGTCGGGATCGCGGCCGGTGATCTTGCCGATCACGTTGCGAATGGGTCGCCGGCTCGCATCCATCTGCACGTCGAGCCGCACCGTCACCGGTCCAGGTCCTAGCCGGTAGGTGAACGGCAGCCCGCCCTGGAAGCCCGAACCCGATGGCGCCGCCGGCCCCGACAGCCGCGACAGGATCTTCGACGCTTCCTTCCACGACATCACGACCGCGGGAATCTTCGGGAGGGTGGGCGCCGTCGCCGGATCCAGCGCGGCGGCGCCGCGCGTCGCGCCGACCCCCGGCGTCAGCGGATCGCCGTGCCAGAACCAGCTGTACTTCCCATTGCCGCTTTGCGCCTGGAAGTCGGCGCGCCAGGGTCCTTCCGGCCACGTCAGTCCCCGCACGTAGCCGTCATCGGCGGGGTCCGAGTAAATGATGATCCCGGCCGCGCCCGCCTGCTCCGCCGTGTGGAGCTTGACGGCGCGATGGCTGCGCGCGTAGCGGGCGACCACGATCTTGCCGCGCACGTCGACGCCGGCCGCGGCCAGGCGCGCGTAGTCCGGCGGCAGCCCGTAGTTCGCGTAGACGACCGGCGCGGTGACGGTGCCGGACGCGGAGTAGGCGACAAACGCCGGACCCAACTCGGGATTCGCGCCGTCGGGGTCGCGCGCATCGACCGGCTCGCGGACTTCCAGCGATTCGGCGGCCGGCGACACGATGTCCACCTTCACCGACCGCGGCGTGGAAAGGTGCACGACGTACTCGCGCACTTCGGTTTGCAGTCCCGCCGCGTCGAGCGCGCGGCGCACCCGATCGGCCACCTCCATCGAGCGCGGCGATCCCGCGATGTGCGGGTGCTCGGTGACCTGCCGGTGCATCGTGCTGATGGAATCGGTCGAGACGGCGCCCAGGAATCGCTGTTCCAACTCGCGCATCGCTGCGGCCCGCGCGGGCGACGATCCGAGCGGGGCGTCGAAGACTCGCGGCCGTTGGCCGCTCGTGGGGTCGGCAGCTTCGCTGCCTGTTGGGACTCGTGACCCAAGGGCACTCGTGAGACTCGGGCCTTCGGCCCTCGTGCGGGCGGCGGCTTCGCCTTGCGCGGTTCCCGCGGACGCACGCGGCACCACGGGCAAGAGCAGGCGCGACGGGTGCGACGCGTCGTGCAGGACGGTCTGCATGGCGCGAAGCACCGTGGCGTCCTGTCCGAAGACGCCGCCCGTGTTGGGGTTGCGGTCGAAGCGGGGAAAGTTGCTGCTCGACACCTCGAGTCGAATCCGGTGCCCGGCGCGAAACAGGTTCGACGTGGCGCCGAGGTCGATCGTGATCTCAGTAGGCTCGCCCGGCGCCAGCAGCGAGGGCGCCGTCTTGCCGGCCCGATATCTCGCCCGCAGGATGCCGTCGGCCAGCGCTCGCGCCGTGCCGTCGGGAAACACGTCGACCAACGTGCCGGTGAAGTCGGTGTCGCGCGCGTCCGACGCAATCCAGAGCGTGAGCGCCAGCGGTCCGGTGACTTCAAGGTCGGTGGTCAGTGCCGCGCTGGTGTAAACGAGCACATCGGGGCGTTGCTCCACGGCTCGCCGGTCGATTGGCGCGCGCGAGTAGCCGCCGCTCTCGCCGGTCGGTACGGGGTCCTTCGGATCGTAGGTGTAATGATCCGATGGCTCGCCACCGGGGGGTGCCAGGTCCAGTCGTCCGTCGCCCGACAGGGTGGCCGCCTGGCCGCCGCTGCGGAGGAAATACTCGGTGGTGCGGGCCCGCGCGAGGGGCCACTCCTGCTCGTCCCGCCACCGGTTCTCGCCCATGACAAACAGGTGAACGGGCGCTTGATCAACGGATGCCCGGTTGATCCCGCCAGCACCGGGCGCAACCGCGCCGCCGTCGTGCAGCCAGTAGTCGAACCAGTCGAGCATGGCGTCGTCGGCGCCGAAGCCGGCGTCGGGGCCGAAGTCGACATTCCCGATCGACGTCGTCGCCTTGGTCGGCCGCGCGTGGGTCCACGGTCCGATCACGAGACGCTGATTGCGGCGTGCAGTTTCCGTGGCCGCGTGCGCGCGCAAGCCCGTGAAGTTTCGCAACGTGCCGGTGAGCAACGTGTCGTACCAGCCGGTGAGGTGAAACGCCGGCACCAGAAACCGGTCGTGGCGGGCTTCGATGTCGGATGGATCCCAGAACGCATCGGCGTCGGGGTGCGCGAGCATCTGCCGGTAGCCGGGCGCAAAGCGATCCAGGTCGAGCTCGTTGAATGATGCGAGCGGCAGGTGCCACAGCCACGAGGATCTGAGCAAGGCCGACTGCTTTGGTTCCAGGCCGATCGGGCCGTCCCGGTCAACCGCCGGCGTCAACACGCGGCGCCGGACGTCCATCGCCTGGCCAAGATTCCACCCGAGCCCGTCGCTCAGATAGAAGGCACCACCCTGGAAGACCATGTCGTGGCGCCGGCTGTAAGACGACGCGGGAAACAACGCCACGAGCGCGGGTGGCTGGCGCGTGGCGGCCTCGAGTTGGGTCGTGGCCAGGTAACTGCCGCCGAACATGCCGACGCGGCCGTCCACCCAGGGCAGGGACGCGGCCCATTGCACAGAATCGTAGCCATCGTCCGCCTCATCATGCGGGCGGGCGACGCCGTCGGAGGTGTAGCGTCCGCGGGTGTCTTGCACGACGACGACAAATCCGCGCGAGGCGATGGCGCTGAATCGGCGGGCCGAGTCGCGATCGTTCTTGGAATAGGGCGTCCGCTGCAACAGGACGGGAAGGCGTCCCGGCACCACTGGATGGTAGACATCGGCTCGGAGACTGACGCCGTCGCGCATGCGGGCGGCCAGGTTCTTCTCGACCCGAATCTCCGGCAGCGGCTGGGAGGGCGGCTCGGCGGCGGCCAGCGCCAGCACCGCCAATAACGACACGAGGCGAGGACCCATGCGACTGGCGACGTTAGCCCTCGCCCGCCAGGGGTGTCAATGCGATCGCCCTGGAATTTGCGGTTAATTACGGGGACCAACGGCCGGGCGCCCCAGAATGCACGTTGACACGGGCGGCGCCGCGGCCGGATAATCCGCCAAATTGTAATCTCCTGTAATTGCGCAGCCGTCGCGGTCGTGACGGCGAGGCGTCGAGTTGGTGGTGGATTGGGAGGTTGAGATGCGGCGGAGTATGGCCTGGGTCTTTGCGATTGTTGTGCTCTTGGCAAGTTCGGAGTCCGGGTGGGCTCAAACCACGACCGGTGTCATCCGCGGCGTGGTTACCGACGAGTCCGGCGCCGTGCTGCCCGGCGTCACGGTGACGCTGAAGGGGCGAGCGGTGTCCGGCACGCCGACGACGACGACCAACGAAGCGGGAATCTATCGCTTCCTGAACCTGTCGCCCGGCGCGTACGACGTCACGGTGGAACTGGCCGGCTTCACCTCAAACACACAGACCGGCATTCAAGTGGCCCTCGGCGGTACCACCGAGCTCACCGCCCAACTGAAGGTCAGTTCCCAGTCAGAGACCATTACTGTGGTCGCCCAGTCGCCGGTGGTGGATTCCACCACCACGCAACTGGCCACCAACTACTCACGCGAGTGGGTCGAGAACGCACCCGTGCGCCGGTTCACGTTCTTCGACCTGATCAATGCCGCGCCCGGCGTGAGCCCGTCGACCTCGACCAGTTCCCGGTCGCAGTCCTTCGGCTCGGCCACCAACGAGAACGTGTATCTGATCGATGGCACCGACTTCACCGCGCCGCTGAGCGGCGCCGCCTGGCCGTGGCCCAACACCGATGCAATCGAAGAAGTGCAGGTGCTCTCACTCGGCGCGCCGGCTGATTACGGCAACCTTGGCGGCGCGGTTTTCAACGTCGTGACGCGGCAGGGCAGCAACACCTTCCACGGCGACGCCAACTTCTATTTCATGAACCAGGGCCTCACCGGCCGCAACACGGCCGACGCGCAGGATGCTGGCTTGCCGTACCATCGCGACGAGTTCAAGGACGGCACCGTGCAGTTGGGCGGGCCTGTGATGAAGGACAAGTTCTGGTTCTTCGGGTCGTTCCAGTACCAGAAGGACGCCGATTCCCAGCCCGGCACCGACCCGTTGACCCCGGCCCGCTCGTCCGCCAAGCGATACTTCTGGAAGATCAACTACCAGTTGAACCAGCAACACCGCCTCCAGGTCCAGACTCACGACGACTTTTACCGCATCCCCGGCCGCGCCACCGCCAACACCGCGCCGAGCACCATTGGCGTGGAAACCGGGCACAACCCGTCGCCAGGCGTACTGTGGACCTCGGTGCTCAACCCGACCACCGTGCTTGAAGCGCGCTACTCAGGCTTCTACGGGGTGGATCACGGCAATCCGCTCAACGGCGGTCCGCGCGTGGCGCGGCGATTCAACGACCTCGACACCGGCCAGATCACCGGCGGCATCTACTCCTGGTACGACGGCAAGAGCGCCAAGACCGCCTTCTCCGGAAAGCTCACCAAGTTCGCCGACTCGTTCATGGGCGGCAGCCACGACTTCAAGCTCGGGGTGCAGTTCAACAGCGGCCTCGGCGAGTACACCTACGGCCTGAATGATTACATCTACACCTACGGCGCCATCCCGGCCTACGGCTACACGCAGTTGCCGTACACCCAGGGCGGACGACTCCGGTCGATGGGCATTTTTGCCGACGACACCTACCAGATCGGGCGCGCCACTCTCAACCTGGGCGTCCGCTACGACGACAGCAAGGCCTACTTCGCGGCGCAGGACATCCTCGACGCCAATGGCGAGCCGACCGGCGCGAAGTCGAAGGCGGTCGACGAGGTGTTCCGCTGGCAAGTCGTGTCACCTCGGCTCGGCATCAACTTCAAGCTGACCGACAGCGGCTCGACGTTGCTCAAGGGGCACTATGGGCGCTACTACCGGGGCATCGTCACCGGCGAGTTCGACAACACCACGCCGTCGATCACGCCGAGATATACGTTCTCAGGGCTGTACGGTGCGGGCGGAGTCCCCTTGGACAAAGAGCTGGTCTCCGACAACTCCCGCCTGTCGGTCGACCCCAACCTCAAGAACCCTTACACCGATCAGTTCATCGCCGCCGTGGAGCAGCAGATGGGAGCGAACCTCGGGTTCTCGGTGAGCTACGTCCACAAACGCAGCGAACAGCAAACCGCATTCCCGGACATCGGCGGCACCTATCAACTGGTCAATTACACCGCGCCCGCAGGTGCCAGCGTGCCACAGGTGTACCGATTGACGAGCGGCGCCGATTCGCGGCGCTTCCAGTTAAGGAACGACGACCGCATGTTCTCGCGCTACAACGGCGTGGCCTTTGAGATCAAGAAGCGCATGTCGAGCCGGTGGCAGGCCAACTTTGGGCTCACCTTATCGAAGTCCACCGGACGCCAGGGCGGAGGCTCGGCACGTTCCACGCCGCTCTCGTCGCAGATCAGCACGGCGAGCATCTTCGGCCAGAACCCGAACGACTTCATCAACAGCGACGGCCGCCTGGTTGGCGACCGGCCGGTGGTCTTGAAGACGCAGTTCCTCTACCAGTGGGGATGGGGCATCATGTCGTCGTTGAACTTCATGAGCCAATCCGGCAAGCCGATCTACTCGGAGATTCGCGCGACGACCAGTGCGACGGGCATTCCCGGTGCGACCCGCATCATCGCCAGCGCAAGTGACGGCGAGGACCGCACGAAACTCTGGCAGACGCTCGATGCCAGGGTCGAAAAGTCGTTCAAGCTGGGAGGCAACTCGGAGTTGGCCGTATTCGGGGACTTCCTCAACCTGTTCAATAGCGACGCCAACGAGAGCGTGCTCGACCGGCGCCTCGGTAACGCGAACTACCTGGTGCCGTCGCGCTTCATCCTGCCGCGCCGGCTGATGGTGGGCGGCAAGTTCCGGTTCTAGACTCTGTGGGGACAAACCTTTAGGTTTGTCCCGGCCAATCACTACTGCCCGGGATGCCGATAGGCTCGGCCCCGGGCAGTGATCTGTACGGCCAGATCGTGATCGCCCAGGGCGGTGGCCAACGCCGCCGCCCTCGCGTTGATCGTCATCGCCTCGGCGACCCGGCCGTTGACCGCCAGTGCCGACGCCAGCGTCTCAATGGCTCGAGGATCGCGGCCGCCAGTGGCGTCGACAACGGCGCCGGCCAGTTGCAGGGCCAGCGCTGCGTCTCGCGGATTGCTGGCGCCGCTGGTGGCCAGCAGGCGCGCCAGGTTGTGAGCAAGCGGGACATCGTCCCGGTACTTGGCCAGCGCGGCTTCAAATACCGATCGAGCCTCGCGCGCCTGCCCCGACTGAAGGAGCAGGACCGCGAGGGCATTGGGCACCGCCGGATCGTCGGTGCCAAGCCGGATCGCGTCGCGCAGGATCGGCAACGCTTCCCCAACGCGACCCAGGCTCGCGAGCGCCATGCCGAGACTCGCCTGCGAATGAGTCCGCAGCGGGTCCAGGACGATCGCCTGCCGGTAGCGCTCGGCCGCCGTGATGAGATCGCCCCTCGTTGCCAGGTCGTTACCCTCGCGTTCGAGGCGCGCGGCATCCAGCCGATCCAGGTTCGCCCTGGCGTCGGCGTGGTCGGGCCTCAGCGCCAGGACTTGTCGATACCGCGCCGCTGCCTCCTCGTTGCGTCCCTCCGCGGACAGGGCCACGCCCAGATTGAACAAGCCGACATCGTGGGCCGGCTCAAGCGACACGACGCGAGTCCAAAGCGAGACCGAGTCGGACCAGGGCGCCAGGGCCCGGCGCGACGCCAGCGAGGAAGCGACGGCCAGGACGATGAAGGCGGCGGCGGCAAGCCGCGCACGCCATTGCCCTCGCGCCGCCCACCGCGCGCCAACGCCCGCGGCCACGATCGCCACGACGACGCCGGGCAGGTAAGTGTATCGATCGGCCGTAACCTGGAGCCCGCTTGGCAACAGCCCGGCGGCCGGGGCCAGCAACGCCAGATACGCCGCCCATGCCGCCGAACCCGCGGGCCATCGGTGGCGCCATTTCCAGGCGGCGACGGAAGCAATCACCAGCGCCAGTGCCGTCGCGAACAGCACTACGAGGTTGGCGACCGGCCGGATCGGTAACGCGTCGAGCGGCGTCAACGCGACCGGGAGCATCGTGTGCCAGAGGTAAACGAAAGGCGCCGCGGCAGCCGATTGCAAACGGTACAGCCACGGCGTGTCGTTCAGTCCCGGCGCGCGCGCCACGGCCTCGATCGCGGCCGCCGCGATTGCTGGCACGGCGAACGGCCACGCCTTGGCAAGGCTCGCGCGCAGTCCGCGCCCGAGCAAAGCATCGACGACCAGGAGCACGATTGGAAAGCCCAGGGCCACAGGCCGCGCACCGAGCGACGCAACGTAGAGCATCAACGACGCGGCCCACCACGCCGCCGATGGTCGCGTCGCCGACGTGATGTAAGCGAGCAGTGACGCGAGCGCGAGTGCCAGGGCAAGTGTGTACGGCAGCGCGCTAATCCACGCCACCGGTTCGACTCTCAACGGGTGCAAACCAAACAGCAGGGCCGCGGCCAACGCCGCCCTGTCGTGCCACGAATCAGGCAGCTCCGGGGCGGCTCGCCGCAACAGGCGCCAGCTCACCTCCCACAGCAGGACCACGCACGCGATGTGGGCCAACAGGTTCGCCGTGTGAAATGCCGACGCGGCAAGACCGAAGCCAGCCTTGATCGCGGCCCACACCAGCCAACTGAGCGGCTGGTAATGCTCCATGTAGGTGGTCGTGAAGGCCCATGTCGCGACGCCTGGGAAGTCGAGCGATGGGTTCTGCAGAATGACCGCCTGATCGTCCCAGTTCAGGAAGGCAAAACCCGTGGCGGGCAGGTAGGTCCACGCCACCGCAACGATCATCACGACGAACGCGACGACGCGGGCAGCCATTTACCGCAGCTCGGCGAGCCTTTGCCGCGCCGCCGCAAACCGCGGATCGAGTTCGAGCGTGCGCTTGAATTGGGCGACCGCCTCGTCGCGCTTGTTCTGCCGATCCAGCGCCAGGCCCAGGTTGTAGGCGTATTGCGGATTGGCGGCATCGCGAGTGACCGCCTGGCGAAAGGCCGCTTCCCCACCGGGCAAGTCACCGCCGCCTGCGAGGACCATGCCCAGGGAATTCCAGTACGACGCGGTTGCCGGATCCAGATCGACGGCTTCGCGAAGCAGGCGTGCGGCGTCAGCCGGCCGGCCCGCATCCCGGTAGAGCTCGCCGAGCTCGACGCGGACGAGCGCATCGCGGGGCGCCATCTGTGCCACGCGCTCGTAGGCGCGAGCCGCCACGCCCAGATCGCCAGACTGGCGTCCGATGTCGCCCTCGCGTTCGACCAGGCGCGGGTCATCGGGCAGGATCTTCTGCCCGCGGCGAACCGCGTCAAGTGCCAGGGTGGGGTTGCCCGCAGCGAGGTGCGCGTCGGCCAATCCGACGTACGCGGCCGAGTAGGACGGCAACTTTTGAATGGCCCCCTCGTAATGCATGGCCGCCTCGCGCCACCGCTTCAACCCGGTCAGCGCCCGCGCCGCGTAGTAGTGCGCTTCGAAGCTGTCGACGCCGCGGTCGAACAGGCCGCGGAAGCGCTCGAGGCTCGCCGCGTACCGGCCTTCGCGCAAGTTGACCAGTCCCTCGCGCATCAGCGTATTGAGGGTCTGGTACTCGTCGATCTTGTCCTTCGGGTCCGCGCCGGAGGCCCGCCCGGTCGAGGACCCGCCGCTGCTGACATAGCCGAGCGCGCCGAGCTTTTCGAGCAGGTCGGGTGGCACCGAGGCCGTGGCGTTCCCCTGGTCGTGCAGTGACGCTTGCTCCTTGCGCAGCCGTTGCTCGATCCCGGCCCGGTAGGCGCGCGCCCGCGCCGGTTCCTGCTCGACGAGATTCTGCCGCTCGCCCGGATCACGATCGAGGTCGTAGAGCTCCGGGCGCGGAGCCAGGATGTACTTCCAGCGGCCGTCGCGAACGGCGCGAAGGTCGCTCCACCCGTAGTGGATGAGCGGCGTCAGCGACTCCGCAAACGTCGGCTCGTCGTCCAGGGGCTTGCCGCCAAGGGCCGCGGCCAGCGAACGGCCCGACACCGCCGGCGTCGCGTCGGCCAGGCCCAGCAGGTCGAGCACGGTTGGCATCACGTCAACCGTGCGAGCCACGACGCCAAGCCTGGTGCCCGGCGGGATGCCCGGACCACGCACGATGAACGGAACGCGGAGCGTTGTTTCATACACGAAGTATCCGTGCACCGCCTCGCCGTGCTCGTCCAGCCCTTCGCCGTGGTCGGCGGTGACGAGCAGCACGGTGTCGTCACGAAGACCCGCCGCTCCCAGCGCGGCATCGAGCCGGCCCACCAGCTCGTCCGACCAGGCCACCTCGCCGTCGTACGGCCGATCGGCGTAGCGTGACGCGTACGGCTCCGGCGGCTCGTAGGGATCGTGCGGATCGTAGAGATGCACCCACCCGAAGCGCCGCTCCGGCCCCGGCTCGCCGAGCCAGGCCACCGCCGCCGCGACCGTGGCATCGCCGCGCTTCTGGATGGTGTTCAGGAACCGGGCGTCGTCTTCACCAATCTGGAACTGGTCGGAGTAGCGCGCAAATCCCCGGCCGAGCCCCGACTGCTTCGACAGCACGATCGACGAGACAAAGCCGGCGGTTCGAAACCCATGCTGCTGCAGGATCTCGGCGAGCAGCGGCACGCCCTTGCCAAGCGGCGGCGAGACGTTGTCGCGAATCCCGTGTTCCGCCGGATACAGCCCGGTGAAGAGCGACGTATGCGACGGCCGCGTGAGGGGCACCTGGGCCGAGGCATGGAGCGCCATGGCCCCTTCCCGCGCCAGGCGATCGAGATTGGGTGTGGCCACCGTGGTGCTGCCATAGGCGCCGACACGGTCGGCTCGCAGCGTATCGATGGTCACCACCAGCAGGTGTCGCGCCGTGCGCGCGGGCGGTGCCGATGGCTTGGAGCCGCACGCGACGCTCGCCGCGACCGTTGCCAGCGCCAGTGCCACAGCGACGCGAAGACCCGGTGACGGTGTCACGGGCGCCCAGGGCGCTCGACCCTGGCCTCGGCGCGGCGGCCGGCCGCCAGGTGGCGCGCCGCCTCAGCGTCGCGTCCCTGCCGCGAGTAGATGTCGGCGAGCACGTAGTGGCCCAGTGGAACCATGCCCGCGTCGGGCTTCGCGGCGAGCCCACGATTGGCCGCCTCCTCCGCCTCTTTCAGGTTGCCGATGTCGAGAAGCGCCTTGGCAAGGTAGAGGAAGCCGGTGCCGAACTCGGGGTTCTTCTCCACGGCCGCGCGAAAATGCGCGAGCGCGTCGGCCGGCCGATCCGCGCGCGTCATCAGCTTCGCGAGGTTGAAGTGCGGTTGGTACAGCTTGGGGCTCGCCTTGATCTCCGCTTCGTATTCGGCGGCGGCGGCCTGCCATTCGCCGCGCGCCTCGTAGACAAGGCCAAGGTCGTAGTGAGCCATTGATTGACCGCTGTTCGTCTTGATCGCCTCGACCAATGCGGACTGCGCGGCGTCGATTTGTTTCAGTTCGAGGCGGGCCTCGGCAAGCTTGACGAGAAACACGGCGCGATCGCCGTCAAGCTTGAGGCCTTTCTCCAGGGCCTCGGCGGCCTCGGCAAACTGACCCTGGCGCATCGACATTTCCGCCAGTTGATAGAGCGCTTTGGCGCCGCGGGGGTTGAGCTCGAGCACGCGCTCGAAGCCCGCACGAGCCTCGTCGAGCTTTCCGGCCTGCCGATAGGCCAGCGCCAGGCTCCACGCGGCACCCTCGTGCTCCGGGTCGATTGCCAGCGCCTGCTGGTACGCCTTGATCGCATCGGGAAGCCGGCCGGCCTTGAGATGCAGGTTGCCGAGGATCGTGTAGGCCTCAATCACTTCGGGATCGGCGGCCAGCACCGTGCGGACTTTCGCGATGGCGTCATCCAGCTTCCCGCTGACTGAGTCGCTCCCGGCCAGCTTCAGCAGGTTATAGAGCGTGATCATGTCCTTCGGATCGTTGCGGGGCCGGTCCACCAGCGTCGCGCGACTGACGGTCGTGGCCACGTAGCCGAGCGCGCGCAGGCGTTCCTCCACGGCAGGGTCGATCGCGCGGGGCTGTTGTGGTGTCGCCGCGGCGCCCGTTCGCGTGGTCATGTCGAGCAAGGCGCGCTCGAGCGCATCAGCCATGCGCGGGTTCGACGCCGACAGGTCACGGGTTTCGCCGGGGTCGGCTTGCGTATCGTAAAGTTCACGGCGGGGCGCGGCGATGAACTTGAAACGGCCATCACGCACGGCCGTCAGCTCGCTCCAGCCGTAGTGATAGCGCGGGTACCAGGTCTCGCTGAAACCCAGCAGGTCCAGCTTTTCGCCCCGGCCGAGCGGCATGAGACTGACACCCTGCACTTCCGGCGGGACCTCGGCGCCGACGAGATCCAGGATGGTCGGCATGACGTCTACGATGCGGACCTGGTCGGGCACCACGCGCACCGGCACGCCCGGACCGGCCACAATCAGCGGGATCCGGACCGCCGCGTCATAGACGAAGAAGCCGTGCTGCTGCTCGCCGTGTTCGCCCAGCGACTCGCCGTGATCGGCGACGACCGCGACCAGCGTGTCATCGAGGCGCCCACTCGCGCGCAGGTGATCGAGCAGCCGGCCGATCTGCGCGTCGGTGGCCGCCACCTCACCGTCGTACGCGCCCTGCAGCGTCGCGGGAAAGCGCGATCGATACGGCTCGGGAGGCGTATAGGGACTGTGGGGATCGTAGAGATGCACCCACGCAAAGAATGGTCGATCGCGATCCTCGTCGAGCCAGGGCAGCACCTGATCGACCACTTCGCTGCCTGGCCGCTGCGCCGCATCAAGGCCGGCGGCCATGTCGAAGTGCGACAGATCGAAGGCGTCGAAGTAGTGGTCGAACCCCTGGGCGATGCCCCAGCGATGGTCGAGCACGAAGGCGCCGACAAATCCGCCGGTGCGGTAGCCGCGGGACTGCAGGACCTCGGCGAGGGTCGTGATGGTGTCGCTGACATAAAAGCTGCCGTTGTCGCGCACGCCGTTGAACGCCGGAAACGTGCCCGACATCAAGGCGGTGTGGGCGGGCAGCGTCAGCGGCGTCACCGTGGCCGCCTGCTCGAACCGCAGGCCGCGGGCGGCCAGGGCGTCGAGGACCGGAGTTGATGCGGCTTGATAGCCGTAGCTCCCCAGCCGGTCGGCGCGCAGCGTATCCACACTCACGAGCAGCACCGACCGCGAACCCCGGTGCGACAGCCCGCCGAACCAGCCCTGTTGCCATCCGAACCAGCCGGCAGCCAGACCAGCCACGATGGCCGACGCCGCGAGAAGCCTCCGCATGCCGCTATGGTATCAACGCCGCCCGGGCGCGCGCCGAGGCGCGCCCAGGCTGGCGACAGTCATCCGCGCCGCTTACCGCTTTGACTTTTTCGATTTCGGCGTGGCAATCGGCTTGCCCTTCGGCGTAGCAGTGGGCCGGGGCTTGGGCTTGCCCTTCGGTTTCTTGGTGCCCTTCGGCTTGGCGAGGCGCGTGACCGGACTGGCGGCAATCGCCATGGCCGCGTCGAGACGTTGCATCTCCTCGTGGCTGAGCACACGGGTGACACCCTGGTCGAGCCCGAGTCGATCTGGGGGAGCGAGACGGCTTGGCATTCTATTGTCCTTTCGGCAGAAGTTACGACAGCGCGAAGTATAAACGCAGTTGCCGACGTTGACACCATCCTTGGCTGGCCCTAGCATGAAGCGCACACGCGGTTCGGTTTCCCCCGATCGAATTAGTGAACAACACGACGATCTCGCACTATCGGATACAAGAGAAGCTGGGCAGCGGAGGCATGGGCGTGGTCTACAAAGCCCACGACCTTCGGCTCGACCGCACAGTGGCGCTGAAGTTCGTCTCCGAGGAGTTGCGCAACGACCCCATCTCGCTCCAACGCTTCGAGCGGGAGGCACGAGCGGCCTCCGCCCTCAACCACCCGGGCATCTGCACCGTTTACGAGATCGACACCGCCGACGGACACACCTTCATCGCCATGGAGTACCTCGAGGGCCAGACCTTGAGGGACCGCCTGAATTCCGGACGACTCTCAATCGACCTCGTGGTCGATCTCGCCATCGAGATCGCCGACGCGCTCGACGCCGCCCACGCCAAGGGCATCCAGCATCGCGACATCAAACCGGCGAATATCTTCATCACCACCACGGGCCACGCCAAGGTGCTGGATTTCGGCCTGGCGCGAATTGACCAATTCAGCTCACCGCAGGTGACGACCACCGAGACGCGGCAGCCCGCACCATCCCTGTTCGGTCCCCGCGCCGGCACGAGCGCCTACATGGCTCCGGAACAGGCGCTGGGGAGAGCCACCGATCAGCGCAGCGACCTGTTCTCGTTTGGGCTGGTGCTGTATGAAATGGTCACCGGCCGGCATGCATTTTCGGGCTCGACCACCACGGTGCTCGACGCCATCCTGCATGAGCAGCCCCCTGCCTTGGCGACGCTGGTCCCTGGGACGCCGCCGCTGCTGGATCAGGTTCTCGACAAGCTGCTCGAGAAGGACCCGAACCTGCGGTATCAAGCCGCCGCCGATCTGCGGGCCGATCTGCGGCGAGTCAAGCGGCTCTCGGACCGCCAGTCATCGGCGTCCCAGCCGACGACCCGCCTCGGGACGGCGGCGCCGGCCCCGAGGCCACGGCAGCGCCGCTGGATCGCCGTGGCGATCGGCATCGCCACCCTCGTACTGGCCGGCGTGGCCGCACGCCGGTTCTGGCCGATGGCTCAAGCTCCGGCGTTCCTGGCCGATGCGACCTTCACGCAAATCACCGATCAGCCCGGCGTCGAAGTCGGGCCTTCGCTGGCCCCGGATGGGAAGTCGCTGGTCTATGCGAGCCGCATCTCAGGGGACTTCGACATCTACATGCAACGCGTCGATGGCAAGACCGGCATCAACCTGACCGCCGACTCTCCAGGGGACGACACCGCGCCGGCATTTTCGCCAGAGGGCGAGCGCATTGCGTTTCGGTCGGAGCGCGAAGGCGGCGGGATCTTCGTGATGGGGGCCACGGGCGAGTCCGTGCGGCGGGTGTCGGACGCCGGCTTCGATCCGGCGTGGTCCCCCGACGGCGCCTCCCTGGTCTACGCCACTGAACCGGTTGATATCCCCACCATCCGCTGGTCGAAGAGCGCTCTATGGGTGGTCGACATCCAGACGGGCACCAGACGCCAACTGACCGCCGGTGATGCGGTGCAGCCGCGGTGGTCGCCGCACGGGCAGCGCATCGCCTACTGGCAGGCCGACGACACGCAGCGCCGCGACATCGTCACGATTCCGGCTGGTGGCGGGCCCGCCGTGCCGGTGACGGGCGATGCCGCCCTGGACTGGAGTCCGGTGTGGTCGCCCGACGGCTTGTACCTGTTCTTCTCGAGCAACCGCGATGGTGCGCTCAATCTTTTTCGCGTCCGCATCGACGAAGCGACTGGCCGCGTGTTGGCGCCGCCGGAGGCCGTGCCAACGCCGTCAACCAACGCGGGCGTCATGAGCTTTTCGTCGGACGGGTCGCGAATGGCCTACCTCCACCAGACCTTCGAGCTCAATCTCACTCGCCTGGCGTTTGAGGCCCGGCGCGGCACGGTCGGCGACCGACCCGAGCCCGTGACGCGCGGCACCCATTACTTGCGCAACCTGGCGGTCTCGCCCGACGGCCAGTGGCTGGCATACTCTCAGGACGAAAGCCTCATGGTCGTGCGCGTGGACGGCTCCGGCCAACGCGCGCTCACCGACGGCACGTTCAACGACCGCGCCCCTCGCTGGTCGCCGGACGGCAGCCAGATCGCGTTCTATTCCAATCGATCGGGTTCCATGCAGCTCTGGCTGGTCCGGCCCGACGGCAGCGGACTCCAGCAGTTGACCAATCAGCCCGACACCGAAGGGTTGTACTACCCGGTGTGGACGCCCGACGGACGGCACGTGTGGAGCAGCTCGCTCGAGGGCAAGGCATTCGTCGTGGAGGTGTCGAAGCCCACGGCGGGAGCGCTCCCCTCCCTGCCGCCACTTCCCGCGCCTGGCGGGGCGTTCGTGCCGTGGGCCTGGTCGCCGGATGGCGCCGTGCTCGCCGGCTGGCGCCAGCGACAGGACGGCACGGCCGCCGGGCTGGTGCTCTACGACCCGAGCACCAAACTTTTCACGATGCCCACCGATGTCGGCAACTACCCGGCGTGGGTCGATCGCCAGCGCCTGCTCTTCGCCGGGCGGTACCGCCTCAACATCGTCGATCTGTCGTCACGGCGGGTCCGCGAGATCGGCCAGCCGCACGGCTTCGAGGAGGAGTTCGCGCTCTCGGTGGACGGCAAATCGATCTACTACCTGGAGAGCCAGCGTGAAGGCGATGTCTGGCTTCTGAAGCGGCCCCCAGCGCCGGCGGTCCGCTGATTGTGTTCGTCGACGCCTTTATCCTCGCCTACCTCGTCGTCGCCTGGTGCTGGCGACTGCCCGCCGAGACGCCGGGCCACCGGTTGATCCAGCCGATCGCGGACTGGCTGGTCTGGGCCGGGCTCGACCAGAGCTGGTCGATGTTCACGCCAGACCCGCCACAGGCCGAGCACGATCTCCAGGCCGTGATTCGCCGGCGCTCCGGCAGCGGAGTCTTGTGGGAACCGCCGTCGATGCGCGAGCTGTCGCGTTGGCAGGCCTTCCTGGCGTTTCGCTATCGCGAGTACGCGAGTTCGATCCTGACCGAAGAGGAAGAGGCCTGCCAGCCCGCGTTGATCGACTACCTGCTTCGCAAGTACGACCTGGCGGACGACCCGCCGGTCGAAGTGGTGTTGTGGGGCCGTCGTACTCCCGTGGCGGGTCCGGGGTCGGCGATCGCGCCGGGCCCGCCAGACAATTTCGTCGTGCACACGCACCGCGTCGAGGACGAGGCGTGATTTCGATCGGGGCGGTCGCCTCGGCGTGGACCGCCTGGTTCCACGCCTCCGAGCCGCCCTATACGATCGCGCTCTTCCGGATCTTGTTCGGCCTGCTGCTCGTGGCCAACGCTGCGCTCTTCGCGCGTGATGCCAGCCTGTGGATCGGCCCGTCCGGGCTGCTCTCGCACGACTACTATCAGCGCGTCTACGGCCGGTCCAGGTTCACGGTGTTGGCCTACCTGCCACCGACCGAACGCTGGCTTCATGCGGTGATCGCGTTGCACCTCTGCAGCGCGGTGCTGCTGGCACTCGGCCTCTTCACCCGCACCAGCGCCACGCTGGCCTTCGTGACCCTGCTGAGTATCCAGCAGCGTAATCCGGTGCTGGTGTACGGGGCCGACGATGTGTTGCGGCTGATGTGCTTGCTGCTGATCTTCTCGCGTGCCGGCGAGGCGCTGTCGATCGACGAGTGGCTGGCCAGACGCGCGGGCGCCGTCGTGGTGCCTGGCACCGCCTGGTGCACAAGACTCATGCAGTTGCAGGTGTCGATCTGCTATCTCTCCGCGTTCCTTCACAAGTTCAGCGGCGAGAGTTGGATCAACGGAACGGCCGCCTATTATGCCGTGCAGGTCGCCGATTTCCGCCGCCGGCCCCTGCCGCGCTTTGCGCGGACGCTCTTCTGGGCGCGTGTGGGCACGTACTCGACGGTGGCCACGGAAGGCGCGCTCGGCTTCGGCCTCTGGATTAGCGAGCTGCGCTATCCGCTGCTGTTGCTGGGCGTGGCCATGCACCTCGTCATGGACTGGTTCATGAACCTCCAACTGTTTTCAGTGGCCATGATCCTCTGCCTGTTGCTCTTCGTGGATCCCGCCGATGTGGCGAGGCTGCTGCAGTGGATGGGCGTGCTCTCGCCGTAAAGCCGGAGAGCGATGGCTTCAGCCGTCGCTGTTGGAGAGCGATGGCTTTAGCCGTCACTGTTGGAGAGCGATGGCTTCAGCCGTCGCTGTTGGAGAGCGATGGCTTTAGCCGTCGCTGTTGGACAGCGATGGCTTTAGCCGTCACTGTTGGACAGCGATGGCTTTAGCCGTCACTGTTGGAGAGCGATGGCTTTAGCCGTCGCTGAGTCACAGGGCCACCAGCATCGTCAGCCCAATCACCAGCAGTACTGCGCCGAGGGCCATCCTCAACACGGCGTGCGGCATGCGTGACGCGACCGCGACGCCAACGAGCGCCGCCGGAATCGAACCAGCCAACAGATCGCGCAGCAGGGCGAAATCGACGCGGTCGATCGCCAGATGGCCGGCGCCGGCACAAAGCGCCAGCGGAATGGCGTGGGCGATGTCCGTAGCCACCAGCCGCTGCGGGGTCAGGCGCGGATAGAGGTAGACCAGCATCACCGCGCCCAGCGCGCCGGCGCCCACCGACGTCAGCGTCACCAGGACGCCGAGCACGGCGCCGGCGGCGATCGTGGCCGGTGAGGTCCATCCGGCGTGGGACGGCGCGGCGGTCAACAAGGAGAAGCGCGCGCCGAGGGCGCGCAGTGGCCGGTCCGCCAACAGGCTGGTCGCTGTCAGGCACACCGCCAGCGCAATTGCAGTCCTCACCAACGCGACGCTGCCGTCGTCAGCCCGCTGGTTGGCCATCCACAGCAGCGTGAGCGCCGACGACGGGAGGCTGCCCATCCAGAGGCGCCTCACCACCGGCCAATCGATCAGCCGTTGTCGCACGTGCAATCCCGCGACGGCGAGCTTGGTGAACGCCGCAAACCAGAGATCGGTGCCCACGGCCACGACGGGCGACGTGCCGAACGCGAGCAGGAGGATCGGGGTCATCAGCGCGCCGCCGCCAACGCCGGTCATGCCCACCACCAGTCCGGTGAGGGCGCCGGCCGCCACCTGCAGGTAATCCATCGTCACGGAAGCCGCGCGAACACCTGCTCGGCGCAGTCCTCAGGCGAGCGCCCGATCGTCAGCAGATGGATCTCAGGCGACTCCGGCCGCTCGTACGGACTGTCGATGCCGGTGAAGTTCGGCAAGGCGCCGGTTCGCGCCTTCGCATAAAGGCCCTTGGGATCGCGGCGCTCGCACTCCTCGATCGGCGTGTCGACGAACACCTCGACGAACGCGCCGCCGGCGAACAGGTCGCGTGCCGCCCGCCGCTCGGCGCGAAACGGCGAGATGAAGGAGACCAACACGATGAGCCCGGCATCCACCATCAACCGCGCGACCTCGGCGACGCGCCGGATGTTCTCCGCCCGGTCCGCCTCGGTGAAGCCCAGGTCGCGACTGAGCCCGTGCCGGAGGTTGTCGCCGTCCAGCAGATACGTGTGGCGGCCCGCCGCATACAGGCGTTGTTCGAGGCGGTTGGCGATCGACGACTTGCCGGAACCGGGGAGGCCCGTGAACCACACGCAGCACGGCTGTTGCTGCTTCAGCGAAGCCCGGGCCGGCCCCGACACCTCGAGGGCCTGCCAGTGCACGTTCGAGGCACGGCGCAGCGCGAACTCGATCATGCCGGCGCCCACGGTCTCGAAGGTGAGCGGGTCGATCAGGATGAACGCGCCCAGGGTGCGATTGACCGCATAGGGTTCGAACACGATTGGCTGTGCCGTCGAGAGGTTGACGACGCCAATCTCGTTCAGCGAGAGGGTCTTCGCCGCGAGGTGCGCGTCGCTCCCGACATCGATGCGGTGCTTGATCGCGGTCACGGTCGCGCGCACTTCCTTCGAGTGCGCCTTCAAGAAGTAGGAACGGCCTGG
>JBDTMB010000032.1:0-23388 GCA_039934485.1 Vicinamibacterales bacterium
GGCGGCGCCGACTCGGAAGTGTCGGCCACGACCAGGCGCATCGTCTTCGAGGCAGCCTGGTTCAGCCCGGCCTCGGTGCGCGCCACCAGCAAGACCCTTGGGCTGAAGACTGAAGCGTCCACGCGGTTCGAGCGGGGCGGCGATTTGCGGGCCCCGGCGCGAGCGATGGCGCGGGCGTGCGAGTTGCTCGAGGCGATCGGCGCGGGAAAGGCCACCGGCCTCATCACCGACGCCTACCCGGTTCACCACACGTCGAAAGACGTCGTGCTCGAGCGCCGCCGCATCGCGGGCCTGCTGGGGATGGAGGTGCCGGATGCGGACGTCACCCGGATTCTCGCCTCCCTCGGGTTCGAGACCAAGGCGTTGTCGAACGGCTGGCAGGTCACGGCGCCGTCGTGGCGCGTCGACATCCGCCGCCAGGTCGACCTGATCGAAGAAGTCGGCCGGCATCACGGCTTCGAACACCTGCCGTCGACATTCCCCGGCGTGCAACAGGCGCCTCCCCCATCCGATCCGCGCATCGCCCGCGATGCGCGGATGCGCGGCGCGATGCTCGGCATGGGATTCTCCGAAGCGATCAGCTTCGCGTTCATCGAAGAAATCGCCGCCGCGCCCTTTCTGAATGGCCAAGCACCGGTGGCGCTGCTCAATCCACTGTCGGAGAAATTCGCCGTGATGCGGCCGAGCCTGTTGCCCGGCGTGATTGACGCGGTGAGCCACAATCGCCGTCACGGCCGGCGCGACATCCGGCTGTTCGAGATCGGCACGCGCTTCTCCTCCACCGGGGAAACCCGCGGGCTCGGCATGGCCTGGACCGGGTTGGCCACGCCCGACCATTGGAGCGGCGGCCGGCGCGACGTGGACTTCTCAGACCTCAAGGGCGTCGTCGAGCAACTGGCGGCAAAGGCGGTGGTGACGCCGGCCTTCACCGAAGCCCGGTCGACCTACCTGGTCGAAGGCTGCGCCGCCAACCTCGTGGTCGACGGCAAGGCCATCGGGATCTTCGGACAACTCGCGCCAATCGTGGCGGACGCACGCGACCTGCCGTCGGGCGACCCGGTGTTCGTGGCCGAGATCGACCTGGACGCGCTGACCGCGGCAGCGCCGGTGGAGACGCTGCGCGCCACGCCGCTCCCGAAGTATCCGTCCGTCGTCCGCGACGTCTCGATTCTGATCGACGATGCCTTGTCTGCGGAGACGGTTCGTGGCACCATTCGTTCGGCTGCGCCCGAGACGTTGGTGATGATTCGCGAATTCGATCGCTACCAGGGCAAGGGCGTACCCGACGGCAAGGTGAGCTTGTCGCTGCGCCTCACGTTCCAGTCGCCCGGGCGCACGCTCACCGACGACGAGGTGCAGGGCGCGATGCAAGGCGTCCTCGCGGCGCTCATCAAGAACTTGAACGCAGTTCAGAGGTAATGGATGGCCACTAAGACGACCGGCGCCGGACTCGAGCCCATCGACCGGCTCGAGGAAAAGATCAAGTTGCTGGTGAACACCATCGTCCGGCTCAAGGGCGAGCAGACCCGGCTTGGCGAGGACAACGCCCGGCTGCAGCGCGAAGTGGACACGCTGAAGGCCGGGGTGGCGGATGCCGCCACCAAGTCCGCCGAGATGATGTCGATGCGGGAAGAGCGCGATCTCATCCGCAGCCGCGTCACCGAGATGCTGCAGCAGTTGGATGGCCTGAATCTCTGAAGCCTGAAGCCTGAAGCCCGAAGCCTGAGATATGCCTGAGCCGAGAGTGGTTCAAGTCGAAGTCCATGGGCAGATTTACCCGATCAGAACCTCGCTCGACCCGAAGTACGTGATGGACCTGGCGGCGTTTGTCGAGCAGCGCATGAAACTCGCCGCCGAAAGCGCCCCTTCGAGCGACGCCGTGGGCCTGGCCATCCTCGCCGCCCTGAACATTACGGATGAATACTTCCGGACGCGCGCCGAGTTGACCAGCGATACCGGCGCCCTCACCGCCCGCGCCGAGGCCCTGGAACGCATCGTCGATCAGGCCCTGGCACTCGCCGAGTAGTAGGGCTTCTGCCCAAAGCCGACGGGGGTGAAAACTTGACCCGCCAGTCCGGCAGACCTAAGATCCAAGTTCCTGCTTTGCCCGTGATGGTTTTCGGAGGCTCGTCTGAGCCGATGTTTAAACCCAAGTGAGTCGCGAAGCCAGGCGGTGTGCATGCCTCCGCGGAGAGGAAGCCTAAAGCCTGGTTCATACAGTGACTCCACCTGCTATGCAGGTTCAGCGATCCTCCCCACACGGCAAAGCGGGGTTTTAATGTACCTGTCGTCCGCGCCGTTGGCGCGGACAGTGAAGCGCGTTCGCGGGTCATTTTCTACTTTGGGCGCTCCGTTGTCGCGCCCGCCACAGCTCGTTCGACAGCTCTCGACAGTTTGATGAAGGTCGCCGACCTCGGTGAACACGCGCTGCTGGCGCGATTGCTGGCACGCCTCCCCAGGCCGCCGGCAAGCGTGCTGGTTGGTCCCGGCGACGACGCCGCGGTGCTGGCGCACGTCCGCAACGAGCACCTCGTGGTTACGACGGATTCGCTGGTTGAGGGGGTTCACTACTCAAGGGCCTATTTCGCGCCGGCCGACATCGGATACAAGGCCCTCGCGGTCAACCTGAGCGATTTGGCGGCAATGGGCGCGTCCCCGAGATGGGCACTGCTTTCGCTGGTCCTGCCCGGCTCATGGCCGGTGGCCGACGTCGAAGGAATAATGGACGGTGTGGTTGAGCTGGCGAAGGTACACGGGGTGGCCGTTGTTGGGGGCAATATCTCCCGGACGAACGGTCCCCTCGTGGTGGACGTCACACTCGGTGGTTCCGTCCGGCCGAGGCGGTGGCTGACGCGAAGCGGCGCCAAGCCCGGCGATTCGATTTACGTGAGCGGGACCCTTGGCGGGGCCAGGGCCGGGCTGGAGATGTTGCGCGAGGGCAGCCGGGATGCGGCAACGGGCGCGTCGGGAGTTGCCACCCGTCGGGAAGACTCCAGTGCCCTGTCGGGAGGCCCTGCCTGTATCGCCCGGCAGCGAAGACCCGAGCCGCGCGTGAGGCTCGGACGAGCGATGGCCGGCGCGAAGGCCGCGCGAGCCGCGATGGACCTGAGCGACGGGTTGGCGGACGCACTCCGACAGGTCGCTGCGGCCAGCGGGTGCGGCGTGCGCGTCGACGCGGCGGCGCTGCCGATCGAGCCGGGCGCCAGGGCCTGGTGGACCGCGCGCGACGTCGATTCGGTGCGCGCGGCCGTCACCGGGGGAGAAGACTACGAACTGCTCTTTGCGATCCCGGCGCGAGGCGGTGGCCGGTTGCGAAACGCCCGGCGCCACGTGGCTGAACCGGCGATGACCAAGATCGGCGTCTTCACCAGGGATGCGGGCACGCTCGTCCTCGAACGCGAGGGACGCGACGAAGGGCTGCCAGAAGCGTACGAACACTTTCGGGAGTCGGGGAACCTAGGCACTGACGATGCGCATCGCTGAATCCTACTGGCGGAAAGCGCTTGCGACGGTCGCCGTCGCCGTCCTCTTCGTGTTTTTCTACGAAACCACCACGCGTGATTCGCATTACGCCGCGCGCGAGGCGACGATGGCCGAAACCACGAGCCTGCCGCAAGCCGGGGCGCGGCTGCAGTTCACCGCCACGGCGTACTGCAAGGGCGAGACGACGGCGTCTGGCGTCGGCGTGCGGACGGGTGTGGCAGCCGCCGATCCGGCCCTGTTGCCGGTGGGGACCGTGGTGCGTGTGGACACCCCGAACCCGCGCTACACCGGCATCTGGACGGTGATGGACACCGGTCCCGCGGTCCAGGGACGCACGCTCGACCTGTATTTATGGAGCTGCACCGAGGCGCTGGAGTTTGGCCGCCGCCAGGTCAAGGTCACCGTGCTCCGTCTGGGCTGGAACCCGCAAAACAGCATCCCGGGGATGGTCGATTCGCTCTTCCGCAAGCGCGAGGCCGAGTTGCGCCAGGCACCTCGGCCTGTGACCCCGCCGCCGGCCCCGGGCGCGCCCGTGGCGCCAGGCGGCGACGATCGCCCACCCGGGTAGCCTGAAGCCCGCCGCCTGCAGACTTCAGACGGCGGGGACTTCTGGCTTCAGATACGGCCGACCTGCTGATATCATCCCCGCCTATGCATGCTTTGTATGTGCTTTTGCCATCGCTTTGCATCCTTGCCATCGCGTACCGGTACTACAGCGCGTTCCTGGCCGCCAAGGTCCTCTGCCTCGACGACGCGCGCAAGACTCCGGCCCACACGCGCAACGACGGCCACGATTTTCATCCGACGAACCGCGTCGTGCTGTTCGGGCACCATTTCGCCGCGATCACCGGCGCCGGCCCGCTCATCGGCCCCGTCCTCGCCGCGCAGTTCGGGTACGCGCCCGGGTTGATCTGGATCGTCGCCGGCGTCTGCCTGGCCGGCGCCGTGCACGACTCGATCATCCTGTGGGCGTCGGTCCGCCGCGGCGGCATGTCGCTGCCGGAGATCGTCAAGAAGGAAATCAGCCCGCTCACCGGCATCGTCGCCGCCATCGCCGTCATCTTCATCCTGATCATCGCCATCTCCGGGCTGGGCATCGCGGTGGTCAACGCGCTGGCCGACAGCCGCTGGGGCCTCTTCACCATCACCATGACGATTCCGCTCGGGATGTTCATGGGCTTCTGGATGTACGTGTTTCGCAAGGGCAAGGTCGCCGAGGCGACGATCATCGGCGTGATTGGCCTGTTGCTCGCGGTGGTCGGCGGCGAACCCCTGAACCATCCCGGCCACTGGCTGGGCGACTTCTTCAACCTCAATCGCACGCAGATCGTGATTGCGCTCTGCCTCTACGGATTTGCCGCGTCGATGCTGCCGGTGTGGCTGCTGTTGGCGCCGCGCGGCTACCTCAGCTCGTTCACCAAGATTGGCACCATCCTGCTGTTGGCGCTCGGCGTGGTGATCGTCAATCCGCAACTGCAGATGCCCGCGTTCACCGAGTTCGTCAACGGCGGCGGCCCGATCATCCCGGGGCCGATGTTCCCGTTCTGCTTCATCACCATCGCTTGCGGCGCCATCTCGGGCTTCCACGCCCTCATCAGTTCGGGCACGACGCCGAAGATGATCGACAAGGAATCCGACATCCGGCCGGTGGGCTACGGGGCGATGTTGATGGAAGGCGTCGTCGGCCTGATGGCGCTGATTGCCGCCACCGCGATGCCTCCGGGTGATTACTTCGCCATCAACACGCCGCCCGCGGTGTACTCGAAGATGACCTTCGGCGGCCAGACGCTGTCGCACGTCAACATCGATCCGATCGAGGCGCAGGTTGGCGAACAGGTCGAAGGCCGAACGGGCGGCGCGGTGTCGCTGGCCGTGGGCATGGCGATGATCTTCACGTCGCTGCCGGGCATGAAGGGCCTGCTCGCCTACTGGTACCACTTCGCGATCATGTTCGAGGCGCTCTTCATCCTGACGACCATCGACTCGGGCACCAGGGTCGGGAGGTTCCTGATCCAGGACTTCATGGGCAAGGCGTACAAACCGCTGGCCAACCCCGATAATTTCTTTGGCGGCGCGCTCGCCACCGCCCTGCTCGTCGGCAGCTGGGGCTATTTCATCTACACCGGGCAGATCAATACGATCTGGCCGATGTTCGGGGTCGCCAACCAGCTCCTGGCGTCGATCGCCCTCGCCGTGGCCACGACGATCCTGATCAACTCCGGCATGGTGCGCTACGTGTGGGTCACGCTGGTGCCGTTTGCGTTCCTGGCCACCAATACGCTCTACGGCGGGTTCCTGAACGTCCGCGACAACTACTATCCGCTCGCCGTCGGCGCCAACGCCGCGCGCAATACCGAGGGCTGGATCCTGACGATTTGCACCACGATCATGATGGTGCTCGCGGTGATCGTGCTCGGCGCGGCACTGCAGAAGTGGATGAGCGTGCTCGGCGGCAGCGGCCGCCAGGAACC
This sequence comes from Vicinamibacterales bacterium, assembly GCA_039934485.1. GTDB lineage: Bacteria > Acidobacteriota > Vicinamibacteria > Vicinamibacterales > UBA2999 > 12-FULL-67-14b. The sequence goes on from JBDTMB010000032.1 coordinate 5,955, forward strand.
GGTCGGCGCCGAGAGCTAAGTCCGGATTCGTGCTATCTTCAGAAGGTCTGTTTTCCCAGACAGACCTGCCTCCCTCCCCCAGGGTGGGCGCCCGACCTCGTTTTCTGAGGCAAGAGACTTATCTATGCGCAGATCTGCTCGCCGGAGTTTTGTGATCGCGGGACTTGTGGCTCTCGCCTGGGCGTGGTCCTCGACCGATGCCGCCGCCCAGTATCGTCCGCCGGCCAAGGCGCCGGCCGGCGAGGATTACCACATCGAGGGGTCGCTCGCCTGGTGGAACGCCGACCCGTCGCTGCTCATCAGCTCCGAAGCGCTGGGCATCCCGGGCGACAACGTCGACCTGATCAAGGACCTGTCGATCGTCAGCCACAAGCTGCGCAAGCTGGACCTGGTGCTGCGGCCGGCCAAGAAGCATCGCTTCCGTTTCGAGTACCTGCCGATCAGCTACTCGGCCGACACCGTGATCCTGCGGTCCTTCGTCTTCAACGGCCAGGTCTACAACATCGGGTTGCCGGTGCAAACGACGGCGCAGTTCAACACCTCGCGTTTCGGCTACGAGTATGACTTCTTGTACACCAAGCACGGCTTCCTCGGCGCGCTCTTCGATCTCAAGTACACCGACGTCAATGTCGAGATCAGCAGTCCGCTGAGGGCGCAGCCGGAGTTCACCACCGCGGTGGCGCCGATTCCGACCATCGGCATCGTCGGCCGCGGCTACCTTGCGCCACAAGTGGCCGTCAACGGCGAGGTGTCGATCTTCCGTGTGCCCGACAGCCTGGCCAAGGACCGCTTCGACGGCAGCTATACCGACGTCGACTTCAACGTGACCTACAACTACAACCGCTTCGTCGGTGCGGTGGCGGGCTACCGCAGGTTGTCGGTGTTCTACCAATTCGAGAAGGACAGCGGCTCGCTCAAGTTCAGCGGCCTCTACTTCGGCGGCGTAATCCGCTACTAGCCGCTAGGGTGTGCGCGCAAGACACATCAACGAACTGCCGATGGGCATGTTGATGGTCTTCAGCGCGAGCGCCTCGATCGTGACCAGCGCCGACAACGCGGCGTTGATCGGCGCGGCTGGCACCGAGATCTCAAACTCGCCAGCCTCGACTCCCCCGGGCGGGGCAGTGATGCGCTGCCACATTCTCGTCGGCAGCAGCAACGGCAACAGACTGAAATTGGCATAGCTCAGCCGCTCGACGCGGAAGCCGCCGCGTTCGACGATCGCGCGCAGCCTGGCCGGCGTGTAGCGCCGCACTTCTTCAGACAACACCGAGTGACGGCCGTGGAGGATCGCCAGGGCCGCGACGTTCAGCACCACGTAGCCGCCCGGCTTGAGCACCCGCGCGATCTCGCGGATCGCCGACGCCTCCACGTCATCCGGCAGGCACTGAAAGACGTCGAACGACGTCACCACGTCGAACGCGCCGGACTGGAACGGGATGGCGCCGATGCTGGCCTGCGCCACGTGGTGGCCATGCGAATGCGCGAACTGCGGGCCCACGCTCGTCAGGTCGAAGCCCACCGCGCGGCCGAACGGACCGAGCATTTCGAGGTTGGAGCCGGTGCCGCATCCGCAATCGAGGATCCGGGGCGAGGCGATGCCCGCGGTTGCCCGCGCCAGCAACGGCCGCATGAATTGTCGGAAGCCGCGAAACCAGAAATGGGTTTGTTCAGCTCGGTAGGTGAGTTCGAGGAGTCGATCCATCCGGCTTTGAGGTGGCGGCCAGCCTTCAGGCTTGCCCGAATGAATGCTACCATACCGATTCGATGCGCTTCCGAGGACTGGTGGAGCCAGCCGCCGTCGTCCTCGCCTCCCTGGCGCTTGCGTGCGCCCTCACCTACCCCCTTATCGCCCGCTTCGATCACGCGGGACGCGTGGACAGCAACGACGGGCGCTGGAGCATCTGGGTGGTGTCGTGGGTCGCGCATTCGCTCACCACCGATCCGCTGAACACCTACCACGCCAACATCTTCTATCCACACCAGGACGCGCTGACGTATTCGGAAGCGAACCTCGTCGAGGGCGCCGTCGGTGTGCCGGTGTGGCTGCTGACGAAGAACCCGTACGCGACGCACAACTTCGTGGTGTTGTTCGGGTTCATGGTGTCGTCGATCGGCACCTACTACCTGGTTCGCTATCTCACCGGCAATCGCTACTCGGCGGCGGTGGCGGCGGTGCTCTACGCCTACTGCCCGTTTGTCTTCGCCCGTTCGGCGCACATCCAGCTGCAGATGATCGGCGGCCTGCCGATCTGCCTGCTGATGTTTCATCGCCTCGTCGATCGTCCGACGACGCTTGGCGCGGCGGCGCTCGGCGTGGCGATGTGGTTGCAGGGCCTGGCCTGCGCCTATTACGGCATTTTTGCCGGCATGCTCGTCGGGTTCGGCACGCTGCTGTTCGCCACCACGCAGAAGCGTTGGACCGATCGCCGCTATTGGTCGGCGATTGCCGTCGCGGCGATCGTTTGCCTCGGTTTGACGGCGCCGTTCTTCGCGCCCTACCTGAAGATGCAGCAGGAAACCGGGTTTGGCCGTTCGCTCGAAGACGCCACCCGCTATTCCGCGAATTGGCGCGGCTGGCTGGCGTCGGCGGCATGGCTGCACCGGCAGTGGCTGCCGCTGCTCGACAACAAGTTCCTTGGCGTGGTCTTTCCAGGCATCATCACGCTGACCTTCGGGCTGGCGGGCATCTGGCTGGGCTTGAAGCGGGCAACCGGAGCGGCTTGCACCCGCCTGCGGCGCGACACGGTCGCGTTCTACGTGGCCTCCGGCGTGATGGCGTTCTGGATCGCGCTTGGTCCTCGCGCCTACCTCTACACCTGGCTCCACGACTACGCGCCGCTGTTTTCCTTCCTGAGGGCGCCCGAGCGCACCGGGCTGGTCGTCACGTTGTGCCTGGTGGTGCTCGCCTCGATCACGCTGACGCGCATCATCGAGGCCCGGACCAATCAGTTCGCGGTCGCCGCGGTGCTGTTCGCGCTGGCCGTGGGCGACCTGGTGCAGGCGCCGATCTTCATGCGCGATGCGCCGCCGGTGTCCCCCGCCTACGAGGTGTTGTCGCGGCTGCCGAAGGCGCCGGTGGCGGAATTTCCGTACTGGGCCACGTCGCAGGATTTTCACGGGCATTCGGAGTACATGCTCAACTCGACGGCCCACTGGCAACCGTTGATCAACGGCTACAGCGACCATATCCCGCAGGATTTTCGCGACAGCGCCCAGCAGATCCGCGGCTTTCCGAGCCGTCCGGCGTTTGCGGCGCTCGAGAAGTACGGCGCCCGCTACGTGGTCCTGCACCTGAACCTGTTCGGCCGGCAGACCCGCGATCAGTTGCCGGCGCTGCTCGATGAGTACGCCGACTACCTGCGGCCGCTTTCAAAGGACGGCGACATCTGGCTCTTCGAAATCGTCGGCTGGCCGCGCTAGGGCTGTTCGCCGCACTGGCGGTGCTCCACTCGTGGCCGCTGGCCACCGACCCCGCCCACCTGTCGCGGCTCGACAACGACGACGCCTCGCTCAATGCGTGGGTGATCACGTGGGTGCCGCATGCGCTGGCGCACGCGCCGCTGCGGCTCTTCGAAGCGCCCATCTTCTATCCGGAAGCACACGCACTCGCCTACTCGGAGCACATGCTGGTGCCGTCGCTGATGGGCGCGCCCCTCATCGCCGCCGGCGCCTCCCCCGTGCTCGTGCAGAACCTGCTCATCATGCTCGGGCTCGCGCTGTCGGGCTGGGCGATGTTCCTGCTGATGTCGAGTTGGACCGGCAGCGTCACGGCAGGCCTCATCGCTGGTCTCGCCTACGGCTTCAACGCGCACGTCCTCACGCGCTTTGCCCACCTGCAGGCACAGCACGTGGAGTTCCTGCCGGCGGTGCTCTACACGCTCGACCGCGTGCTGGAGCGCGGGCGCCGGCGCGATGCCGTGTGGCTGGCCGCGGCCATCGTGCTGCAGTCCCTCTGTTCGAACTACCTGCTGGTGTTCACGCTGTTTGCCGTGACCGCGTGCGTGGCGACCAGGCCGAGCGCGTGGCTCGGGGCGCCGCGGCGGCGCGTCCTCATCGCCCTGATCCTGGCCGGCGCGATCACCGCCGTTGCGCTGGCGCCGTTTCTCTGGCCGTACTACCTCGTGAGCCGCGACCAGGGCATGGCCCGCGGCCTCGATGAAGTGGCCGCCAACTCCGCCACCTGGAGTGACTACCTGTCCACGGGAGCGCGCCTGCACTACGAATGGTGGAGTCATCGGTTCGGTGGCGCCACCACGCTCTTCCCAGGCGCGACGGCGGCGATCCTCGCGGTGATTGCGCTCGGCAGCCGCGTGCGGCGCGCCAATCCAAGGATTCGCATGGCCCTGGTGATCGCGGTGATGGGTGTCGCGCTGTCGTTCGGGCCAAGTCTGCCGGGTTACGCCTGGTTGCACGCGCAGATTCCGTTGCTTGCCGCCTTGAGGGCCGCCTCGCGATGGGGATGGCTGGCGCTCGCGGCGATCGCCATCCTGGCCGGATACGGTGTCGCCGCCGTCGAACAGCGCTGGCCGCGCGCTCGCACGGGCCTGGCGATCGCGCTGGGCGTCCTGGTGACCGCAGAAGCGATGCGAACGCCCGTGGGCTTCACCACGTTCCAGGGGATTCCAGCGATCTACGATCGCCTGCGCCTGACGGGCATCGTCGTCGCCGAGTTCCCGATCTTTTCAGGACGGTCCGTCAGCGGGAACGGCCCTTATCTCGTCAACAACACCCGCTACCTGCAGCCGCTCGTCAACGGCTACAGCGGCTTTCAGCCGACGAGCTATGCGATTCGCGCGGCAGCGCTCAGGAACTTCCCCGAGCCAGGCGCCATCGACGAATTAAAGAAGCTGGGCGTGACCCACCTGACGGTCCACACCGCGGCGTTTGCCGAGAGCTCCGGCGTGGACGCGCTGAAGGCGATCGATACCGTGGCGGGACTGGAACTGGTGGCCGACGAAGGCGGCATCCGCCTTTACCGCTTCCGGTGATCGGCGCGCGCGGCGAACGCGGCGAGCCGTCGATCGGCTTCGTGGATGGTCTCGTCGCGCTTCGCGTAGCAGAAGCGCACCATCGGCGGCGCACTCTTCGGGTCGATATAGAAGCTGCTGCCCGGAATGGTCGCCACGCGGAACTCGCTCACGAGGTACCTGGCGAACTCATAATCATCCGCGTAGCCAAACTGGCTGACGTCGGCCATCACGTAGTAGGCGCCCTGCGGTTTCCAGCAACGGAAGCCATGCTTCGCCAGGACCTCCAGCAGCAAGTCACGACGCCGCTGATACTCCGCGCACATCTCGGTGTAATAGCTTTCCGGCAGCGCCATCGCCACGACGCCGGCCTCCTGCAGGGGCGCCGGGGCGCACACGGTGAGGAAGTCGTGCATCTTGCGGATGCCGGCAGACAGCGGCGGCGGCGCAATCGTCCAGCCGATTCGCCAGCCCGTGACACTGAAAGTCTTCGACAGGCCGCCAATGGTCACCGTGCGGTCGGCCATGCCCGGCATCGACGCCATCGGCACATGCGCGAGGCCGTCGTAGACCATGTGTTCGTAGATCTCATCGGCGATCGCCAGCACATCCCACTGCTGGCACAAGTCCGCGATGAGCCGCAGTTCCGCCCGCGTGAAGACCTTCCCGGTGGGATTGGCCGGCGTGTTGATGACGATGGCGCGGGTGCGGTTGGAGAAGGCCTTGCGGAGCTCGTCGGGATCGAGCGTCCACTCGGGGGCGTGCAGGCGGACGTAGCGCGGCACGGCGCCGGCGAGGATCGCGTCGGGGCCATAGTTCTCGTAGAACGGCTCGAACACGATCACTTCATCGCCCGGATCCACCACCGCGAGCATCGTCGCGATCATCGCCTCGGTGGACCCGCAGCACACCGTGACCTGTTGGTCGGAATCGACCGGGACGCCGTAGCGCCGGGTGAATTCGCGGGCGATGCCCTCCCGGAAATCGGGGGTGCCCCAGGTCGACCCGTACTGGTTGATGTCGGCGCGAATCGCGGCGCAGGCGGCGTCCTTGACCGACGGCGGCGCCGCAAAATCCGGGAAGCCCTGCGACAGGTTGACGGCGTCGTGCAACAACGAGAGGCGGGTCATCTCGCCAAACACCGAGTCGGCAAAGGCATGGACTCGGGCAGCACTCCGAACTTTAGGCATGGTCAGCGTGAGGCCCTGGGCCCGTACAGCTTGCGATAATCTTCGGCCGTTCCCAGGATGCGCTTCACGTAATTCTGCGTCTCCGGAAACGGGATGTCGTCGATGAACTCGTCCTGCGGCAGCCCGGGACGCTCGCGTTGCCAGCTGGCGACGCGGCTGTCGCCCGCGTTGTAGGCCGCCAGCGCGAAATGCACGCCGCCGAATTTCTTGATGGTGTCGTAGAAAATGTTGGTGCCGATCATGACGTTGACCTCGGCTTCGGTGAGCCGCCTGGCGGAGAACGGCTTGATGCCCAGGCGGCGCGCGTAGCTGCGGGCGGTGGACGGCAACACCTGCATCAGGCCGATCGCATTGGCGCCCGACTTCACTGCCGGGTCGAAGTTCGATTCCTGCGCCACGAGCGCGGCGACGAGGTAGGGATCCAGTGAGCGCGCCGCGGCGTACTTTTGCAGCAGCGGCCAGTAATCCACGGGGAAGATCACCTGGAGGATTTCGGTGGGCAGGCTTTCGCCGCCGGCGGCCAGGTACTGGGGATACGCGCGCTTCATCGCGTTGATGCCGGCGCGCACGTTGCCGAGCAGCCGCTCGGTCAGCGCCAGGGTGGCCTGCAGCTGCGGCGAATCGCCCCACATGCGCTGCGCGTACTGCAACTCACCCAGCGCTTCGCGATTGAGTCCGGTGGCGAGCAAGAGCTGGATGCGGCCGGCGGTGGGGACGGCCGGACCCGTGGGCGCCGTACTTTCCCGCACGACGGTCGAGGGCACGCTGGCGCCGCGCTGGTTCGACAGTTGCGTGAGCGCGAGGCGGCCGTAATAGGAGTTGTGATAATCGGTGGCCGTCAGCTTCAGCCGGGCGATGGCGACTTCCCGGTTCCCCAGTTGCTCGGCCGACTTCCCGCTCCAATAGAGCCACGATGGGCGGTAGTCGGAGCGCGGGAACGCCGCGGCGCCGCGATCGAACAGCTGCCGAGCGTCTTCGAAGCGTCCCTTGCGGTAGGCCCACCAGCCGGATTTCCACGCCGCGCGCTCGGCAAAGCGCCCGGTGGGGAATCGATCGAGAATCTCCCGGAACACCGCGTCCGCCTCATCGTCTTTGTCGTCGATGATGAGCGCCGACGCCAGGCCGTTCAGCGCGTCTTCCGCCCACGGGCTGGCGGGATGCGCATCGACAAACGCGCGCACGAGCCGCGCGTGTTCGTCCTTCTGCTTGAGGGCGCGGACCGCGGTGAGGTAATGGAAGCCGGCCTCCTCGGCCATCGGGCCATCAAGCAACGGCTTGAGGGTGTCGCGGCCTTCACTGGCGTGGCCGGTGGCGACGAGGCAGGCGGCCAGGTGCACGTCGAGACGGGTCAGGTCCGGACCGTCGATGAATTTCCTGGACCGTTCGAAGGACGCCTTCGCCGCGTTCCACCGCCGCGCCTTGAACAGCGTTTCACCGCGGGCGAATTCCCGCGGCGCGAACAGCGGACTGGTCGTCACCTCGAAGCGGGTCAACAGGCCCGATGCTTCATCGGCCTCTGGACTGAGCGGATAGTCGTAATACACGTGCTCGAGGGCCTCGATGGCACGGCGGCGATTGCCGGCGGCGTCGGCCGCCAGGCCGAGCTTCATCCACGCGACATGCGGCTGCGCCAGCTTGCGGCCGATCAACGACTCGTAGATCACCAGCGCGCCGGCGTAGTCCTGGCGCGCCTCGCGCACCTCGGCCTGGCGGAACGAGGAATCTTCCGGAAGGTGACCGTCGATGGGACGCGCGGCGAGTTCCGCAAACACGTTGTCGGCCGCGTCGTAGCGATCGAGCTTCAGCAACGCGAGGCCGGTGTAGTAGCGCGCGTAATCCGCCAACGGGGTGGACGCCAGCGCAGAGGCGCCGACCAATGGCAGCGCCGCGGCAGCGTTGTTCTGCTCGTCGATCAACTTCACGCCGGTGACAAAACGATCAAGCGCCGGGCTGAGGGGACTGCGGGTTGACGACGGCGCGTACCACATCGCCGACAAATCCGCGGGCACTGGCGGATGCGAAGTGGGAACGAGTCGAACCTGCCCGGAAACGGTGACCGCGAGTGCGGCCACGACGGCCACGACGGATAATGATTTCAAGCGGTATTCCCAAGCAGCGACGCATCACCACCCGCGAGCGTTCGGATCAGTTCTTGTTGAAAGAAATCGGTCTCGCCGCGCAACATCGCGGGCACCTGGGCTTCGTACAAGCGGCGCGCCTTCTCGATCTCCGGCGCGAGACGCTGGAGGAGGTTCCCCTGCCGCCGCCCTTCGTCCACGGCCGGCTCATGATAGAGCCGGATCTCCGAGACCAGCAGCCGCGCCACGCGCTTGGCCGCCGACGTATCGGGCGGGTTGGTCGTGCTCCTGGCCGGACCCTCGGCGCCTGCCGCACCCGACGCACCCGATGCACCCGACGCAACCTTGGCACCCGTGGCAGTCTTGGCACCTTGCTTTTGCGTGGTCAGCGCTTCGAGACAACGCCCCGCGTGCCGGGCCAGGACCTCGATCACTTCCGGCCATCCGCTCGGCGTGCCGCGATCCTGTCCATCCAGCGTCACGCTGTCGCCGTAAACCACGGCCACGACCCTGCCGCCCACAATCACCGGCACGGCCAGGCCCATCCGATCGACGGGCAGCACCTGGAAGCCGGGGCCGGCCGCGGCGGCCTGACCATCGCGGGTCGTCACCGCCCGCGCGGCGCCCACGGCCATGCCGATCACGCCCGCTTCCGCCAGCGACAGGTCCACGGATTTCGGGTTGGCGTCTCGAGGTCCAAAGCCGGCGAGTTTCCAGCCCTGGATCCGATCGCCCCGCAGCACCACCACCGCGGCACGAGCCGCTTCCCGGGCGGCGGCCAGCGCCAGCGCGTCCAGCACTTCGCTCAGGGATGACGCCCCGTCCAGGCCACGGACCGCCTCGAGCAGTCTGGTGACGCCCGCCAGCTCCACTTCGCGTTCGCGAACGCGCGCGGCCGCCACGGAATCCTTGAGGGCCTGTTCCGCCTGGGAGCGGGCGTCGGCGAGCAGGAGGTTCATGCGCGTCTCGATCGCCGTCACCTTCTCGGCGGACTTGGCGTCGAGGTCGGCCTCGATCTCACGGCGGATCTCCCGCGCCGCCACGGCGCGGTCGTCGGCCAGGCGCTGGGCGACAATATCTTCGATGGTGGCGCGGACGCGGGCCTCGGCGTCTTCGACGCGCGCGACAGTGGCCTGTTCGGCGTCGGCGAACGCCTGCTCGCGCGCCGCGGCGACTGCGGCGTCGCGTTCTTCGGCGGCGTGCTGCTTCACTTGCTCGACAAGTGTGCCCAGCGCCTGATCGACAGACGAGCGAACGCGATCTTCAAACGACATCTTGGCTCTCGCACCCTGGAGCAGGGTTTTAGGGGACGGAAGTGAGCGGCTGGGCTTCGCGCTTCGGTCCGTTTGTAGGGCATTATAACCCGTCGGGCGGACGAAGCCGGCGGTGCTAGGATGGCTCGTCTTGCGACGGGCCCTCATCCTCTTCGCGTCGTGTCTCGCCCTGTCCGGAGCGGCGCAGGCACAAAACACCGTGCGCGTCCTCGAGACGTGGCCGGCCTCGCCGGCGACGCTGGCGCGGTCGGAGAGCTTCAACCTCCGCATTCACTACGAGGCGCCCGACCGGGTCGTCCGCGTGCGGGCGGAAGCGTTCTTCCAGGGACAGCGCGTGCCGGGCATCAATAGCGGATCGCCCGAGATGCCTCCAGGTTCGGGCGAAGCCCTGTTCTGGTTTGCTTACGACAGCGCCACCCGCGTCGACCGGATCGTGGTGCGCCTGGACGGCCCGCGCGGCGATGTGCTCGGCAGCGCGGAGCTGCCCGTGGACCTCACCTGGACCGGCGCGCCAGACCCGCAGGCGCCCAAGCCCGGCTGGGTGACGACGCTGGAGCGCGAACAGAACGAGCGGATCAGTGACGAGCTGAAGCAGTTCCAGGAAGGGCCGCTGATGTGGTTCGGCACCGCGCTCATCGCGATCATGCCGATGACGGTGATCGCCTTCGTCCTGCTGCAAGGGTTTGCGCTCTGGAAGTGGCGCGGCAAGTGGCGGATCGCGGCGCTGGCGTCGGCGATTCCGATGGCGCTGGTGGTCGCCTACACGGTCTACGCCGCGGCCGCGGGCAGCAACCTGTTTCCGCTCGTGCTGCTCTTCGCGAGCCCTCCGGCGCTCGTCTACCTGCTGGTGCTGTTCGCCATCAAGCGGCTCTGGACTTAAGCGAAACGCCCGGCCTCAAGCGGGGCCTGAGGTTCGGGCGTTTCAGTGTCTTGCTGTCTTCACTTCGCGCATCGGCGAAGAGCGGAGTCGCGACTATCCGCCCGCCGTCGATACGCGACACGAGCCCGGTGGATCCATTGAAACCTCCCGTTGTCGTGTGACGTTGGTGTTACCTATTGGAATACGCCCAACCGCCAGTGGAGTCAAGGTCAACTTTGCAATAGTTTGTCGTTGGGAAATTTTCACCGCGGAATACTTCATCGCGTCGCGGGAAACTCCCCACGCCTCAAGGCGACGTTGGCGCAAACGCGCAGGAAATTCGCGGTCCCTCCTCGGCATATCGATTGCAAGGCGCTCCCTTCAAATCCGGACCTCGTTTGAAGGGAGCTGATGATGGCAGGAACGCGACTTCTCGGGTTGGCGGCTCTTTCCTTGTGTGCGCTGGCCGCCGCACCCGGCGCCGCCGCTGCGGCCGAACCAGTGAAGAACGTGACGTTCTCGAAGGATGTGGCGCCGATCTTCCAGGCGAAGTGTCAGTCCTGTCACGAAGCGGGGTCGATCGCGCCGATGTCGCTCGTGACGTTCGACGACGCCCGTCCGTGGGCGAAGTCGATCCGCGCCCGGGTCTCAACCCGGCAGATGCCGCCCTGGCATATCGATCCGAGCGTTGGCGTCCGGAAATTCAAGAACGACATGTCCCTCACCGACGCCCAGATCGCCACCATCGTCAACTGGGTGGACCAGGGCGCGCCGCGCGGCAATCCGGCCGATCTGCCCAAGCCCGTACCCGTCGCGACCGGACTCTACTGGCAAGCCGAACGCGACGGCTTTGGTGCCCCGGACATCGTGGTCAAGACCCCCGAACAGACGATGCCGGCGGTCCACCAGGATGAGTGGTGGCGTCCGCTCGTGGACATCCCGATCGCGGAGCCCCGCTGGGTGCGGATGGTGGAGATCCGCCCGACCAACCTGGCCGGCCGCAAGATCCTGCACCACTCGATCGCCTACCAGGTGCTCAATCCCGGCAACGTGGACGCGGTCAATACCGGAACCGGACGCGGGTTCGCCACCATTGGTGACAACCCCGCCGCCGATGACCGCGTCAACCGCCGTCCGCAGTTGATGGAGTGGGCCATTGGCAAGGGCTACGACCGCTACATGGACGGCACCGGCAAGCTGATCATGCCCGGCGAAAAGATCTCCTGGGACAACCACATTCACGCCTCCGGTGAGGACATCACCTCCGGCGCGGAACTCGGCATCTGGCTCTATCCGAAAGGCCAGGAGCCGAAGAAGCGCAGCTACCTGATTGGATTCTCCGGGCTCAAGAACGGTCCCGGCGCGCTCGACATTCCGCCCAACCAGGTGTCGCACACCGAAGGCTTCACGGTGCTGAAGGAGAACACCGTCATCACCAACTTCCAGCCGCACTTCCACCTTCGCGGCAAGGCGATGCTGGTCGAGGCGATCCTGCCGAGCGGCGCCACGCAAGTGGTCAGCTACGTATCGGACTTCAACTTCAACTGGATGACCAACTACATCTACGCCGAAGAGGCCGCGCCGGCCTTCCCGAAGGGCACGATCATCCACGTCACCGCGTGGTACGACAATACGAAGAACAACAAGAGCAATCCGGATCCGGATCAGTGGGTGGGCTACGGCGACCGCACGGTGGACGAGATGGCCCACGCGTGGATGAACGTCGTCTATCTCACCGACGCGGAGTACGCGCAGTGGCAGGCGGACCACAAGCAACCCGCGACCACCACGGAGCGACAGCCATGACCCGCATCCTGGCCCTGCGACTCTTCGCGGCGGCGGCGCTGGTCGCTGGCGGCACCGTGATTTCGGCGCAGACGCTGTTGCCGAGTTCTCCACCGAAGGGGTTTGGCGCCAGCGTCACGCCGGCCTTCGAAGGCTGGTTCGACAACGCCGACGGCACGCACTCGTTCCTGATCGGCTACTTCAACCGCAACACGGCCGCCGAACCCGACGTGGCGATCGGCACGAACAACCACTTCGAGCCGGGCAATCCCGACATGGGACAGCCCACGCATTTCCTGCCGGGCCGCCGCTACGGCATGTTCATCTATACGGTGCCCAAGGAGTTCGCGCCGACGCAGAAGCTGACCTGGTCGATCACGGTCAATGGCGTCACGTCCAAGGTTCCGTTCTACATGAGCCCCGACTACAACATCACGCCGCTCAAGGCGTCGGAGCAGGGGCCGCGCGGCTATAACGTGCCGCCGGTGCTGCGGCTGGACGCCAACGGCGAATCGTTCGCCGGACCGCTCGCGAGCCTTTCGAAGGCGGTCTTCCGGGTCGCGACCGCAGGGGTGCCGATGCCACTCGACCTCTCGGCGGACGATGACGCGCAGTATTCGAGCGGCACCAATGCCCCGCTCAGCGGGACGCAGGCGCCGGTGCAGTTGGTGATCTCAAAGTATCGGGGCGATGGCGAGGTGACGATTGGCGAGCCGCGGGCGAAGATGATCGCCACCAGGGGCGGCAAGCCCGATGAGCCGTTCTCGGGGAAGGCATCGACCACCGTGACCTTCAAGGAGCCGGGCGATTACATGCTCCATGTCACCGCGAACGATTACTCCGGCAACGGCGGCGGCGGCGCCGCGTGCTGCTGGACGACGGCCATCGTCAAGGTGCAGGTGAAACCAGAAACTAGTCACCCTTGACGACGATGAGCAGGCCGCGATGGACGGTCAGCCCGGCGTCGGCATCGTAATTGATGTAGCCCAGCTTCCGGAAGCGGTTCATGAAGTAATTGATCCGCGACCGCGTGGTGCCGACCATTTGCGCGAGGTGTTCCTGGTTGACGCCGGCGACCAGCGTTTCGCTCTTGCTGTCCTCGCCGAAGTGCGAGAGCAGCAGGAGCATCCGGGCGAGGCGTTTCTCGGCGGAGTTGAACATCTGATCGACCAGGTCGGCCTCGTAGCGAATGAGGCGGGCCAGCAGGTGCTCGACAAAGATTTCCGCCAGGCCCGGCTCCTCGTGGATCAGCCGGCGCATCAGCCGCTTCTCCACTCTCGTCAGCGTGCAGTCTCCCGAGGCCACCGCGGTTGACATGCGAAACGGCTGGCCGGCGAGGCAGCCCTCGCCGAAGAACTCACCCGGGCCGAGGGTGGCCACCATCGCTTCCTTGCCGTCGTGCGAGGCGACGGCCAGCGTGACCTTGCCGCGCAGGATGAAGTACATCGAGTCAGCGGGTTGGCCTTGCATGTAGATCGTCTCGCCCGTGGCGAAGTCGAGATCGGTCTTGTCCTTGGAGTTCACCGGGAGGAGGAACTCCCAGTCGAACGGCAGCGCTTCGACCCGGTTTGCAGTGGCTGGCATCTAGTGCTCCCGCATTCGCAGGTCCAGGCCGAGGAGAACCTTGTTCATGTCTGACATGTCGCCCACCAGCCGTTGCAGCGGGGCCGGGAGGCGCTTGATCAGCGTCGGCACGGCGACAATCTGCTCGTCTCGCGCCAGGTTCGCGTGACCGTTGATGTCGATCACTTCCAGGTCGTACCGGCCCCTGAGGTGCTCCTCGCAGACGCGCTGGATGTTGACGATCGCCACTTCGGATTTCATCGTGAAGCGGCTGACGTACAACCGCAGGACATACTTGCCCGGTTGGCGGCGCGGCCGGGTCTTGGGTGGGACTTTCGCTTTCCTCATCGCAGGCCTTTCTGGGCCGGGCTAGACAACTTGCTGCAGGGCCAGGCCGACCAACACCCGGTCGGTGTTGGACAGGTCGCCAATGATTTGCTGGACTTGCGTGGGCAGTTTGACCACCAGCGTCGGAATCGCCACGATTTGGGCGCCCCGCGCCAGGTGCGGGTTCTCCAACAAGTCGATCACTTCGATCTGATAGCGGCCTTTCAAATTCTTTTCGCAGAGCACCTTGAGGTTGGCGAAGGCGCGAATCGACTTGGGCGTCTGGCCCGCCACATAAAGCCGCAGCTTGAACACTTCGGGCTTCTCCGGCTCCGGTTTGCGGCGGGGCGCGGCCTTCTTGAGGGTGGCCTTCTTGAGGATGGCCATCTAGCGTTTCCGCGCGGCTGGTGCGCTCGGCCCCTTCGTGTAGGCCGCGGCGTCGGCGACCCGGCTCCGCACCATCTGCCCGCGATCCTGCAGCAGTTCCTTGTCCAGCAGCTTCGACTCCGAGATGCTGCGCTGAAGGACTTCCACCTCCACTTCGAACTCCGCCCGCAGCATGTTCATCCGGGATTCGAAGATCCGGCGCTTGCGCTCGAGCTCGCGTCCGCGGCTGGCCAGCTGTTGCCCGCGCGAGGTGCCGGCGGCTTTCTCGCGGCCTTCCTGCGACATGCGCGCGGAGCCGGTGAGCACGCCCTCGGGGCCGAGGTAGACATCGAGCATCCGCAGGCCGTCGTTGGTCAGGAGGAATTCGCGAATCTGGTTGGAGTGCTCCATGCCGCGCGACTTCAGCACGTAGAGCACGCGGTTCCATTCGCCGCCCGACTCGACGCTGCGCAGCTGCAGCCACGAGTCCATCAAGGAGGAGACGTCGGCCTCGCTGGCTTCGAGGCTCCCGCTGCCCGCCGTCAGGCTGGTGAAGACGGCGGTGATTTGCTGGGTCTTCAGGAAATCCACCATGCGCGTGAGCATCGACCGCACTTCGTGCAGTGTGCTGACCATCAGCAGGTTGGTGATCGGATCCACCACCACGACGCTTGGCTTGAAACTGGACACGCAATTGTGCGTGACCAGCAGGTGCTGCTCGATGCCGCCGTAGGTGGGACGTGCGGCCTGGAATTGCAGCAGGCCTTTGGTGACCCAAGGCTCGAGATCGATGCCGATCGAGCGCATGTTGCGGACGATCTGCCGGGGCGATTCCTCGAAGGCGAAATACAGGCAGCGCTCGCCGCGCCGGCAGGCCGCATCGACAAAATGCGCAGCCACGCTGGTCTTGCCCGCGCCCGACGTGCCGGACAGCAGGATGCTGCTCCCCCGGTAAAAGCCCTTGCCGCCCAACATGCCGTCCAGCCGTGTAATGCCGGTGGAGATACGGATGTTTGGCGCCGCATGGTCGAGGCCGAGCGACGAGATCGGCAGCACCGAGATGCCATGCTCATCGATGAGGAACGGATACTCGTTGGTGCCGTGCGTGGATCCCCGGTACTTGACGACACGCAGCCGGCGGGTGGAGATCTCTTCGAGGATGCGGTGATCCATCAGGATCACGCAGTCGGACACAAACTCCTCGATGCCGTGCCGGGTGAGCTTGTCCGGCCGATCGCGTTCGGCGGTAATGACGGTGGTCAGGCCCTTTTCCTTGAGCCAGCCAAACAGCCGCCGGATTTCCGCGCGCAGGATGCCCGGGTTGGGCAGCTCCGCAAACAGCGCTTCAATCGTGTCGAGCACCACTCGCTTCGCCCCCACCCGCTGCACCGCGTCGGCGATGCGGATGAAGAGGCCGTCGAGGTCGAATTCCCCGGTCTCGGAAATTTCGGCGCGCGAAATATGCACGTGGTCGAGGAACAGCTTCTTTTCGGACACCAACTTGTCCAGATTGAAGCCGAGCGAGGCGGCGTTGGTGGTCAGGTCCGAGATGGTTTCCTCGAACGAGATGAACACGCCGGGTTCGTTGTATTGCGTGGCGCCCCGCACGAGGAACTCGAGACCGAACATGGTCTTGCCGGAGCCGGCGCCGCCGCTGACCAGCGTCGGTCGCCCGGTCGGCAATCCGCCGCCGGTAATTTCATCGAGGCCCTGGATGCCGGTCAGGGCCTTGGGCAGCGGGCCCGGCGGCGGGCGCCGGGTCTTCGGTCTCCGTTTCATCGGGGTCGTCCCGCTGCGGGCGCTCGGTGGGAGGGCAACTGCAGGTGGGCCTTGGCCCGGGACCTCAGGGTCCGCAGTTCTTCACGGTGCTTGGCGATGGTGCCGTTGGCGGCGGCCATGAGGACCCTGACGTTCCCTTGGGCCACCAGGTCGCGCTCAATTTGGAGGATCAGGCGTTGGATCTGTAGTGCATTAGTCACAGGTACCAAGCATGGTGACCGGTCCTGGCAAATCCAGCTGTCGTAAATTGCACACCGGTAACTACGGTCCGTCCACGAACTCCGAGAGCGAGGGCGTGACCTGCAGTTCGCCGCGATCGGTGGTGATGAAACCGCGCCTCTTGAATTCGGTCATGAAGCCGTTCACGCGCGAGCGCGTGGTGCCGACGATTTCCGCGATGATTTCTTGCGAGACGTGCGGCAGTGCGCGCGGGTACGGGCTCGGTCCGCCTTCCTCGGCGAGCGCGAGGAGCGTCCGCGCCACGCGCTTCCGGCTTTGATTGAGCAGCTGGTCCGCCAGATCGGCCTCGAGATGCATGTGCCGCGCGACGACGTGCGCGAGGAACCGATCCGAAAGCGCCGACTCGGTACGCAGCAACTGAATCATCTGCGCCGCCTTGACAACCAGCAAGTGGGCCTCGGTCATCGCCACCGCGGTATGGCGCTGAACCGTGTGGCCGCTGATCGCCTCTTCACCAAGGAACCCGCCGGCGCCCACGATGCCGCAGACTCCCTCCCGGCCGCTTGCCGCGGTGATGGCCAACCGGACCTGGCCGCCTTCGATATACATCACCGAGTCGCACGGGTCACCCTGGCAGAAGATGACGTCGCCCGGCTTGTAGCCGGCGACATGGAACCCGGTGAGCAGAGCGCGCATGCCGAACTCTTGGCCGTCTTCCTTCATGGCAGCTCCTCGTGGAAAGGGAGCGGACGATGCCCGGACTATCGGCCTAGACTATGGCACTGTGCAAGTTATTTGCCCAGCGCGGCCGTGGCGTGGCCGGCGGCCGGTTTAGCGGCGGGGAAAGGCCTCGGCTTCGCCACCGTGGGCGGCGCAAAAGGCGGCGAGCCTGGCCGAGTCGGGGCTGATGAACTCCAGGCCCGCCCGGTACTCGACGGCTCTCCCGCTGGGCACGGCAATCGACCAGGCCACGGTCCCCTGGCACCGGATGTCGCCCGACTCGTCCGGCAGGATGATCCGCGCGACCTGGGCCGGACGCAGGCGCCCGGGCACCTGGACTTGC
>JBDTMB010000033.1:0-22961 GCA_039934485.1 Vicinamibacterales bacterium
AGCGGGAACGCTGCGGCGTCAGCACCGTCAGTGTCCGCGCCCACGATCTCGATGGGGTTGGAGGGATGGATTGACTATTGCGTGATGCCGTCGCCCATGGGCACGTACTACAACTGTGGCACCTCGAACTTCACCGGCGAGCCGATTCCTGGTGCGGCCGTGACCTACGCCCACTGCGAGTCGAAGAATCACCGGCTGATTCTCGCGCGCCGATGAGATGAGTCCTCTCCGCCTTCATCCGCGAACGAGGCTGAGCGGGTGAGGCGCGGGAAGAATCCCCTGCGCCGCGAGAAATCGCCCACCATTCCCGCCCTGGGCTTCGCGCGATCGAGCCAGTCCCTCGGGTTGGCTGCTACCGGCGACAGGCCGGGTTCTTGCACGGACCTTCAAGTGGATATTCGCAAGCCAGCCAAGGAGGCTCCCAATGGCGACCGCTACAGTTCGACCCCCCGACGTGAAAGCCAAGATCGAGGAGGCGATCGATGACGGCGTGCATGCCGCCAAGCGCGCATTCAAGGCAGTTCGGCGCAGTGCCGACGATTTCGCCGACCTCAAGGACGAAGCCGTTCATCGCATTCGGCGCCAGCCGTTCAAGAGCGCGGGGATCGCCCTCGGCATCGGTGTCGTGCTCGGCGTGGCCGTGGGCTGGTTCGCGACCCGGCAATGCCGGCACGAATGACCGCGTGACTCGTCAGCGCCCACAACCCACGGTGGGCTGGGTATGATGGACGGATGCAGACCATGCCCTCTTCGATGCGACACGCCGCCGGCGCTCTGGCCGTTCTCGTGACCGTGACGGCCGGGCTCTCGGCGCAGGGAGCCCCGGCGGCGCCGGCGCGACTGTCTGGACCGGTCATCGAGCCCTGGGGCGGGACCTTCGAGGTGCCACCGGGCAGCCTGATGCCGCCCACCAACGCCGACATCAAAGTGAAGTTCGATGTCGGCTCGCCTAACGACGACCCGGCCAAGGTCAATGCGAAGATCGACCAGGTGGCGCGCTTTCTAAACATGAACGCGCGCGCCGGCGTGCCGCGCGAGCGCTTGAAGGTGGCCCTGGTGATGCACACCACAGCCGCAAAGGACGCGCTCGGCAACGCCGGCTACCGGTCGCGCTACGGCGTGGACAACCCGAACCTGCCATTGCTGGAGGCGCTCGGCCGCGCCGGTGCGCGAATCTATGTGTGCGGGCAATCGGCGGCCAGCCGCGGCCTCAAGTTTGACGAGATCGCGCCGCCGGCCAAAGTGGCGCTGTCGGCGATGAACGCCCACGCGATTCTCGCCTCCGAGGGCTATTCGACCAACCCGTTCTAGGAGCGTCTCTGCGGCCTAGAACGCCCAGTTCGCCAGCCAGCGCACCCCGGCGAACGCCAGGGCGATGGGCGCCCCCACGACGACGATGGCGAGCGGAATGGCCCAAATCACGGCGATTCCGCCGAGGGAATCGAGCAGCAGCGTCTTCGCGGGAGAGGGCGTGGTGGCCACGACTCCACGTTAGCCAGTCGGCCGGCGGAGGAGTGTACAATACAGAACAGTTTTTCCGGCATCCGGCTGACATACTGGCGAGGTGCAACCTCGAAAGGCCACGGCCCTCGCCTTGGTCGGGCCCTCGGCGCGCGGCGCCAGGACCGAGCCGGTCTTCAACGTACAGGCCTTTCTCGATGCAGCCCTGACCTCCAAGACCGTCATGCGTTACGCGCGCAATGACGTGGTTTTTTCGCAGGGCGATCCGGGCGATCACGTCCTCTACATCCAGTCGGGCGGCGTCAAGCTGTCGGTGCTGTCGAAGACCGGCAAGGAAGCCGTCGTCGCCATGCTCGCGGCGGGCGATTTCTTCGGCGAAGGGTGCCTGGCGGGCCAGAAATTCCGCATGGGCAGTGCCACGGCGATCACGCCGAGCGCAATCCTGTTCGTGGAGAAGGCCCATATGGTCAAGCTCCTGCACAAGCAACATGCGATGTCCGACCGCTTCATCTCGCACATGCTGTCGCGCAACATCCGTATCGAAGAGGACCTGATCGATCAGCTGTTCAATTCGGCGGAGAAGCGGCTGGCCCGCACCCTGCTGTTGCTGGCGCGTTATGGCAACCAGGACAAGCCGGTTCGCGCGGTGCCGCCGATCTCCCAGGAAACGCTGGCGGAGATGGTCGGGACGACGCGATCGCGGGTGAATTTCTTCATGAACAAGTTCAAGCGGCTCGGCTTCATCGAGTACGACGGTGACCTTCCGCTAAAGATCAACAACTCGTTGCTCAGCGTCGTCCTGCACGACTGATCGCCCAGCATGAGTATGTTCAACGGTATTTGGCGAGGATTGTTGCCCCTGATACTGGCGGCCAGCGTGCTGGCGGCCGGATATGCGGCCTATGCCTTCGCCTCCGACACCGCGTCTCCGCCCGCCGATCCGCAGCGCCAAATGTCTCACCCCAGAAAAGACCTGTAACGCAGCGGCTCGGTGGGCGCGACGCGGTTGCGCCTCGGTGGGCGTGACGCGGTCGCGCCTCGGTGGGAGTGACGCGATCACGCCTCCGCGCGGGCTGATCGGCGTCCGGCGCGGACGACCTCGTCAGGCGCGCTGAGCCCGTCGGCCAGCTGGTTGGCGCGCAGTTTCGACTTCTCGTGCAACGCTTCACAGGCCCGGCAACGCACTGCAAACGGCAACGCCCGCAGGCGAAGTTCCGCGATTTCCTTGTCGCACGCGATGCAATTGCCGTAATGGCCCTCATCGAGACGCGCCAGCGCTTCATCGATGTGGGTCAACATGTCGGCTCGCATCTGGAGCATGGAGAAGCCGATGTCGCTTTGATGCAGGTTGTCGGACTCCTCACCGGCGTCGCGGACGTCGTTCGATAGCGAAGCTCGCCCCTCGCGCAGCCGGCTCTGCACTTCCTCCTGCAACTCCTGCCGCCGCTCGCTGAGCATCTGTCTAAGGTCGGCAATTCGTTTCGCTATGTTGGCCATGATCGACTCCTGCACCCCGCACAGTGCCGCAGGCGAACCCCGGTGTCTGTTCGTTTGTGCACAGCCGCCCAACCGGCTCTGCACGTAAGGTGCTCACAGGAGCAGAAGACATGAGCGATAACATGCAGGAACAGCGCAGCTACGGATTCATTGTTGGGCTTCTTACCGGAACCCTGATCGGCGCCGGCTTAGCCCTGTGGCTGACGCCCAACTCGGCTGCTGAGCTTCGCGGCCGTGCGACCGACGCCGCGAAGGGTCTCGGCAAGCGGGCCACCGACCGCTATCAACAGGCCAGCGCGCGCGTCGGCGACAAGGTCGAGGACATCACGCGCCGGGCCAACGACGTTCGCGACGAGGTCGCGAGCTCCGTGGCGCGAGGCGCGCGCGAAGTGGAACGGCTGGCCACCGCAGCCAAGTCCGATGGCGCGCGAACGAGAAGTTAAATGAAGGCCGGCTTCGGCGCCGTGGCGGTGAGCCTAGCCCTGACCGCGACTGGCCTCGCGCAATCACGAACGGTTGCGCAGGCGCAGGCGATGGCCGAATTCAACCAGCGGGTCGGGGCGTACATGGCCCAGGCCAAGCAGTTGGAGAGCAGCCTGCCGCCGCTCAAGAAGAGCGACGACGCCGGCGAGATCTCGGCGCGCGAAGTCGCCTTCGGCTTCGCCATCCGCACGGCTCGATCGGCGGCGCGGCCCGGTGATATCTTTACCCCCGGGGCCGCCAAGGTCTTCCGGCGCATTATCAAGAACGATTTCCACCAGCGATCGGCGCATCGCAAGAAGCTGGTGCTCGACGACATCCCGCATTTCCGTCCGAAGGTCAACCAGACCTATCCGGGCGAAGCGCCCTTGGCGACCTTTCCCGTCACGCTGCTGGCCGCGTTACCGGTGATTCCCGAAGGATTGGAATATCGCCTCCTCAGTGACTACCTGATCCTTCGCGACGTCAAGGCGAACATCATTGTCGACTTCGTCGTTGACGTGTTCTAGGACCACCATGGCGATCCCGATCAAGCAGGTCGTAGCCTCGTTCGCATTGGCCGCCGCCGGCTGGCTGGCCGTGCCGGCGGCGCAGGAGCTGACGCTGCCGCTCAAGGCGGATTCGGTACGGTTTGCCGTGATCGGCGACAACGGCACCGGCGAGCGCCCTCAGTACCAGGTCGGCGAGCAGATGGCGGTCTTTCACCTGAAATTTCCGTTCACGTTCGTGATCATGATGGGCGACAACCTCTACGGCTCGGAACGGCCGCAGGATTTCGTCGCGAAGTTCGAGGCGCCGTACAAGGTGCTGCTCGACGCCAAGGTCCTCTTCTACGCCAGCCTTGGGAACCACGACGATCCGAACCAGCGTTTCTACACCCCGTTCAACATGGGCGGCAAGCGCTACTACACGTTCAAGAAAGCCAACGCCCGCTTTTTCGCGCTCGACAGCGTCTACATGGATCCCGTGCAGCTGGCGTGGCTCGAGGAGGAGCTGAAGAACTCGGGCTCCGACTGGAAGATCGCCTACTTTCATCACCCGTTGTATGCGTCCGGCATGCACGGTTCGCAAACCGATCTGCGCGCGCTGCTCGAGCCGCTGTTCGTGAAGTACGGCGTCAATGTGGTGTTCAGCGGGCACGAGCACTTCTACCAGCACATCAAGCCGCAGAAGGGGATTAACTACTTCGTGTCCGGTGCCGCCGGACAGCTGCGCCCTGGCGACATCGGGCCGTCGCCGATGACCGCCGTCGGGTTCGATAGCGATCGCTCGTTCATGCTGGTCGAAGTGGCCGGCGACGAATTGTCGTTCGAGGCGATCAGCCGGCTGGGGAAGACGGTCGATCACGGCACCATTCCCCTGCACCCGGCAGTGACCGCCGGCGCGGCTGTTCAAACGGGTACAGCCCCCGGCGCGCGGCGCCACTTATCCTCATCGGGTCGGCCGTAATCCGGCAACCGGCTACCAGGTCGCCTCTTCATGAGAGAGGCAACCGGTCGAATTCTTCCACACGCAATTCAGCAGAGAGAGACGGTTTGTCATGTTCAAGAACATCACGTGGTGCGGGTTGGCGCTGGCAGCGGCCGGGGTGGTCGCGGTGCCAAGCGCGCAGGCAGGGCAGCGCTGGGACGACAAGACGAGACTGACGTTCAGCGAACCGGTTGAAGTGCCCGGGCACGTCCTGCCGGCCGGCACTTACACGTTCAAGCTGCTCGATTCGATGAGCGATCGCCACATCGTCCGGATCTTCAACGCCGATGGATCGCAAGTCATCGCCACCATCATGACGATTCCGGATCAGCGCCTCAAGGCCACCGACAACACGGTGATCAAGTTCACCGAGATGCCGAGCGGGTCGCCCGAAGCGATTCGCGCCTGGTTCTATCCCGGCCACACCATCGGCCAGGAGTTCGTGTACTCGAAGCGCCGCGCGGCCCAGTTGGCCAAGGTGTCGCACACCGTGGTGCCGGCCCTGACCATCGACGTGACGGACGAGGATGCCATGAAGACGGCGGAGATCGTCGCGATTACCCCTGATGAGAAGGAAGTGCCCGTGGCGGTTGCGATGCGCATGCCTGATGTCGCGCCGGCCGCGCCGGCCGCGACCGTCGCAACGGCCGCGCCCAGGGCGCGCGAGTTGCCCCACACGGCCACGGCGATGCCGCTCGTCGCCGTGCTCGGGTTTGGCGCCATCGCGCTCGCCCTCGGCCTGGCGGCCTTCGGCAAGCGCGGGTCCAACGCCTCCGCTTAGCCAACACCGTTGTGCGCCGCGGGGCAGCAGCTCCGCGGCGTGCGACCACCCGCCATGGCCCCGTTGCTGATCGTCGCCCTCGTCTTGTTCCAGGCCGTCATCAGCCTCCGCACCGAGCTGGTCGCGGTCCCGGTGACGGTGACGGACGATCGCGGCCGCCAGGTGCGGGACCTCACCCAGGACAACTTTCGAGTGCTCGAGGACGGCCGCCCGCAACCGGTGACCGTGTTCCATCAGGGCGACGGCCCCATCACGCTCGGATTGATCGTCGATCGCAGTCAGAGCATGCGTTCAAAGAGCAGGGCCCTGCTGACCGCGGTCTCTGCGGTCCTGAAATCGGCTCGCCCGGATGACGAGCTCTTCGGCGTGGGCTTCCATGACGACGTCGAGTTCGCGGCGGCGGGCGCCGAGCCGTTTACCAGCGATCCGCGTCGGCTCGAGGCCGCGCTTTCCGCGATTCCCAATACCGGCATGACCGCGCTCTACGACGGCGTGGCGGCTGGGCTCGACCGCCTTCGCAGCGGCCGCTTCGAACACAAGGTCCTGATCGTGATCAGCGACGGTGGCGACAATGCGAGCACGCGAACCTTCGCCGATGTCGTGACGCTGGCCAGGCGCACGGATGCCGTCATCTACGCGATCGGCCTCCTCGGCACCGACGGTGCCGGGGACGAAGAAGACTCGGGCTTGATTAAGCGGCTCTGCAAGGACACCGGCGGCGTGGCGTATTTCCCGAAATCCACCGAAGAGCTGATCGCGTTGTCCACGCGCGTGGCCCTCGACATTCGCGAGCAGTACACACTGGGCTTCGCGCCGGGCGCCACCGACGGTCGCCAGGCGTTCCGCCGGATCGAAGTCATCGTCTCGGCGAAGGCCCACGGACGGCTCCATGTCCGGACGCGTTCCGGCTACATCGTGGCGCCATGAACCGGATCCTGCGCGCGCTGCGATCGATGGTTCCGCTCCTGGCCGCCGCTGGTCTGCTCGCGCTCGGGTATGTCGCCTACGACTACCTGGCGATGCGGCTGTATCAGCAAGCCCAGCACCAGCGCTTCGAGGCGCGTCGGCATGCAGCACGGATGACGCCGGCCGCACTCGCCGTGCCCAAGGTGACGATGGCGGCCGACGGCGACGCCATCGGCGAGATTCAGATCTTGCGCCTTGGCCTCACGGCCATGGTGATTCAAGGTGATTCCAGCGCCAACCTGCGGCGCGGAGTGGGGCACCTGGCCGAGACCGCGTGGCCGGGTGAGGAAGGCAATGTCGTCCTGGCCGGCCATCGCGACGCGCTGTTCCGCCCGTTGAAGGATGTGCAGGCCGGCGATGCGATCACCGTCAAGACGCTGTCCGGGGACTTTGAATACCTCGTCGAATCAACGTCGGTCGTGCCACCGAGTGCGATTGAAGTGCTCGAGCCCACCGGTGGCCGCACGTTGACGCTCATTACCTGCTTTCCCTTCTCTTATGTCGGCGCGGCGCCGAATCGCTTCATCGTTCGCGCCCGCCTGAACGCGCAACCGGTCAGTCAACTGGAGACACCACCATGATTACCATCCTCATCGTCCTCGCCGTGCTCATGCTTCTTGGCGTCCTTCCGGCCTGGCCGCACAGCCGGAGCTGGGGCTATGGTCCGAGTGGCGGCCTGGGCTTGGTCCTGCTCATCGTCTTGATACTCGTGCTCACGGGGCGACTCTAGGCGGGCGGGGAAGATTCGTCTTGCCGCCATCGGGCTGGCGGCGCAAGGTGAGGCGGCAGCGCCCACGTCGATCCTGGCGCTGCCGATCGCGATTAGCTCTTCTTCGGTCCGATAGTCAGCTGGTTCACGACGTGGTGCACGCCCTCGGTTTTCGCCGCCACCGTCATCGCTCGCGAGCGGCCGGCGCGGCTCATCACGGTGCCCTTCAGCGTCACCACGTGCTTGCTGACATCAACATTGATGTTGCTGTCCTTGAGCAGCGGTTCGTCCACGAAGCGGCCAGCGACGCGGCTGTTGATCCAGGCATCGGTCATCACTTCGCCGGTCTTGCTGATGCCGTCCTTTGTCGCCTCGGCAGTGGCCTTGGCGCCCTTGACCACGGCGTCCTTCGACTTTTCGACGACGTTCTTGTCTTTGGGAGGTGTGGCTTGCGTCTGGCCGGCGAATGCGGGCGAGAACGCGAGCAGGGTGAACACCGGCACGGCGATCCAATTGGCAGGTTTCATGAAATGACTCCAGTGATAACGAGTGAGCACCCACTATGACGAAACCGGCGCACCCGCGCTGTGCAATCGGACACAGGCGGAGCCTGCAGGTGGCCTTGCTCGAAGCCGCCTGCGGCTGCCCCTGACCGAACCCGTCTCATTTTTACCTGTGCAAACCGGGACAGGCAGGCGTCCACCCTTGCGCCTACTGTGAAGTTATTGAACCGTCGCTCGTTGGCGGTGCTGACTTTACGACTTCATGACAAGGAATCAGAGATGAGAACCAGACAATCGTTCAGTACGGCGGGCGCGCTGATAATCACGCTCGCTGTGGCCTCGGTGGCAGCCGCGCAGGACGGTGGAAGTGTGCCGGTCCGCGACGTCCATCGCCTGGGCGGTACGACCGCCTTCTACAAGACCCCGCTGCCGAAAGTGATCAACCTTCAGCGCCTGTCCAGCGAGCCGAAGATGCAGGCCGACTTGCGAACCGTCCTCGACAAGGCCGGCCTCGCCAAGCTCTCGGATGACGTGGTGGCCGCGCTCGCCGCGGCGAATACGTCGGTGATGGGCGGCGCCTGCACCGACGCCACGCCGCTTAGCGGCACCATCGTCGAGTGCGATGTGCTGCCCGGCCAGACCATGCAGTGGATGGCCTATCGCCCGCAAGGCAAGCGGCCGCAGCTGGCGTTGTTCGAGCCCGTCCGGTGGACCGGTCCGAAGCCGTTCCGCGCCTACCTCTTCAACCTGACCAAAGACGAACGCACCTACACCTTCGTGATTCCGAAGGATTGCGGCAACCTCACGTTGTTGAACGTGGCCGACGTGCCGCGCGTCGTCGCGGCCGGTCCACCTCCCGCGCCGCCACCTCCGCCACCGGCTCCCGTCGTGATTCCGCCGCCACCGCCGGCGCCCGCGGTGGTTCAGCCGTCTGCTCCGGCACCGGCGTTCATCGCGCCGCCGCCTCCTCCGGTGAAGGGCACGCCGTTCTTCTTCGACGCGCTCTTCGGCAAGGACCGCCGCGTGCGCGCCGTTGACGGCAGCAGCACTCTCGAATACGCACAGTGCTCGCCGCTCCTGGGCCTCAAGGTCGGCGTTGCCAAGCGCTTCCAGAACGATTGGGAACTCGCCAGCGCGGTGGGCGTGGCGTTGATGATGGTGGGCGACGACAAGGTTCGCGAGAACGAGATCTTCGTCGACGTCGAAGCCAATAAGTACCTCGCGGGCGGCGCGTTCGTCGGCACCGGCCTCTCACTGTGGGACCTCACCCACAGCGACACGTTCACACCCGCGTGGATGATTCACGCCGGGCTGCCGCTGGGACACAGCGTGCGGTTCCCGACCTACTTCCTGGTCGAAGGCCGTTTGTTCTTCGATCACCTCGACGACGTCCAGAACAACTACCAGTTCTGGGGCGGCGTGCGCGTTCACTTCTAGAGCGGGTGGGCGCCCTCGGCGCCTAGTCGTGTAGGACGATGCTGAGCAGGGAGTTGTTGATCTTCAGGGTGCCGTTGTACTCGATGAAGCCCAGCTTCCGGAACTTGTTCATGAAAAAGTTCACGCGCGATCGCGTGCAGCCAATCATCTCCGCGAGCGTCTCCTGGGAAATCTTCGGGAGCGTTCGCGGGGCGTCGGGCTGGCCGTAACGGGCCAGCAGCAACAGCGTCCGGGCCAGCCGTCTTTCACTCGAGTTGAACAGCTGATCGACCAGGTCCGCTTCGATGCGAGTATTCCGGGCCAGCATGTAGGCGATGAAGCGGTCCGAAAATGCGGACTCGTGGTGGAGCAGATTCACCATCGCCGGCTTTTCGATGACGAGCACCGTGCTCGCGGCCAGTGCCGTGGCGGTGGCCATCCGCACGGACTGTCCGGCCAGCGCACCTTCACCAAAAAAATCACCGGGACCTAGGATGGCGAGGACGGCTTCCTTGCCGACACGGGACAGCACGGAGAGCTTGATCGAGCCCTTCTGGAGGTACCGCACGTCCTCGCCGCGGTCGCCTTGTGCGAACACCGCCTCACCACGCCGGTACTGTGCGACGGTCCGCGACACGCCGGCGCTCTGCAGGTAGCCTTCGACGTCGAATTCCGGTCGCTTTCGGCGGGCGGCTGAAGTCTTGGATTTCTTCACGGATGGGCTTACTAAATTATGGCAAGAAATCTTGCAATAGGCGACTCATCCGTAAAAATTGTCCCCCTCAGCCCGGCTTCACCACGACGGTGGCCAACAGGTAGCCGTGCCGGCGAACCGCTGGGACGTGGCGGTCCAGCAACACGAACGGGCGCACGAGGGCCCCAGTAACCGCGGTCAGCGGCCGGCACCAGGTGTGACACGCCAGGTCGAGCATCCTGAGCCACCCGGGAATGAACAGGATGGCGGTTTCGGCAACCACCTCGAAACCCGCGCGCTCGAGCATTTCCCTCAGCGCCCGCCGCGAGTAGGATTTTTCGTAACCGTAGCCGTAGAGCCCGACGGCATATAACGCCGCGACGAATAAGGGCCGCGCAAAAGGGTCGTGCCGGTTGGGGACCCCGATAATCGCGCGCCCGCCAGGGGCGAGCACCCGTGCCATCTCTTCCACCGCGCGCTCGGTTTCGTCGAAGTGCTCGATCGTGCCCATCGAATAGATCGCCTCGAAGCTGCCGTCGGCGAAGGGCAGTTGACGCACGTCGCCAACGGCGCTCCGCAGGCGGCGGGGGTCGCCCGGAGCGTTGTCGAATGCCGCGAGGGCCTGGGCCACGATGGGCGGCGAGATGTCGACGCCGTAGGCACGCGCGCCCTGGCGGCTGGCCCACGCGAGGATGCGGGTGTTCTTGGCCTCGTCCCACAGGTCCGTCTTAAGAATCCGGAGCCCTTCGAGCCGCGGAAAATGTTCCGTGAACAACCGCCGTTCGTTGTCGGAGTAGTACTGGGTGGACGCTGCCCCTTCGAGATCGGGAAAGCGCTGGCCGACACCCGCCCAGAAATGCCGATAGGCAGATCGCAGTGACCGCCGGCTCGTCACTCCTGTTCGCCCCGCACGACCCAGGTCCACTGGCCCAACGCGAATGACAACGGGCGCGGGTCCCGGTTGTCGATCACCTCGGCGGCCACCGTCGGCGCTTCGGCGGGGTGGAAGACCAGTTCGTGATTGCCAGGGGGCACGATCAACGGGCCGATTTCGTAGACGCGACGCGCGGGCTCGACCTCGAAAACCTGCACCGTCTGGCCGTCGAGCCGCAACTCCATCTTCCGCGCGCGGTGAAAGGCGGAGATCTCGACGCCGACGGCCGCGACGATGGGCCGGGCGCGCGTGTTCACGATCCGCCAGGTGCCATCCGATCCCATCCACCGCCACGACCACTCCGCATCGCGCTCGCGCGGCGAGAACTTCAGCATGGCGGCGGTGTAGATGGCCGGCGCCGGCGCGGTCACCGCGAACACGGAACCATCGTTAAAATGCGCGGCGACGCTCAAACCCTCGAGGGTGTGAGGATCGGTGAACGATGGCTCCGCGCTGCTGCCGTGTCGCACCAGCACGTGGGTGTAGCCGTTGGCGGCCAGGGTCTGGGACAGGTGTGGCTCTGTGCAATCGGTGATCATCCCGCCCAGGACCCGGGTGCGTCCGCCCGTCAGCCATGGCACCGATGCGGACTCCGCGCTGAATGGTGTGCAATCGAGGACTTGCACGCGCCCAGGCTGCTGCATCACCCAGCGATGAGCCGTGGTGGGCAGCACGTCGCGCCACAATGCCGGCGGCGCCACGGCGTATTCGCCGGCCGCGAGCGCGAGCAGGGCGACACCGGCGAACCGGGCGCGCCTGCTGGCGAATTGGCGTAATTGATCCACGCCGACGCCCGCGAGCACCGCCGCCATCAACTGGACGATGACCCCGAACCGCGCGTACGATCGGAACATCGGCATCAGGGTATACAAGAATCCAGATGGCCGTTCAATCGTGAAGGCCCCGATCGTTCGCTCCGGCGACAGCGAACAGAGGAGGGCCGCCACCGCCACGGCGACGAGAACCGGCACCCGGGCACGCGACGCCGGCGGTCGATCCTGCTTTATCCACCAGTAAATCGCGACGAGACCCAGGGCCACGATCCCCCACCCGAGGCTGACTTGCTGCTCGAGCAGCCCCTTGCGGACACCGGCGTCCTCCCAGAAGCGCATGGCCGCGGGGCCGAGCCACGGGTGCGCGACCGGAGGAACCAGGTAGCTCCACCATTTCGCGCTATAGAGGAAGAGGTCCTCACGTGGGAACGCGAAGGAGTCGCGATTGGCCAGCACGGTAGCGGCGGCGGAAGACACGTAGAGCACGCCCGCTGCAGCCATGCCGGACAGGCTCGCGACGGTGATGCCGAGGCGGCGCCACGCATGTGGGTAGGCTTGTAACGTGGCGAGCCAGTACGATACCAGCGCCACCGGTGTGAGCGTCGCGGCGATCAGGCCGCCGTAGAAGTTCGACAGGGTCACGGCGCACGTCGCGGCGAAGAGGGCGCCAATGGACAGCGGGGCAGGACGATCGACGCATCGCCACAACGCCAGCAGGTACAGCGGCAGCCACTGGGTCTGCGCGACTTGCGGATGATAGGCGGCGTGGGCCAGGTGAAACGGCGAGAACGCAAACGCCAGCGCCGCGACTGCGGCGCCCGTTCGTGACAGCCGCAGGTGTCGTGCCAGCAGGTACGCGGCGGTGGCCGATAGCGGAAAGCTGAGGAGGACGATCCAGTTGTACGCCGCCACCGCGCCCGTCACGCGGGAGAGCAAGGCGCCAGCGCCATCGGTGACGGGTTGGGAGTAGGTCCCGAGATGAAACGGCCGCTCGAACTGCTGCATCACGGTGAAGGGATCGTGGTGGCGCCCGACGATCTCCATCCCGAACACGCGTTCCGACGGCGCGAGCAGCACCGGCGCGGCGATCACTACCGTGAGGATGGCGGCCAACGCCGCGACGGCGAGGACTTCAGCGGCGCGTTCGCGCAAGGTTGACCACCATGGCGAAGATCACGATCGGACCTGCCACCGCCCAGCCGCGGACGTTGCGCACGTGCAACGCCATCGCGGCGTGCGCGGCGAGGGTGTTCAACGCCAGCAAGCCGGTGGCTTGCGTGAGGCCGAGGAGCGCGAGGCCCGCGACAAAGGGACGCCAGCCCGCCCAGCCGAACGCCGCCACCCAGAGCGCCAGGTAGAGACCGATCTGGAACGACGGCAGCAAGGTGATCGCCCCTTGCGGATCGTTGAACGGGGTAAGCGGCTGCGCGATCACGATCCGTGTGTAGAAAGGCCCGAGCCACAAGATAAAGAGCGCGCCGGCCAGGACGCCCGCGGCCGCATACCCGGGCGCTGACTTGTGGCCGTGCCGCCACCGCGCGGCGATGTAGACAACGACGGCGCCGAGCAGCAGTTGATAAAAGGCATGGACGAAGAAGATCGGTGCGATCACCAGGCCGGGCAGCGCGACCAGCAGCAGGCGCGCCGCGCCCAAGGCCATGAAGAGCGGCACCGTCGCCAGGATGCCGAGGGCCAGGCGCTTCCAGTTGCCGGAGTAGGTCAGGACGGCGGCCAGGTAGACCGGGATCAGCGGCGTTGAAATGCACTCCTGCGTGACCATCACGGCGCTGCGCGCCGTCCAGAGCACGTTGCCGTCGGTGTGCGCCGTGATGCCGGCGACGTTCAAGACGGCAGCGGCGCCGCGAGCGATGACGGCGGCCAAGGCCAGGACACCGGCGCTCTCCAGGTAGAACGGCGACGCGGCGACGAACAGGAGAAGAAGAACCCCGGCGAGCACGATGAATTGCGTCGACGGCTGCAGCCGATCGGTGAGGCGGTGCTGAGCGAGGTCGACGGCACCTCCGGTGGCGCGTGGGCGATCCGCCAGTCGCATCCACGTGAACACGTAGCCGGCGATCGCCAGTATCAGGATGGCCGGCCAGACATAGAGATGGAGCGCGAGAAACCACCCCGGTGACGCGGCCACTCGACCGAGGGTGCCGATCCGGATGGTGTTGATGGCGAGAATCAACGCGGCGCCGCCGAAGGCGCCTTGCAGGCGTGCCCGCCATCCCACCGGATATGCCAGCACCGCGGCCAGGCAGAGCGCCATCGCGTCGGCACCGCTGCAAGCCAGCGTGACTTCAACGGGCAGGCGCGGCGCACCGAGCAGGCCCACCGCAACGGCGGCTTGGAGCCTCGTGATCGGCAGCACGGCGTGCGCTTCAATCCACGGCAAGCGGAGCACGCCAAAGACGGCCAGGCTCCAGGCGACGCCGCGCAGGACGAACTTAGTTGCGTCCGACGGGTGGCGGACCATGTCCGTCAGCACGAGGGACCTCCTGAACAGAGACGTCAGCGGCGCCAAATGACCGGCCGAGATCGGCGATCGCCGTCAGGCTTTTGAGCTTGGTCGAGCAGGAGAAGATGTCGATGTTGACGGTGCCGGTCTCGGGCCAGGTGTGAAGGACGGCGTGCGACTCGGCGAGGATCAGCACACACGTCAGGCCCGCCCCTGGGAAGTTGTGCGACAGCGCTTGCACGACCGTCGCGCCGGCGCTCTCCAGTGCCTGAACGAAGGCGGCCATGACGGTCTCCGGAGCGAGGGCTGACATCGCTCCGCATCCCTTGAGATCGACTGAGTACAGGACCGGCTGCTCGTGGAAGCCCATGCTGCCCCTAACCTTAATGCACAGGTGGCGGATCAGGCTGTACTAAACAGCACAGTCTTTGTGGCTCGGCTGGTTCTACCATTGACTTTGCGACACGCAGCCCTTGCGACAGGCAGCCCTGAGGACAGACGCCATGAGACCCCGAAATTTGCACGCAACGATTCTTGGATTCGCCGCACTTCTATTAGTTCCGTCGACGATTTGGGCCCAGACGGCCGGCAACGCGGCCACGTTTGCCATCGTCGGTGGCGCGGGGGTCAGCGCCAACGGAGCGACGTCCACCGTCAACGGCAACGTGGGCATCGACCCAGCCGCGGCCACCTTCATCACCGGGTTTCCGGCTAGAGCAACGATTACGCCACCCTTCCTCAACCATGGTAATGACTTGTTCGCGATTGCCGCGGCCGCGTCGGTGCAGACCCTGTACGACTCCGCGGCGATGGCGCCAGCTGGGGGCATCGTGACCCCCGCCGACCTCACAACCGGCGGCGATGGCGCTGGCAACTACTTGCCCGGCAAGTACTCCGTGCCCGTCGGCGTCGCCATCATCCCGACCAGCATCACTCTCACCACCCCAGGTCTCTATATTTTCACCGTCAACACCGGCCTGACGACGGCCGTCGTCTCGAACGTGATCCTGGGGCCCGGTGTCGATCCATGCAACGTGTGGTGGCGCGTCCCAACTACGGCGAGTATCGGCGGGGGCTTCGCGGGAACGGTCGTCTCCAACGCGCTCATCGCGCTCGGCACCAATGTCACCATGACCGGTCGAGCCTTGACGACCGATGCTGGATCAGTGACGCTGGCCGGCAACGACACGATTGGCGGCTGTTCCGGCGGCGGTAGCGGCGGGCCGAGCTTCTGCACGGACATTGCGCAGTCACCGAGCACGCTGCCAAACCTGGTCGTCGGTGTTTTGTTCACCACCACGTTTACATCAAGCGGCGGCATTGGGCCGTACACTTACTCCTATACGGGCACACTGCCGGCGGGCATGTTCTTCAACGCGCTGGGCGAAATGACGGGTACTCCCACCAGGGCCGAATCCCAAACAATCACCATAACCACTACTGACGCGGCCGGATGTTTCTCTTCGGCCGTCTACCCAATCGTCGTCCTCTCCTCCGTACCGACCTTGCCGCAGATCTTCATCGTCCTGCTCGTCGTCGGACTTGCGGCGATTGGGTCGTTCCGGCTGCGACGCCGCACCTCCGTTACCGTACTCGAGTAAGTCCCGCACCATCGGTGGGCATGCGCTTCCGTTAACGTCGCGCTGCCTGCCCCGTGGAATTGGTATCAAACCTGCAAGACGTGCTTGGGAAAGAGAGGGTTACACCGTGAGATTGATACTCGCTACCACCATCGCGACCATGTTCGCATTCACGAGCCTCACCGCCGCGGATCAAGAGACGGTGAAACGGCTCGACGAGTCGGCCGCCGTGTTCTCGGAAATCATGGCGACGCCCGACAAGGGCATTCCCCAGGACCTCCTGCAGAAGGCGCACTGCATCGTGATCGCGCCGTCCATCAAGTCGGCGGCGTTCGGGGTCGGCGGCAAGTACGGCAAGGGCTACCTGTCCTGCCGTCGCGCGGGCGGCTCCGGCTGGTCGGCTCCTGCCGCGATTCGCATCGAAGGCGCAAGCATCGGGTTCCAAATCGGCGCGTCGTCCACCGACATGATCATGCTGGTGATGAATGAGCGCGGCGCGGACAAGCTCCTCTCGAACAAGTTCACCCTGGGCGCAGAAGGTTCAGTGGCGGCCGGTCCCGTCGGACGCACGGCCACGGCGCAAACGGACGCGCAGATGCATGCCGACATCCTGTCCTGGTCACGTGCACAAGGCTTGTTTGCCGGCGTGGCCCTCACGGGGGCGACGCTGCGTCCCGATGAGGACGACAACCTGAGCCTGTACGGCAAGAAGCTCGAGAACCGGGAGATCGTCACCAGCGGCGTCAGCGTGCCCAAGGCGGCGCAGAAGCTCATCGCGCTCCTCAACCGCTACTCGTCCAAAGAACGCTCCTACTAGGGGACACGCCAAATGCGATTCATCAACATGTATCTCGTCGGGTACTTCATCCTGGTCATCGGCGTCACGATGGGCCTGTATCAGTCCGGCGTCTTGAACCAGGTGCCCCCCATTTGGGTGGCCATCGGCGTGATTGTGGCGGTCGGGCTCGGTATCATGCTGTCGGTGTCTTCGGGCAAGCCGACCATTACCGAGGAAAAAACGTAGGGCGGCCGGGGAAAATTCCCCGGCCCGGCCTCGAAATTGGGCCCCTGACGGTGGAGACACATCAGGGGCTCGAAAGAGGTATACTCTCGACTCGCTCTTTACGTATGCCAGCCAGCGTTGATCCAGCGCCGACGGCCTCCGGGCAAGCGGTGGACTCCTCGAGACCTACCAATCCTGCTAGAGCGCGTTTCGAATCACACTTGGATCTCTAGGAGTTTTCGCTATGGCAGCAGCAATGAACGGCACGATCAAGCGTCTGGTTCGCGACAAGGGTTTTGGTTTCATCCTGGCGGACGATGGCAACGAGTACTTCTTCCACAACTCCGCTTGCGGCGAGACGCGTTTCGATGACCTGCGTGAAGGCCAGGCGGTGACGTTCGAAAAGGGACAGGGACCCAAGGGACCCCGCGGCGAGAACGTTCGGGTCGTTTAAATGGACCCGGGCGCGCGCCGGCAGCTGTTCGACACGCTGCAGCGGTACGCCGGGTGGTTGGACCGAGATCGCACGTCGGTGATGGTGCGGGCGGATGTCAGAGCGCTGGGTATCGCAATCGACGCGTCCGCCGATCCATCGCCGTCGTTGCTCGCCTTGGATACCGACATCGCGCGCCTGCCCGGCGGCGATCTGCGCAAGATGATCCGGATCGCCGCAGGTCAGTTGCGGTGTGAGCTCATCGAACCACGCGCCGACGGGGACGTAAGTCTCCGAGTTCCGCCAGGCGTTTGATAGCCTTCCGCTTGAGGGCGGCCGCATCGCTTGCGATGACGGCTTCGCCGATGCGCTCGACGTGTTTGATGCGGACGTCGAGCGCCCCAATCAGTTCATTCAGTTCCTTGATCAGCGCGGCGTGTGACGCCGCCATCAGAAGCTGCTGTGCCGCGGGTTGTGCCGCCGGGTGTTGTTCCACACTTCGCCGCAGCTGGTGCAGCGCCAGTAGCTCTCGTCACTCGGCTTCTTGGCGGTGGTGACGATTTGCTGCGATTTGCACAAGGGGCATGCCGCCGGCAAAGTGGCGGACTGCGGGGTAGCTGACCGTTCGGAGAGAAAACTCTGGTTCTTCACAAGCCCTCCAGGGGGACTGCTTTGGTGAGGGCTGTCGGGCCATGATGGCCTCAGGGCTCAGGAAAGCGAAAGCGTCCTCAATTATACATCGCCGTCAGCTGGAGGCTCCGATCCGGCGCGGCTCCGCACCGGAGGCCTAGCGCCAGCCGAGGCGCACCACTTCGAAGTCGCCGGCGGTGAGGCTGCGAAACGCGGGGTTCAATTCGTCGTTATTCCACCGCGCATCGGTGGCACCGGTGATGTACAGGTCGCTGCCGTTGTCGGCCACAATCACGCCGTGCGTCTGCATCCCGCGAAAGATATTCTGGACGTAGGCGGGGAAGCGCGAGAGGTCTATCGACGCTTTCAGCCGCAGGCGCGCGCCCATCGGTAACGCCCCACCGGTGCCACCCGCGCGATGCGACGCCGGCCACACGTACCCATTCGTCGATCGCACCGTGAGGCGCAACGCGTGCCGAATCGGTCCGCGCATCGCTTCGTCGAACCGCGCGAGGCCCGGCAGGATCGCCAGCCCCGCGGCATCCGCCGACGTCCAGCCATCCGGGCGTCTCGCGTTCGACGACAAGTCGAACACCGCGCCGGAACCCGCTTCCCACCGTTGATTCGCCGCGCTCCATCGGGTGGCGAACAATTCGTACAGGATCCACTTGTCCCGGTCCACCACCAGGAGGTGGCGATCGCCATCCGGGCCGCCGCCGGCCACGCCACCCTCGATGAAGTTCGGCTGTGTCTTCGCGGCCTCCGGAACCGGGTAGCCGCGCTCGCCGCTAGCGCCGGCGTCGCTCTCGCCGCCGTAATCGACAAACGTGATCGGCACGCGCGCTTCGGCGCCGCCAACGCTGACGTAGGGAATGCCGTACGGCGGCGGGCCGAAATCCGGATGCGTCGTCCTCGTCCTGCCGATGAAGTTGATGAACGCGTCGGACTGGGCATCCACCGGCGCGCTGGTGATGTCCTGGTTCCACCAATTGTCGGCGGGAAAGAGCTGACGGGAGAAGTCCTCGCCCAGGCGGACGACGCTGGTCGTCGGTGTCGGTGTTGGTGCGGGTGCCGGTGTTGGTGCCGGTGTCGATACGGGCGGCAAGGTGGCGGTCGGCGAGGATGGGGCCGTGGGCGTGCTGTGGTTGCTGCACGCCACCAGCGCGGCAAGCGCGATTACGAGCGGCGTCGCCCGGAGTAATCCCATCGTCATCACGATTTCACCTGACCGGGGAGCCAGCGCTCACAGTATTCCACGAGTGCGCGGTGCGCGCGAAGCGGGGAACGATCGGCTAGCATGGCGCTCATGTCCCGGGCGCTGACCAACCTCGCGAGGACGAGCGGCGCCGCGCTCTTCGTCCTCGGGGCGATGGCGATGCTCGCGCCCCTCTTCTCCGACGTCTGGGGCGTGTTTGCGATCGGCGTGGCGCTCGTCATCGCCGGTGCGCTCGAACTCGCGGTGGCGTGGTTTTCCGACGGGCGGCAGGCGCGCGTGGCGAGCGGCGTGCTGTCGATGCTGGTCGGCGCCACGCTGTTCCTGCAGAATGCCTTCGTCTTCAGCGGCCTGATGTCGGCCACGAGCCTCCTGCTCGCCGTCGATGGCGGGATGGCCATCTGGCGGGCGTTCCGGGGCCCCCGTGCGGGGAGGTGGTGGGGCCTCTTCAACGGCACCGCGAATATCGGGCTGGCCGCGCTGATGTGGCTGCTGCGCGGCAGCGTCGGCGCGTGGGGCTTTGGGCTGCTGCTGGGTGCGCGCCTCGCGGCCGCGGGTTGGCAGGCGTGGTTTGCGCCGTCGCCGAGCGAGGCCGACGAGTTTGCCGAGCTCGAAGAACATCATCCCGATCGCGCGCTGGGCCTCCCGCCGCATCCGATCATCGGCGTCGTCCATCGCCAGGCGATTGCCGGCGTCGTCTCGCGCGAGCCCGCGGATTTCTACTGGAGCGTGATCTTCGTGATCACCTTCTTCGCGATCCATGTTGGACGGCTCGGCGCGGAGTGGACCTGGCTCGGCCTCCTCTCGCCGGCGGTGGCGACGCTCGGCGACCTGGTGATCTCGGTGGTGGTGGCGCTGGCCGTGCTGAGGCCCCTCGAACTGGTCTGGCGGCGCCTGACGCGGGTGGGCGAGCGCCTGGTGTGGCTCCGCATGATCGAGGACGCGTCTCCCGATCGCGACCTGCCGGCGAGCGAACGCATGGCGCGCTGGTGGGCCGAGAGCCGGCTGCGGCGCCTCGTGTATCGCGACCTCGAAAACAACACGCTGCACGGCGCGCTGCGCCAGACGCTGCGGGCCGGGCTGCCGCTGACCGCAGTGCTGATTGCCGTCAACCCGATCTGGGGCTTCAGTTGGTACTTCAATAGCGAGAACTGGGCGACCTCGGTGTGGGAACGCATTACCGAGGCGAGGACGGATACGTGGCGCGCCGTGATGATCGAGGCGGTGGCCCGCGACGCGGGTGAGAGCGACGCCACCTCCGGCGCGGTGTTTTCGGTGGCGCCGGCGGGGGTCACCCCGGAAGGCGACTTCTCGTTCCTCGTCATCGGCGATCCCGGCGAAGGCGACGCCGAGCAGCACGCGCTGCGCGATCAGGTGCTGCTGGCCGCGCGCACGGACGAGGTCAAGTTCGTGTGCATCGCCTCGGACGTGGTCTATCCGTCCGGCGAGATGAAAGACTACGAGCCCAACTTCTACCTGCCGCTCAAGGGCGTCGACAAGCCGGTGTATGCGATTCCCGGCAATCACGATTGGTATAACGCGCTCGATGGTTTTGCCGCCAACCTGATGCGGCCGGCGGCGGCGCGCGCGGCGATCACGGCGCGCGTCGAAGCGGACCTGCGGCTGTCGAGCACCACGACGGCACGGATCGAACGCCTGATTGCCGACGCGCGGCGATTGCGCGAGCTGTACCGCGTGCCGGCGGCCGCGCAGAACGGTCCGTTCTTCGAATTCCATTCCGGTGGCTTCTCGTTGGTGGCCGTCGACACCGGGATCCTCCGCAGCGTCGACGCGCGCGAGATGGCGTGGCTGCGCGCGGCGCTCGATCGATCGCGCGGCACGTTCACGATGGCGATTCTTGGGCATCCGCTGTTCGCGGCCGGCTCCTACCAGGCGTCCGCTGACGACAGCTTTCGTGCCGTGCACGAGCTGCTGCGCGCGCACGGCGTGTCGATCGTGATGGCGGGGGACACCCACGACTTCGAGTACTACCGTGAGCCCGCGGCCGCGACCGGCGCCGCGCCGATCGATCACTTTGTCAACGGCGGCGGCGGCGCGTATTTGAGCATCGGCACCGCGCTCGGTTTTCCCGCTCAGCCCGCGGTGGCCGACTACGCCTTTTATCCACGGACCGACGCGGTGGCGGCCAAGCTCGCCGATGAAACGCCGCCGTGGAAGCGCCCGGTGTGGTGGTGGGTGAGGCGGTATGGCGCGTGGCCGTTCTCCGCCGAGGCCCTGTCGGCGGTGTTTGATTTCAATCGCGCGCCGTTTTTTCAGAGCTTCATGGAAGTGCGGGTCGAACGCGCGCAGCACCGCGTCCGCTTGTGGCTCTACGGCGTGGATGGGCGGCTGCGGTGGCGGGATTTACAGACGGGGGGAGCGACGAAGCCCGCCGGCGCGGCCGACGAGCTCGTCGAATTCGTGGTGCCGATGACGGACCACTAACTGGCGCGCGCGAGTTGCTCCATCTCGTGGTCCCAGGTAGGCTGATCGATGGCGGTGTCCCACACCAGGCTTGGCGCCAGCCCGCGCCATTCCCACCAGCGCCGCGGTGTGTCGGCCACCGCGCCATGCCGCGGTTCAACGCTGGCGTTGAATCCCGCGAGCCGGCCGTCTTCAACGATCGGCTCCAGCTCATGCTTGCACCACAACTCGTATCCGCCGGGCGCTCGCATTGGCACCGTCGCCTCGACACCGCCGACGCCGACGAGCGCGCGAGCGACGTAGTTGCGGAAGTCGCTCTTCCAATCCTGACGGAGCAGGTCGCGGATGTCCCGTCCAAGGAGGGCCGCCTCGCTGCTGCGGAAGAGCCGGCAGAACCCGTCGTTGGTCTTGACGATCTCCCAGCGTGCATTGACCTGGTATCTGGCGAGTGAAGGTCGCGTCATACCAGGGTAGACAGCACGGCCCATGCCATGCCGGGCTTGGCGACTTCCCCAGCAAACACGGCGGCGCCGGGACTGCCCCTCTGTGCGCGAAGTGCGCGCGCCTGGGCGCGCACACGCGCCGCACGGTGGATCCGGGACTGCGGGAGGGGCTTGACAGGCGCATCCTTCGGGCATATCTTGTCCATCCGTAAGATTAATAGCCGGGTTGAGGCTTGTCCGGCTGGGCCTGATCGAGTGGATGCAGGTGCATGTAGGCCCAAATAGTTCGATTGTCGTGTGTCTGACCGTCTATTTAGTCCTTTAGAAATGCAAATGAGACGAGTTAACCCCTCCCGCTTCCGAGTTGCCACCCGCGGGACCTCGCGCGAAATCAAT
Source organism: Vicinamibacterales bacterium (assembly GCA_039934485.1). Taxonomy (GTDB): domain Bacteria; phylum Acidobacteriota; class Vicinamibacteria; order Vicinamibacterales; family UBA2999; genus 12-FULL-67-14b. Next base: position 22,268 of record JBDTMB010000033.1, read on the forward strand.
CGCAGCATCGTCCTCAACCTGGTCCGCGCGCGCCAGCCGATTTCACGCGCCGACCTCGCGCGGGCGATGGACGTCCGGCGCGGCGCGGTGTCGCTCATCGTCAGCGACCTGTTGCGCGACGGTTTGATCTTCGAGGGCGCGACCGGCGAAGCTGTCCGCGGCCGCAAGCCCACGTTCCTTTACATCGATTCGCGGCGTCGCGCCGTGGTCGCCGCCGACATTCGCGCGAGCGAAACCTTCGTGATGCTGGCCGACTTGCTGGGCAACCCGATCACGGGTGCGATTGGGTTTCCCACCGTTCACGATCCCAAGCAGCTGATCGAGACCCTGGCCGAGCGCATCAAGCGGCTGCTGGCCGACCATCCAGAAGTCGATGCGTGCGAAGGCGTGGGCGTGGTGGTCCCGGGCATGGTGGAGCACTCGACGATGCGCGTGCTACATGCGCCGACGCTGGGGTGGAGGAACGTCAACCTGCGCGATCCGCTGAGCGCTGCCACTGGCTTCCCCGTGCAAATCGAAAACTCCGGCCGCGCCTGCGCGCTGGCGCAAGCCTGGGCGACGCGGGACGATCTGACCGGCACCGCGGGTGATCTCGTCTTCGTCAGCATTTCGGACGGCGTGGGCGTGGGCGTGATCATCCACGGCGAGGTGTTGCGCGGCCGGCACAACATCGCCGGCGAGTTCGGCCACTTGC
>JBDTMB010000034.1:0-22828 GCA_039934485.1 Vicinamibacterales bacterium
CGCGCGTGAACTGGCCGCGCTGCAGCAGCTCCCGGCCCTTGCCGCCGCGGCCGGTGACTTCGTACTTCGTCGTGCTGATCGTCTGCTCCGCTCCGCGCGAGGTCTCGACGGTCAGCAGGTCGCGGTCGCCGCTCGAGACGATGGCGCCGATCACCTTGTCCTCGGGGAAGTCGATCTTGATCAGGATCACGCCGCGGCCGGGCCCCGACAGGAAGTTCACCTCTTCCGCCTGGCACAGCATGGCGCGGGCGGCACCCGTTGCCGCGATGATCGTCTCCTCGCCGGTGGTCAGCGCCACGTTGACCACTTCGGCGCCCTCGGCCGTGCGTGCGTAGCGGCGGCCGGATCGCGTGCTCGCCTCGACGAACGACTCCAGCGAAAACCGCATCGCATAGCCGTCGCTGGTCATCGCCACGGCGTGCACCGGCGGCACGTCGCCTTCCTGCTTCGCGGTAATCTTCTTCGCAATTCGCGGATCGAGGCTCATCGCGGCGACCACCTTCTCGCCGTCCTTGAACTTGAACAACTTCTGCACCGGCTCGCCGTACCCGGTCGACGGCGGCACATCGACGATCCGGCAGGTATAGGCCACGCCGAAGTTGGTGAAGAAGACGGCGGTGGCCCGCGTGCTGCCGGCCAGCGCCGCCAGCACGCCGTCGCCTTCGCGCAGCCGGGTCGTCGACAGGTCCTTCACTTCCTTCTGCCGCTTCACCCAGCCGTCGCGCGACACGATCACGACGTTGTCTTCCTCGACGATGAAGGCTTCGGCGGAGTATTCGACCTCTTCGGCCTCCTCGATACGCGAGCGCCGGGGATCGGCCTTCGGGCTGCCGTACTTGGCGAGGATTTCTTCGAGCTCGGTGCGCACCAGCTTCCAGCGGCCCTCTTCGTCCTTGAGGAGCGTGGCAATCTGCCGCGCCCGCTTGCGCTTCTCGCCGAGCTCGGTCTGGATCACCAGGATCTCGAGCCGCGCCAGGCGGTACAGCTTCAATTCGAGGATGGCGTCGGTCTGCTCGGCGTCGAGCACGAACCGCTTCATGATCTTCTCCGCCGAGTCGGCCTTGCCGTCGGACTTGCGGATGATCTTGATGATCTCGTCGAGCGCGTCGAACACCTTCTCGAAGCCCTCGAGGATGTGGATGCGCTTCTGCAGCTGCTCGAGCTCGTGCTCCAGGCGGTTGGTCACCACTTCGAGGCGGAAGTGGAGGAAGTGCCACAGCATCTGCTTGAGGTCGAGGCGCTCGGGCCGCCCCACCTCCGGATTTTCGGTGGGCACCAGGCACGTCATGTTCACCGCGAAGGTGTTCTGCAGCGAGGTGTGCTTGAACAGGTACTGCATCACCAGGTTATCGTCGGCGCCCGCCTTGAGCTCGAGCTCGATGCGGACATCGTCGGTGGAGACGTCCTTGACGTCGAGGAGGTACGGCATCTTGCGGCCGAGGACCACGTCGCCAATTTGCTCGACGAGCTGGCCCTTCTGGATCGCGTAGGGAATGCTGGTGATGTAGATGGTCTTGCTCGAGCGCGACTCCGGACCCTTTTCCCAGGTCGCCCGCAGGCGAATCGAACCCGAGCCGGTCCGGTAGATTTCCTTCAGCTCATCCTGCGTGTTGAGGATGTGCCCGCCGGTCGGAAAGTCCGGGCCCTTCACCCAGCGGCACAGCTGCAGCGTCGACAGATCCGGGTTGTCGAGGAGCTTGACCAGCGCCGTGCAGATCTCATTGAGGTTGTGCGGCGGGATGTTGGTGGCCATGCCCACCGCGATGCCGGTGCTGCCGTTGAGCAACAGGTTGGGCACGCGCGATGGCAGCACGATCGGCTCGCTCTTGGTGCCGTCGTAGCTGGGACGGAACGGCACCGTTTCCTGCTCGATCTCCTGGAGCACTTCGTCGGAGATTCGCGACAGGCGGCACTCGGTGTAGCGCATCGCCGCCGCGCCGTCGCCGTCGAGCGAGCCGAAGTTGCCCGAGCCGTCCACCAGCGGATAGCGCAGCGAGAACGGCTGGGCCATGCGGACCAGCGTTTCGTAGATGGCGCTGTCGCCGTGCGGGTGGAAACTGCCCATCACGTCGCCGACCACCTTGGCGCACTTGCGGTGCTTGGCGTCGGCGGTGAGGTTCTGCTGCCACATCGTGTAAAGGATGCGGCGCTGGACCGGCTTCAGCCCGTCGCGGACATCCGGCAGCGCTCGCGAGGTGATCACGGAGAGCGCGTAGTTGAGATACCGCGTCTGGGCGGCGTCGTGCAGCGCCACGGAACTGGTGCCGTCGCCGCTGCCGCTGCCGAACTTGATGGGCGGCGGAGTCGTCCCGCCGCTGTCGTCATCGGGTAGATCAAAAAGAGAGGGTTCGGATTTGCGCTTGGCCATCAAGAGGTAGGAATTAGTTTACCCGGATTCATCAGGTCATTTGGATCGAGAGCGCGTTTGATCGAGCGCATGACCTCGAGTGCCTCACCGTGTTCGGCGGCCAGGTATTTCAATTTGCCGATGCCGACGCCATGCTCGCCGCTGCAGGTGCCGCCAAACTTGAGCGCGCGCTCCACCAGCCGTTCGTTGAGCCTGGAGATCTTCTCGAACTCGTCCCGGTCTTCAGGATCGAGCATCAGGATCAGGTGGAAGTTGCCGTCGCCAGCATGGCCCACGAGCGGCGCGACGACGCCGGCCTGTTGGCAGTCGGCCTGGGTCTCGAGGATGCATTCCGCAAGGTGCGAAATCGGCACGCAGATGTCCGTCGTCCACGCCCGCGCGCCGGGCCGCGAGGCCACGGTCGCGTAGTAGGCGTTGTGCCGCGCCGTCCACAGCGTGTTCCTGTCCTCGAGCGTTGACGCCCACTGAAAATCGCCGGCGCCGTGCTCCTTCGCGATCTCCTCCACGGCCGTCACTTGTTCGTCGACCATGACATCGCTGATGCCGTGGAACTCGAAGAACAACGTCGGCGCCAGCGGATAGTTGGTCTTTGAATACGCGTTGACCACGCGGAGTTGCGCTTCGTCGATGATTTCGATGCGGGCCACCGGGATGCCAAGCTGGATCGTCTGGATCACCGTCTTGGCCGCGCCTGCCATGGACGCGAACGGACAGACCGCGGCGCGGACCGCCTCAGGCCGGCCATACAGACGCAAGGTGAGTTCGGTAATCACACCGAGCGTGCCTTCGGAGCCGACAAACAGGCGCGTGAGGTCGTAGCCGGAGGAGGACTTCCGCGCGCGTCCGCCGGTCTTGATCACGCGGCCATCCGCGAGGACCACCGTCAGCCCCAACACGTTGTCGCGCATCGTCCCGTACCGAACTGCAGTGGTTCCGGACGCACGCGTGGCGGCCATTCCGCCAAGCGTGGCGTCGGCGCCGGGATCGATGGGAAACATCAGGCCGGTGTTCTTCAGATGCGCATCGAGCTTCAAGCGCGTCAGGCCGGCTTCGACGGTGATGTCGAGGTCTTCGGGACTCAGGCGCAGCATCTTCGTCATCCGCGTCAGATCGATGGTGACGCCGCCCTTGGTCGCGTTGACGTGGCCTTCGAGCGAACTGCCCATCCCAAACGCCACGATCGGCGTCTTGTGGGCCGCGCAGATCGTGACGATGGCGCTCACTTCGGCGGTGGTGGTGGGAAAGGCGACCAGGTCCGGCATCGCCGGCGGGTGCCACGACTCGCCGTGTGAGTGGTGCTCGCGGACGGATTGGGCTGTGGAAACGCGATCGCCGAGGAGGCGGCGAAGATCTTCGATCACCGGAATATTCTACCGGTGAAGGCAGGGGCAAGCCTAAAGGCTTGCCCCCACCCGCAGGTGTTAGAACGAGAAGCGGAAGCCGATCTGGCCGACGCGCTGCTCCGGCTGCTGGAAGTCGCCGGCGAACGCGGTCGGCTGCAGGAACGTCGGGTTTGGCGCACCCGTGCCGAGCAGCCGCGTGTTGTTGGCGCCACCCGGGTTGAAGTTGGCGGGGTTGCTGGCGTTCATGAGGTTGAAGACCTCGCCGATCGCCTCGATGCGGGCGCTGCCACCCAGGCCGAAGCTGCGCGACACGCGCAGGTTGAGCTGTGTGCGCCACGCGCCGCGGCCGCAGTTCCACGTCTTGCAGTCGCCGATCTCCTTCGGCGCGTTGCCGACGCCGTCGAACGCGTAGGCCTTGGCGGGGATGTCGTTGCGCTCGCCATTGAGGTTGGTATCGAGGCCCTCGGTGATCGACACCGGGAGCGGCGATCGAAAGATGTAGAACGGCGCGATCGAGAAGCCCCTCACCTGCCAGACCGCGGCGATGGTGCCCGAGTGCCGGGAGTCGGTTCGCGACGTGGGGCCGAGCACCATCGGGTCGTCATAGAGCAGTGCGGAGTCCTGCAGGTTGTTCTGGTTGAGTTCGTCCACGGCGGTGCCGGCCGTGCTGAGGGCCTTGGCCAGCGTGTAGGTGGCGGTGAAGTCGACACCACCGGACATGCGCCGCTTGAAGCCGAAGATGCCCGCGGTGTACTCGCTCTTGCCCGCCGAGATCGCGGGACGCGTGGTCACCGCGTCGGGGTCCAGGCCGACAAACGCCAGGCGGCGGGCGCCGTTCGGGATGATGCGCGTGTTAATGCGCGGGCGGGTGTTCAGGTCGCGGCCGTCGGCGCGGACGAAGTCGGCCGTCACCACCGTGCTCGTGTTGATCTGGTGCGACCATCCCACCGTGGCCTGCCGTGTATAGGGCAGCTGCAGGCGCGGATCGGTGAACTGGCCGAACAGCGGCTTCACGTTCGGGTTGGCCTGGTTCTGGCTGGCGATGTTGGCCACCGGCTGCCCCACCCGGTAGAAACTGCCGTCCGCGTTGCGGATGCCGGCCTGGTTATCCACGTTCAGCACGGTGCCGAAACCCTTGCCGGTGGCATCGCTGGCCGCGAAGAGCGCGTTCGAGTTGGTGTAGGCCATGTCCATGTAGATGCCCCAGCCGCCGCGAATCACGTCCTTGCCGTCGCCGCGCGCGTCGTAGGCGAAGCCGAGACGCGGCTGCCAGTTGTTGGTGTCGTTCTTCGGCGATTGGCCGAAGTTCTCGAGGCCCTTGATCCCCGCCAGTTGGCCCGCCGCACCGGCGGCCTGCATCTTCACGAAGTTCGGATTGAGCGACTGGTCGAACTGGTAGCCGTCGATGAGGTCGTAGCGCAGGCCCAGGTTCAGGGTCAGCCGGTTGGTGGCATGCCAATCGTCCTGGACGTAGACCGCGTACTGCTTCAGCGGAATGTTCGCCGATGCGTCGCCGTCGTTCAGCGTGACGATCGACAGCGGGCCGTTGACGTTGTTATCGAGGTGCGTGTGCTGGAGGACGCCCTTGCCCGAGTTGAAGGTGATGAAGAGATGCGGCTCGTTGATGAAGTTCACGCCCACCTTCATGTCGTGGCCGGCGCCACCCATGCCGGTGACGTGCCACGAGAAGTCGTCGCGGAACTGCCACTTCTTCTGCTCGGTGGTCTGCGGCGTGTTCGGGCTCTGGCCCACCGCCACGCCGTTGGGGAACACCTGGAACGGGTCGGTGCTGTTCGCCGAGATGAAGTTGCCGAAGTCGGCGTACTGGAACACGAACTCGTTCAGCTTGGCGCCGCCGATCACCCAGTTGTGGTTCAGGTTGATCGAGTTGAACGAGTTCTCGCTCTGGCCCCAACCGTTGACGGCGGTCTGGACGGTCGCGCCGTAGGGCTGCGAGTTCTGGTTGCGGCCATAGCGCACCGACAGGTACTGCGACGCGTTGACGTTGGCCGTGAGCTTGATGTTAGCCAGCGTCTCGCGGTAGGGCGTGGCGAAGGTGCCGTCGAAGCTTGGGAAGAGGCCCGCGGTCGAGACCACCTGGAACGTGTCCTGCTGCGTGCGTTCCGCGGCGCCGAAGTAGTGGAGCTTGTCCCTGACGATGGGGCCGCCGAAGCTGCCGCCGTACTGGTAACGGCGGTAGTCCTGCTTCTCGGAGTTGGTCGTCGTCTCGGTGGTCGTCTTGGCGTTCATCGCGGTGTCGCGGAACAGCGTGAAGAAGCTGCCGTGCGGATCGTTGGTGCCGCTCTTGGTGACGATGTTCATCACGCCGCCGTTGCTGCGGCCGTTTTCGGCCTTGGCGCGCGAGGTGACGAAGTTGAATTCCTGGATCGCCTCGAGCGGGAACAACTGCAACAACCCGCCAACCGTGTCGTCGTTGTTGTCGCCGCCGTCGATCTGGTAATTCACGTTGCGGCCGTTGCCGCCGTTGATCTGCGGCGAGAACTGCGTGCTCTTGGTCGGGTCGGAGTGGAAGCCGAGGCCCACCCCCGGGATGGTCGCCGCGAGGTTCGCGAACTGGCGGCCGTTGAGCGGGAGGCTCTCGATGCGGCCGATGTCCACGACGCCGCCTACTGACGAGGCCGTCGACTCAATCAGCGGCGCCGCGCCGGTGACAGTGATCGTCTCGGCGACGCTCGCGACCTTCAGCGAGAAGTCGAGCGTGATCGTCTGCCCGACGTTGACGACGATGCCCTTGCGATCGATGGAGCTGAAGCCGGCCAGTTCCACGTTGATGGTGAACTCGCCCACCGGCAAGGCGTTGAGGCGATACGCGCCCTCGGTATCACTGACGACCGTGCGGACGAAACCGGTGGACTCGCTGCGGGCGGTGACCGACGCGCCGGGAATCGCGGCGCCCTGTGCATCAAGCACTCGACCCAGCACGGTACCGGTGGTTTGTTGCGCAAAGACAGGTACGCTCAAAAATGCCACGAGGGCCAAGGCCCAGGCAGCCAACAACAATCTCATGAGAGGCTCCTTCAAAGGGGAATCGACACGAGCCTGATGTAACCAGCGTGAGGGACGCCGCGCAAGACGCACTAAAACGCGCTAAGTTCATGCGCCTCATGAACTTGCCGCATGGTTTGTGATGAATGGCAGTCGTCCCATCGATTCGCTGGTGATGAACGCGGGGCTGAGTGCGCTGAAAGGCGGGACGAGGGGCAAAAGAAAAGGGCCGGGGCTGAAGCCCCGGCCCTCCATTGACTCGAAGCCGGTCTAGAAGGAGAAGCGGAAGCCGAGCTGGCCGACGCGCTGCTCTGGCTGTTGGAAGTCGCCGGAATAGCTGGTCGGCTGCATGAACGTCGGGTTGGCCGCGCCGGTGCCGAGCAGGCGCGTGGTGGTGAAGCCCGAGGGGTTCGAGGCGTTCATCAGGTTGAAGATATCGCCGAAGGCTTCGACGCGCGAGCGGCCCATCAGGTTGAAGCTCTTCGACACGCGGATGTTCATCTGCGTGCGCCAGGCGCCACGGCCGCAGTTGTAGGTTTCGCAGTTGCCGATTTCCTTCGGCGCCACGCCGATGCCGGCGTACTGGTACGCCTTCACCGGGATGTCGTTGCGTTCGCCGTTGGCGTTGGTGTCGAGACCCTCGGTGATCGACACCGGCAGGGGCGACTTGTAGATGTAGAAGGGCGCGATCGAGAAGCCCTTCACCAGGAACACCGCGGCGATCGTGCCCGAGTGGCGCGCGTCGGTGCGCGAGGTCGGTCCGAACACCTTCGGGTCGTCATAGAGGAGCGTGGCGTCCTGGAGATTGTTGGCGTTGAGCTCGTCCACCGCGGTGCCGATGGTGCTCTTCGCCGCGGCCAGCGTGTAGGTGGCCGTGAAGTCGATACCGTTCGTCATGCGGCGCTTCAAGCCGAAGATGCCCGCGGTGTACTTGCTCTTGCCGGCGGAGATTGCCGGCCGCGTGCCGATGGCGGCGGGGCTCACAATCAATCCCGCCGCCGGGAAGCGCCGAACACCGGCGGCGTTCAGCGTGTTGAGGCGCGCGCGGGTGTTGAGGTCGCGGCCATCAGCGTAGACGAAGTCGGCCGTGACGATCGTGCTCGGCGCCAGTTCGTGCGAGAAGCCGACCGCCGTCTGCCTCGTGTAGGGCATCTGCAGACGGGGATCCGTCCACTGGCCGAACAGCGGCTTGACGTTCGGGTTGGCGGTGTTCTGGCCGGCGATGTTCGTCGTCGGCTGGCCCACCTGGTAGAAGCTGCCGTCCGGGTTACGGATGCCACTCTGGTTGTCGACGTTCAGGACCGTGCCGAAGCCCTTGCCGGTGGCGTCGCTTGCCGCAAACAGCGCGTTCGAGTTGGTGTAGGCCATGTCCATGTAGATGCCGTAGCCGGCGCGGAACACGTCGCGACCGTCACCCTTGAGGTCCCATGCCAGGCCCACGCGGGGCTGGATGTTGTTCTTGTCGTTCTGAGGCGACAGGCCGGCGTTCTCCATGCCCTTGATGCCCTTGAGCAAGCCCGCCGCGCCCGCCGCCTGGTAGGCGATGAAGTTCGGGTTCTTCGACTGATCGAACTGGTAGCCGACGATGTAGTCGTAGCGAATCCCGAGGTTCAGGGTGACGTGGTCGGCAATGCGCCAGTCGTCCTGCACGTAGGCCGCGTACTGCTTCAGCGGGATGTTCGCCGACGCGTCGCCGTCGTTCATCGACACAAGCGACAGCGGGCCGTTGACGTTGTTATCGAGGTGGGTGTGCTGCAGCACGCCCTTGCCCGAGTTGAACGTGATGAAGAGGCGCGGCTCGTTGATGAAGTTGACGCCCGCCTTCATGTCGTGACCGACGCCACCCTTGCCGGTGAGGTGCCACGAGAAGTCGTCGCGGAACTGGTACTTCTTCTGCTGCGTGGTCTGCGGCGTGTTGGGGCTCTGGCCCACCGAGACGCCGTTCGGGAACGTCTGGTAGGGGTCCTGGCTGTTGGCGCCGATGTGGTTCGAGAAGTCGGCGTACTGGAAGATGAACTCGTTCAGCCTGGTCCCGGCAAGGATCCAGTTGTGGTTCAGGTTGATCGAGTTGAACGAGTTATCGCTCGTGCCCCAGCCGTTTGGCGGCTTGCTCGCCGACGCGCCGTAGGGCTGCGAGTTCTGGTTGCGGCCGTAGCGCACCGAGAGGTACTGCGAGGCGCTCATGTTGGCGGTGGCCTTGATGTTGAGCAGATCCTCGGTGTACGGCGTCGCGTAAACACCGTCGAGCGACGGGAAGAGGCCCTTGGTCGACACCGACTGGAACGTCTTCTGGTCCGTCCGCTCGGCCGCGCCGAAGTAGTGGAACTTGTCCTTGACGATCGGGCCGCCGAAGCTGCCGCCGTACTGGTAGCGGCTGTAGTCGCCCTTCGCCACGCCGTTGTTCTTCTCGGTGGTGGTCTTGGCGTTCAGCCCGTCGTTACGGAAATTCGTGAAGAAGCTGCCGTGCAGGTCGTTGGTGCCGCTCTTGGTGACGATGTTCATCACGCCGCCGTTGCTGCGACCGTTCTCGGCCTTCGAGCGCGAGGTCACGAAGTTGAATTCCTGGATCGCCTCGAGCGGAAACATCTGGAGCAACCCGCCGACGGTGTCGTCGTTGTTGTCGCCGCCGTCGATCTGGTAGTTCACGTTGCGGCCGTTGCCGCCGTTGATCTGCGGCGAGAACTGCGTGCTCTTGGTCGGGTCGGAGTGGAAGCCGAGGCCCACGCCCGGGATCGTCGCCGCAAGGTTCGCGAACTGGCGGCCGTTGAGCGGGAGGCTCTCGATGCGGCCAATGTCCACAACCCCGCCCACCGATGAGGCTGAGGATTCAATCAGCGGCGCTTCGCCGGTGACCGTGATCGTTTCGGCCACGCTGGCCACCTTGAGGGCGACATCGAGCGTCAGGGTCTGGCCGACGTTGACCGCGATGTTCTTGCGGTCGACGGTGCCGAAGCCCGAAAGCTCGGCCGTCAAGTCATACAGACCGACGGGCAACGCACTCAGGCGATAGACGCCTTCCGTGTCGCTCACCACGGTACGCACGAAGCCGGTCGTCGGACTCTTTGCCGTGACCGTCGCGCCGGGAATCGCCGCATTCTGCGCATCGAGCACCCGCCCGGTGATCGTGCCAGTCGTTTGTTGCGCGGACGCGATTGCGCCCAGCATTGGTACCGATGCGATCAAAAGCCACGTGGCTAGCCGCAGTTTCATAGACGCTCCATTCAAGTAATTCCGATGACGATGCCCAGTCGGGACCGCCACCCACAACGTACAGAGGACCAGTCATCTCAACAGATGAGGGCCTGATTGTCAAGGTTCGGTCACTCTTGGTAAATTATTAACTGTCAACTAGTTAGCAGGAAAAATGGCCTCAAATACCGTTCGTCCCTGACCATTCATCCCAGCCGGATTACGTTTCGGCCTATTTGACGGCGGCCAATAGGCGCTCGACCTCCCGGCGCTCCGGGGCGGCGGGAGGGAGTAGGGAAAGAAGTGTCTGAGCTTGGGCCGTGGCACCGGCGCGGTCGCCTGACAGGGCCAGGGCGCGGGCCAGGGCAAAGCGCGCCTCGTGAAGGTGGGGGTCGCCCTGGAGCGCCCGCCCCAGTTCGGTGATGGCGGCGGGGATCCGTTTCTGCTGCAGCGCCAGAAGTCCAATGTTTGCAGCTACTACCGGGCTTTCTGGCTCAGCCTTCCGGGCGGCGGCCAGGGCATCGGCGGCGCCCGCCAGGTCGCCGGCCCTTCCGCGACACTGGGCCAAGCCGAGGCCTGCATCCGCCGACGGCAACCCCGATTTGATGGCGGCCCGGAAGTGCGGTTCGGCCCGGGCGCACTGGTTGCGTTCGAGTTCGGCGTAGCCCAGACGAAGGTGCGCCTGGGGGTTCTGCGGATCGTCGCGAAGGATCGCTTCGAGGGTGGCGAGGAGCGCTCTGCCCTGCACCTCGCCGGAGGTGACCATCGCCAGTCGCGAGGCGAGCGCGATGCGGTCCTTCGGATCCGGCCTCGCCGATGCACCGCCGCGCCGCGATCCGCCGACATAGCCCAGCGACTGCAGTCGCGACAGGACCTCCGGGCTGGCCGCCTGTGCCGCCCCCGGTGCGGGCCCACTCCCCTCGACTTCGTTTGGGGCAGGCCAACGGCCCGCCATCGTGTCGAGCCTCGAAGCGCGCTGCGGATCGGCGCCCACTCGATTGACCGACTCCTCCCGATCGGACGACAGATCGTAGAGCTCGGGCTTTGGCGCGGCGATGTACTTCCAGCCGCCATCGCGCACCGAGCGGAGGCCCGCCCATCCGAAATCAAAGAGCGGCGCGAAGGATTCGGCGTAGATCGGGCGGGCGTCGAGTGGCCGGCCGTTGATGACAGGCACGAGCGAGCGGCCGTCGAGGTCCATCTCCGGCAGGCCGAGGAGGGCGATGATGGTCGGCGCCGCATCGACGAGGGAGACGTCACCTTTCACCGACACGCCGCGCGGCACGCCGGGGCCGCGCATGAGCAGCGGCACCTGGAGCGTCGTGTCGTACACGAAAATGCTGTGCCCCATCTCGCCATGCTCACCAAACGCTTCACCGTGATCGGCCGCAATCACCACGAGCGTCGAGGCCGCGGCCTCACCCAGGCTCGACAGCAGGCGGCCCACTTCCCGGTCCGCCGTGGCGATCTCCTCGTCATAACGCTGGATCGCCGGACGCGAGTTCTGCGCCGACGGGTCGCCGTAGGGCGCGTGCGGATCGAACAGGTGAACCCACAGCAGGAAGCGTTCGCCGCGCCGGCCTTGCAGCCACGAAGCGGCACGCGCGGCGGTGTCGGCGCCGGGACGCTCGTTGAGCGGCCGGCCATCGCTCGCGCGCGGCAGTTCATCGTCGTAGACATCGAATCCGCGCTGGAGGCCGAAGCGCTTGTCGAGCGGAAACGCGGAGACAAATGCGGCGGTCGCAAATCCCGCGGCCTTGAGGACGGTGGCCAGCGTCGGCACGCCGGCGTTCACGGCGATGCCGTTGTGGCGCGCGCCGTGTCCCGGCGGATAGCGGCCGGTGAGGAGGCTGGCATGTGAGGTCAGCGTGATCGGCGCCGCCGCCCACGCCTTCTCGAAACGGACCCCGCCCTTCGCCGCATCGTCCATCACCGGCGTCCGCGCCGCGGCATAGCCGTAGGCGCCGACGTGATCGGCGCGCAGCGTGTCGATGGTGATCAGGAGGACGCTTCGAGCCGAGGCGGGTGCGGTCGCCGGCCTCGACGGGGTCGGCCCGCACGCGATCACCGCAAGGCACGACGCAAGGCAAAAGGCAGAAGGCAAAAGGCAGAACGGCTTGGAACTCATGGCTTTTCCAACTGCGCCAGCAGCGCCTGCGCGGCGTCGCGTTCGCGCGAGCTCGGGCCGCGGCTCGCCAGGACCTTTCGATACTGCGCCTTCGCCCGATCGACGTCGCCGTGTTCCTGCAGCGCGATGCCCAGGTTCAATTGGGCTTCGATAAACGCCGGATCGGCCGCCGCCAGTTCCAGCCATTTGATGGCTTCGGCGGGCTGCTTCTGCTGCACCAGGATCACGCCGAGGCCGTTGGCGGCGTCGGCCAACCGCGGCGACAACTCGAGCGCGCGCCGGTAGGCGGTGGCGGCGGCATCGAGATCGCCGAGCGCGCGGTCGGCGTTGCCGAGATTCGAGAGGTAGACCGCGTTGGTGGGATCGAGACGCACCGCCTCGGCGAAGGCGGCGGCGGCCTCCTTGTGCTGATTCGCTTCGGCGAGCAGCAACCCGCGGCCGTTGTGCGCGGCCGGCGCGCTGCCGTCAAGTGCCAGCGCGGCGTCTTCCGCGCGCGAGGCCTCGGCGTTCTGGCCCAGCTCGCGCGCCACCACGGCCAGCTCGTGATAGAGGGAGGCGTCCGCGGGCCAGCGCTTGACGGCGGCGCGGAACCGTTCGAGCGCGTCCTTCTTCCGCCCGGTCGACGCCAACGCGCGCGCGTAGGTGGCTTGAAAGATCGGCGAGGCCGGGTACGCCGCCGCGATCTTCGCCAGGGCGGGTAATGCCGCCGCGGTACGATCGCTGTTGATCGCGGTGAGCGATTCCTCGAACATCGCCCACGCGCTCATCGCGTTGGCGGGGTTGATGCCGCCGGCGGCCGACACCGGCGCCGCGCTGGGCGCCACGTAGCCAAGCGAGCGCAGCCGCTCCACCGTTTCCGGCGAGACGGCGTTGGGCAAGCCTGAAGGCTTGCCCCCACCTGTAGGGGGCTTGCCCCCACCTGTAAGCATGGCACCTGTAAGCATGGCCTCCTTGCGAATCGCGTCAAGGCGCGCCGACATCGCCTGCACGAGCGTGGTGCGCGACGCCGAGAGATCCGACTCCTCCCTGGGATCGTTCGCCAGGTCGTACAACATCGGCCGGTCGGCCACGAGGAGCTTCCATCGATCCCGCGTGAGCGCGGCGAGCGGCGACCAGCCGGCCACGGTCGGGTACTGCGTTTCCGCGTAGCTTTCGCGATCGGGGTCGGGCGGACCGAGCAGGTTGCGGCCGGTCACTCCCGTCGCGGTTTCGCCGGCAATCGCCAGTACGGTCGGCATCACGTCGACGCTACTGGCCGGATCGTTCCGCTCGGCCGCCGCGATTCCGGGCCCCTTGAACAAGAGCGGCACCCGCAATGCCGCCTCGAAGACGAGCATGCCGTGCGTCGGTTCGCCGTGCTCGCCGAGACTCTCACCGTGGTCGCCGAGCAGGATCGTGGCCGTGCGCGCCGCGTCGGGACGCTTCTCCACGGCCTCGATCAGCCGTTGCAGCTGGGCGTCGGCAAACGCGATCTCGCCGTTGTAGCGATCACCGCCGGCACGCGCCAACGCCTCGGCGGGCGGATCGTAGGGCGCATGCGGGTCGTAGAGGTGCACCCACAAGAACCAGGGGCGATCGGCCGCCGTGTCCTGCATCAACGCCAGCGCGCGATCGATCACGTCGTTGGCGCGGCGGTCGGCTTGCAGCCGATCCATCGCTTCCGGATCGCGGGCGATGCGGTCGTCGTACTCGTCGAACCCCGCATCCAGGCCAAAGCGGCGATCGAGGACGAAGGCGCCGACGACGGCGCGGGTCCGGTAACCCGCGGCCTTGAGGCGCGCGGCCAGCGTGGGCCGATCGGCCAGGCGGGCGGCGCCGTTCAGGCGCACGCCGTGGGCCGGCGGCAATTGACCGGTCATGATCGACACGTGTGCCGGCAAGGTGAGCGGGACCACGCTCCGGGCGGCGGTGAACCGCGCGCCCTGCGATGCCAGCCGGTCAATGGTGGGCGTGAAGCCCTTGCCGAGACGATCCGCACGCAGCGTATCGATCGTAATCAGCAGGATATTCGGGCGCGCGGGCCGCGGGTTGCCGGACGGCGGCGGCGTGCAGGCGGCAAGGGCCAGCACCGTGGGGACGAGCATCAGGCGGAACATGCGCGGCGTCTTTGAGATGATCCAGCATAATGTCATCGATGAATCATCGTACCCCTCGTGGCGCGATCGTCGCCCTTGGATGCCTCCTTCTCGTCGTCATCGTGGGCAGCCTGGTGGTCGCCCACTTCGCCTCTCCTGAACGCGACTTCCTCACCATCCGCCATCTCACCAACACCAGCTTCGATCCGCCACCGCCCGAACCCGGCTTGGGCCGGATCTTGTCCGCCGTCTGGTCGGACTTCCTGGGCCGGGGCGGCGAGCAGTTCCGGCGCGAGATGCTGCCCACCCAATCAGGCGTGCTGTGGATCTCGCTCATCGTCGCGCTGACGGTGGCGTTCGACTACTCGCGTCCCGGATCCGCGCGCAACATCGAGTTGCTGGCCTTGCTGAGCACCGGGTTCTTGCTGTTCAACATCATGAGGTTTTTCGCGCTGTTGACCGATCCCATCTACTTTTGGGTGATGGACTGGGTCTACCGCGTGATCATGGTCGTGGTGTTGTGCCTGATTGGCCTCGCCGTCTGGCGCGTTCGGCACCCACACGCCTTCGCGTGGCGGCCGAATCTGCCGACTCGCGCGCTGGTTACGCTGACGGCGCTGCTCCTCAGCCTCAATGTGTTGATCGGCCTGGTCAGTCCGCCGGACGACGCCGGGTTTTACACCAATCTCGGGGCTCAGCATCTTCGCGAGACTGGCCGTTTCCCTTATGGAGACCCGTTGCTGAGTGGGAGCGCGGGTGCGGGTTATGGACCTCTCCTGTACCTGGCGCACCTGCCCTTCCAGTTCCTGTTGGATCCGCAGCCGCTTAACCAGGTCAAGCCGACGCGGGCGGAGCTGGCCGCGGGCGCGTCGTACCGCTTGCCGCCGGTGCTGGCGAGCCAGTTGACCACGGTGACGTTTCACCTGCTGGGCGTGGTCGGCCTCGTCATCTTCGTCACGCGTCTTGCCGGTTCCCAGGCGGCGTGGGCGATAGCCGCTCTCTACTGCGGCAGTGCCGGGGTCATGGGTGTCGGGGGACCGCCCGACATGATCGGCGGGATGACGTTTATTTCGCACATCGCGCCCGCAGCGGTGTCGCTCTGGGCCTTTGCCGCGCTGTCGCGCCCGATGGCCGCCGGCGCGTTGCTCGTGGCCAGTGCCGCCACCGTCTTCTACCCGGTGTTGTTTTTCCCCGCGTGGCTTGGGTATTACTGGGACCGGCGTCCGGCCGCGTGGCGGTTCGTCGCCGGTGTCGCCATTGCCGGCGTGCTGATTGGCGGTCCGGTCCTCGCCCTCTCCAAGGCGACCGAAGGCCACAGCTTGCTGGCCACGGTCGTGCGCGAGACAGTGGGACACCACCAGGGCACCGACACCTACGGTTTGAGCACCTACGGTTTCTGGGGACAGCGCACTGGCTTCCGCGCCCTGTTGCGCGAACCCTTCGTGGCGGGCCAGTTCACGACCAGTCCGATGTTCCTGCTGACAATCGCGTTTTCCGCCGTGATGTTCTTCCTGGCGCGGAAGACCACGCCGCAGCAGCTGGCCCTCATCAGCGGCGCGATCGGAATCGTCGCCCAGTTATCCAAGGTTCATGGAACCGGCGTCTACCTCAATTGGTTCTACCCGTTCCTGCTGATCGGTTTCCTGACGAGCGGTCCGCGGCCGGCGGCCGGGAGCCCTACTGCAGAAGGATTGCCTTGAGCTCTTCCAGTCCCTCTCGGAAGCTGACGCGGGGTTCCCACTCGAGTAACTCGCGGATGCGCGACAAATCGGCCAGCGTGACCGCGGCATCGGCGACGCGCCTGGGGCCGTACTCCTGGCGCGAGGAGATCATGTCCGCCAGCTCCTTGACGGAAATGCTCGTGCCGCTGCCGACGTTCATGCGGGCCGCGCGCGCATTACTGCGATAGGCCGCGATATTCGCGGCGGCGACATCGCGCACGTGAACGAAATCCCGGGCCTGGCTGCCGTCGCCGTGGATCACCAACGCCTGGCCCCTGGCGGCGCGGCGTAAAAAGATGCCGAGCACCAGCGCGTAGACGCCCTCCTCCGGCTGGCGCGGTCCGTAGACGTTGAAGTACCGCAGGACGACGCAGGGCAGGCCGTAGAGCCGGTCGAACATCAGGCAGTACTCTTCGCCGACGTACTTCGACAACCCGTAGAAATTCAGGAAATCGCCGGGCTGATCTTCGCGATGGGGAGCCGGTTGATTGCCGTAATAGGTGGACGAGCCGCTGTAGATGACCTTGCCGACACCGGCGGCCTTGGCGGCGATCAGCACGTTCTCGGTTCCGACAATGTTGGTCGAGGTGCACACCTCGATATTGTCGAGCGAGGCGGCCGAACGGCTCATGGCGGCCAGGTGGAAGACCGCCTCGCAGTCGGCACAGGCCCGGCGGCAGGTTTCCGGGTCGCGAATATCGCCCTCGATGAACTCGACTCCGGCGGGGACCCACTCGCGGCGTCCCAGGCTCAAGTCATCCAGGACCCGCACGCGCTTGCCCTGCGCGATCAGCGCCTCGGTAAGGTGGCTGCCGATGAATCCGGCGCCTCCGGTCACGAGCAACGGCGGCTGGCTCATAGTTGCTTCTTGAAGCGGTACTTCAACACGGTCCACAGCGCGATGACGCCGTCCATGGGGCGAATCTTCTTTCCCTCTTCAACGCTGCGGGGGTTGTAGCGAATGGGCGCTTCACCAAACTTCAAGCCGGCGCGGTAGAGCTTCACGGTGATCTCATGATCCAGCTCAAAGCCGCTGGTTTCGAGTTTCAATTTCTGGAGCGGCTTGGCCGGGTACAGCTTCAGGCCGGTGTACATGTCCGGAACCCAATGGCCGACGAGCAGCGAGGTCCAGGCGCGAATCACGAGTGCGGCACCCCACGGCGCGACACCCTGGCGGGGATGCTTGCCGGGAAAGAGCCCGGTGCCGAACTCGCGGATCACACCGGCCAGGCGGTTGCCGTAGACCACCTGATCGCCTGATTTCAGCACGGCCAGCAGCGCCGGGTAGTCGGCGGGATCGTATTCGAGGTCGGCATCCTGAAACAGCACGTAGTCTCCGGTCGCGGCGTCGGTTCCACGCCGCAATGCCGCGCCGCGGCCCTGGTTGGGGTTCTGGTTGAGCAGCTTGACCTGGGGATAGCGGCGGACCACGGCTTCGGTGCCGTCTCTCGATCCGTCATTGACGACGATGATTTCCTTGGTGAACCCAGACGACTCGATATCCACCTTCAGGATCGCTTCGATCATCGATCCGATAAATGCCTCCTCGTTATAGGCAGGCACCACCACCGACAGCACTCGCATCATCGCCACCTCACCTTACGTGGCCCTGACCCGGTATCGGAACAGCGCGATCACGGCCTTGAGGCCGTCGGCGGCGGTGATCTTCTTGCCGGCGCTGTGGCTGCGCGGCTGGTATTCCACCGGGAGCTCCAGGATGTATTCGCGCTTGAGCGACAGCTTGGCGACGATTTCCGTTTCCAGATCGACACCGTTGGATTTCAGCGCGAGCGATCGCAGCAGCCGGGCGTCAAACGCCTTGATGCTGCTGAGCACATCGGACACGTAGCGGTTGTAAAGCAGCAGGGTCAGGATGCTCAGGAGCATGCCGCCGTACTTACTGGTCAAGTAGAGCAGGCGGTTGTCACCGTAGATCTGGTGCAGGCGCTCGGTCAGATTGGTGCATTTTACCGCGCGCGAGCCGAATACGACATTGAAGTTCGCCCGCACCAGGGAGCCGATCACCACGATGAGATCATCGGGCCGGTATTCGTCGTCGCCCGGGAAGAAGGCGATGATATTGCCGCGCGCGTGATCGATGCCCATGCGCAGCGTCGCGCCGCGGCCCAGCGGCCGGTCCAGCTGAAAGACGCGGACGCTGGTGATCGAACGGGCGATGTCGGCCGAGCGATCGGTGGAGCCGCCGTCGGCGACGATAATCTCCTTGGTCAGGCCGAAGGCCTGGAAATCGAGCGCGACGACCGAACGCAGCACTTGTTCAATGGTGCGTTCCTCGTTCAGCACCGGAATGACAATCGAGACCATGTGGTGCAGGCGCTGCAGCTCGATGTCGATCTTGGCCTGGACGATCTGGTGGAGCTCATCCACCACGTATCCCCCAGCGTGACGGCCTTCCAGCGCTTCCCAGTCCCGGGCCTTGACGGTGTCGAGCGGGAAGGAGAACTGCCGTTCGTCGAACGGGACGTATTTGGCCTTGCTGACTTCGGTGTCGGAACGCTGAACGAAAAAATGCGAGACCACCTCCAGCCAGTTGACGGCCAGCTGGCCACCGCGGCTCATGGCGCGGAGGAGCTTGCCGGCAATGTCGTTGGCGTCATCTTCCTGGCTGTCGAAGTCGCGGTAGATGTTGCCGATGAAGATCTTGTCGGCCTGTTGGTTGGCGATGATGGCCTCGGCGACGCCGGCGGTCAGGTACGACGGGAACAGCGATGAATGCTGGGTGCCCGGACCATAGACGATGACGTCGGCTTGGGCGAGCGCCCGCGCCGCGTCGGGGTTGATCGCCGGCGTGACCTGGTGTTCGCGAAAAAGCTGGCGCAGCTGTTCAGGTGGCTGATCGGCCGCCTTCTCCACGCGCGACCAGTAGGTCTCTTCATCGAGGAGGAACAGCTGGGAAATCGGCGTCGAGTCCTGCGCTGCCACTAGATCGGCTTCGGAGAGCAGGACCGATCCGTTTTCCTTTTCGGCAACGAGGAACAGGTTTTCACCCATCGTGATGTTGAGCAGGACGTCCGGCGACACCTCGTAAAAAGCGCTGAACGCACGAATGGTGCGATTGAAATCACGTCCTTCCTGCAAATAGCAGCCGGCGAAGAAGATGTTGCCGAGGGCGCAGTCGGTGAAGTCGAAGCGGCGTCCGGCGGCTTCCTGCCGGCCGAGGTAGGCGAGAAACGTGTTGACGTAAGCGAAGAGACCCTTGGTCTGCCGGACGGTCAGCGCGTCGAAGAGGTCGGCGAGGTCGGGGGAGGCCTCGCGAAGGTCGCCGCGCAGGCACTTCTCGAGGAACGCGAGCGCGTCGTCCCGGGAGATGCCGACGGGGAGCCGGCGCTCGGAAATCGCCTTGATCGCCCTGTGGCAGCCTTCGGACGAGGGCATCAGGCGGGCGATGTTCTTGCGGACGTCCGAGGGGCCCAGCATGCCAGGGATGAACCGGCGCAGCCGGCCCGTCGAATGACCGTCGTCGTAGGCGTTGATCAGGATCGTGAGCGAGATCTGCGGGTGCTTGAGAAGCGCGGTGGTGATGCTCTCGGTGCCACTTCCTCCCGAGAACAGCACGAGATTGATTCGGGTGCGGGTTTCCGGTTTGGGATCAACTCGTTCGGGGTTCGGCGCCGGCATGTGAACTCTGCAGGTATGATTCCACAATCGTGGCGTCGGCGGCGGAATTGATGCCCACCGTTTCTTCGACGGTCATCAGGTGCGGCGTCAGCACCGTCAGTCCGAGACGCGCCGCGACCGGTATCACGGGGAGAAAGTTGAACTCTCGAGTGGCGCGGCCCCGCTGGCCGGGGTCGGCCTCGGTACTTGCCAGCAGCTCGCGCAACGTCGCGGTTTGGCAGCAGAAGAAACCGGTATCGCTTTCACCAGATGCGGGCATGCGGTCGCCCTCGCGGGCTTGTCGCAGGCCGGAAATTCTTCCGGACGCATCGCGCTCGAAATGCACGTAAGGGTGTGCGCGAAAAACCGTCGGGCACGTCAGTGCGGGTTGGAGCCGACCGGCATGCAGCCGAAGGCAGGCGTCGACGGCGGCCCGCCGGAGCGCCACTTGATCCCCCCACACCAACGCAACGCGAGGCGTGTGGACCGCCGGCAGCGCCACTTGCACCGCGTCGCCCATGCCCAGCGGCACGTCCTGAATGACGATCTCAAACCGGCCCGGAATCAGGCGTTCGAGTTCCGGCTCGACCAACTCCTTGCCGCCGGGAGACAGCACGATCACGATGCGCGAACAACTCGGCGCCAGGAAGTCGAGCAGCCATTCGAGGATGGTTCGGCCCGCGACCGGGTAGAGAATCTTCGGCTTGTCAAAGCCGAGGCGGGTGGCGCGCCCTGCCGCCGGGATCACGGCGGTCCACTCGGTTGGAATTACCGCGGGTGACGTAAACTGTTCCAGGTTCGTCCAGTCGATGGTCATCCCGGCACCATTGTATGTTCGGAGCGGTTTGACATCATGACCCCGATCTTTACGCCGAAAGCCCTGTCGTTCCTCCGCGCGCTCAAGAAGAACAACCAGCGTGAATGGTTCCACGCGCACCGCGAGGAATACGAGGCCTCTTGCCGCGCGCCGATGTTCGCCATCGTCGAGCAGCTGGCGAAGGACTTCAAGTCGTTCGCGCCGGAGATGCTGGCGGATCCCAAGGTGTCGTTGTTCCGCCAGTTCCGCGATACGCGCTTCAGCGAAGACAAGACGCCACTCAAGACCAACATCGCCGCCGTCTTCCCGAATCGGAAGCTGGGACGGATGAACGGCGCGGGGCTCTACTTCGAGATCGCGCCGGGCTGGGTGTGGATCGGCGGCGGCTTGTGGGCGCCCGACACCTCGCAGCTACAGCTGGTGCGCGAGCACATCGCGAAGAACCACAAGAAGTTCGACGCCATCGTCAGGTCGCCGGGCTTCAAGAAGATCGGCGGGCTGTCGGGAACGAAGGTGTCTCGCGTGCCGCGCGGGTTTGCGAAGGACCACCCGGCCGCGGAGTACCTGCAGCACAAGCAATTCCTCGGGTCGCGCGAGGAGAAGGCGGCGTTTGCAACGTCGAAAGATTTCTACAAGCAGCTGGTGCTGACCCTGAAGACGCTGATGCCACTGATTCGGTTCCTCAACGAACCGCTCATCGCCGCGCAAGCGACGTCGAAGAAAGCGCACATCCTCGACGAATAGCCGGTTTGCCAAATGTGGCTACATGTGGCTACAATAGACCGCATGGTGGCAGTGGGGATACGCGAATTCAAGAACAACGTCAGCGAACACGTGCGCCGGGTCGAGAAGGGGGAGAGCGTGGCCGTCACCTCCCACGGCAGGATCGTGGCGGAACTGGTGCCCCCGGGCAACGGTTCAAAGGGTCGTCGGCGTCGGAGCCGCTACGATGAACTGGTTGCCAACGGTGTCATCCGGCCGGCCCTCGAATCCGGAGACCCGCTCCCGGACGATGGCGTGCGCATTCGCCTTCGGGCGGGCAGCGTGCAGGAAATGATCGACTGGGATCGTGAAGACAAGTATTGACCCGCCTGCGGGCGGCGCCGCGTTCCGCTACATCGAGACCAGTGCTTTGCTTGCCGCGAGGCTCGAGAACGACAGGTCCGCGCTCCAGGCCATACGCGGTGAAGGCGTGCGGGTAGCGTCGGCCTTGACCATCGCCGAAGCCAACCGCAGCATCGTCCGAACCTATGCTGCCGGCAAAATCACGACTGCCGAATACCGGGCCACGCTGCGCTGGATTCGGCGCTTCGAGAAACGATGCGAAATCGTTGCGATCTCGCCGGACGTGCTCGCCCGGGTAGCCAGGCCGTTTGTCGTCGAACCACTCAGGACCCTCGACGCGATTCACCTGGCCACGGCCGAATTGATCGACGAGCAGCCGCAGCTGGTCACGATCGTCACGCGTGATCGGCGCATCAGGGAGAACGCGATCGCGCTCGGGTTCATGGTGGAGTGACGCAGAACTCTTCGCGAGAGGGCCTGGAATCCATGCCTCGTTCACCAGCTGAACCTCGACGGCCGTAGCCGATGAGGTGTGCGCAGGGTCCGGAGACTTTACAGCGAAGAAGTTCTGGTGTTCCTGGCAATCACGTACAGCAAGGCGCCGGCGGCGAGTGCGTAGAGGCCCGCATTCCGCTGCGCCGGTGTCGCTCCGTACAGGATGCCAAGGGCGACGACCGAGGCCATCACCGGGATCACCGGGCCGAACGGAACGGTGAACTTCGCCGGACCCACATCGCCGGCCGGTACGCGGCCGCGCAGCACCAACGTGGCGATACAAACGGCCAGATACATCACCAGGCGCGCGATCGCGCTCGCTGCGGCCAGCGCCACGAATGACCCTGACAAGGCGAGCGTGAGGGCGACAACGGCGGTGAACAGCACCGCATTGGACGGGGTCTGATATTTCGGGTGCACGTAGGCAAACCATCGCGGCAAATCGCCGTTCTCGGCCAGCGCGAAGATCGTCCGCGAACCATTGAGGATTTGCCCCATGTTGTTGCCCGTCATCGAGAGCGCGGATCCGGTGGAAATCATCAGCGCACCGGCGGCCCCCAGAAAGAGCGCCGCGCCGTCGGCCAGCGGCGTCCTGGCGGCGGCCAGGTCCGGCAGCACTCCGGTCGCGACGACCGAGGTCAGCGACATGACGATGGCAACGACAATCAGCGTCGCGACAAACGCGAAGGGCACGTCGCGGCGCGGGTCAGCGGCTTCTCCAGCGAGCACGCCGGTGACCTCGTAGCCGCCGTACGCGAAGATCAACAAGATGGCGGCCTCCGCCGCATTGCCCTGGCTGACCAGCGGCAGCGGCATGAACCGGGCGGGGTCGATGTACCAAATGCCGACAAGGATGAAGATGGCCAGAGGTGCGAGCTTACCGATCGTGAGCAGGTTGACGACCCAGGATGACTGCTTGACGCCGCGCACGTTGATCCACGTCAGCGCGAGTGTCAGCGCGGCGATCAGGGTCATGCGAGGCGGCCCGTCGGCGAGCGCCGGC
>JBDTMB010000035.1:0-22778 GCA_039934485.1 Vicinamibacterales bacterium
AGCGCGCGATCCGCTTGCTGCCCGCTTTCCTTCGCCGCGGTGAGCAGCGCGTTGGCGGCCTGCACTTCGACGAGCGCCACCTGCACCACTTCCTGGAGGGTGAAGAAGGGGAGCGCAAGCTTGCGGTCGACCAGGCGTTGGACGAATCGATCCATGCGCCGGACTTCATCCTTGAGCTGGTCGTTCAGCTCGTCGATCTTTGCCGGCGCGGTGGCCGGAGGAATGCCGGCGTGCATGAAGATCGATCCGCCGGTGATGGTGACCATCGGCTTGCCGCGCAGCCAGGCGCCGTACTTGCCCTTGGGGCCAATGGCGTCGCGGTACTCGATGAAGCCAGGAGGATGCGACTCCATCCATTTGTCTTCCGGCTGGCGGTACACGTCCGGCACCGCCTCGCCCTTGGCCAGCTTCGCCGCGCCGATGGCGCTGTAGTCTTTCCAGCCCTTCTGGCGGCGCGCCTCGGACTGCGCGTCGGCGAACTTGGCGAAAATCGGCGGGTTGGCGTCCCGTGTTTCGCCGAGCAGGTTCATCACTTCGTGGTTGCCGAGCAGCGCGAAGGCGCGTCCGCCGGCGGACTTGGCCTGCGGCTCGAGGGCCATCAGCAGATCGAGCACCGCGCGCACGTCTTCGCCGCGGTCCATGTAATCGCCGGTCTGCATGAACACCGTCTTGGCGCCGGTCCACTTGTTGGTGGCGTCGACGAGGCCCGCCGTTCGCAGGATGGCGGTCATCCCGGTGATGCTCCCGTGGATGTCGCCGACCGCGATGAGGCGTGGCTGCTGCTGCGCGGCGAGCGATGCCGAGAGCAGAACCAGCGACAGGACGATGGCCAGGCGGCGCATGGCGTTAGAAGAAGACGCTGGGCTCGCCGCGCTTGGCGACGAGGTCCTTGATCGAGGCGGCCATCGCGTCGCGGCGGATGATCATGGCCTTGAGCTCGTTGTCGCTGACCCACTGGCCCACCGGCGACGCCTTGAGGCCTTCGACGGTGAGCGCCGTCATCTTCTCCCACAGCGCGCGGTCGACGCGGCTGAGCGGCGTGATGTTCTTCAGGTCCTTCTTGCCGATGAACGCGCGCGAGTGATCGATCAGGAAGAGGTGCCAGTCGGCATCGTAGAGCAGGTTGCCCTGGTTCCGATCGATGTTGGCAATCAGCAGGTCGAACATCTTCATGCGCGAGATCTGGTAGCTCCACTGCGGCTCCGGGCCAGTGGGCGGATGATCCTTGTCCCAGTTCTTGATGTTCTCAATCCAGTAGATGGCCGCGCCCTTGAGGCCTGACACCTGGCGTTCGACGATGGGCGGGACCATGTGCATGTCGAGGAGCTTGTCGAGTTCGTAGGCGGCGATTTCCGCCTTGTAGCTCTCCATGTATCCGCTCTTGTAGCCGGGCGGCAGCACTTTCCACGCGAAGCTCCCCACGGGACCGCCGGGCTCGAGCCTCGCACGCTGTGGTTTGGTGACGCCGATGGGAACGTCTTCGATCCTGGCGACCTTGCCTTCGCGAATGGCCGACTCGAATTCGGCCTCGTGGCCGACCCAATTCTTGGAACACGCGGCTGCGGCCGGCGCGACGGCGATCGCCTGCGCATCGAGGCGGACCGATTGGGGTGTCGCGAGCAGGCCCGCGAATAAGACCGTCGTGAAGAGTGCTCTGCGCCGCATAGCGTGTGCCTCCGGGGGAAAGCGTGCCGTCGGCTCGATTGTAGCCGGAGGCCGTGCCTCGGACGTGCGGAAAATCGAGGCGGGCGGCTACTCGCGGAGGGCCGAAACCGGATCTACGCGGACGACCGCGCGAGAGGGGCCGATGGCGGCGATGGCGGCGGTGGCGATAAGGACCCCGAGGGTCGCCGCGAAGGACGGTGCATCGTAGGGCGAGACGTCGAACAGCAGGGTTGCCAGGAATCGTCCGCCGCCGGCGGCCGCCAGCAGGCCCACCGATGTCCCCAACGTCACGAGACTCACCGCCTCAATTACTGGCGTCCACATCAACCGGGCCGGATTCGCGCCAAGGGCGAGCCGCAACGCCAACTCGGGCCGCCGCGCGGCCACCATCCGCGATAACACCGCGCCGATCCCGACCGCTGCCAGCAGCAGCGCCACCAGCGATACGGCGCCGGCCACGACCGCTGCCAGCCGTGGCATCGCCACGGCGGCGTTGACAATCTGATCCAGCGACCGTACGTCTGACACCGGCTGCAAGCGATCGACCGTGGCGATCGCCGCTCGGACGGCGCTCGCCTGGTCAAGCGGATCGCCTTGTGAGCGAATCGTGAGCGCCATCCACGTCATCCATGTTTCCGACTTCTGCGCGTGCGGAACGTAAATCGTCGCGCCTTCGCCGGCCGCCAATCCGCCGTGATGCACATCGGGGACCACGCCGACGACGGTCCGCCACTGAAGGTCTTCGGAGGTGCGAATCCGCCGGCCGAGCGGATCCAGGCCCGGCCAATACTTGCGCACGAGCGAGTCGTTGACGATGGCCACTGGGGCCGACGTGGGGATATCGAGGCGGCCAAACGCGCGGCCGCGGACCGGCGCGCCAAGGGTGTCGAGGTACCCGGGCGTGATCACCCTGAAAGACGCCCGGGTCTCCGGGTCGCCCGCCTCGTGCTCGCGCTGATCCAACAGAATCGGAACGCTCATGTCGTTGCCGGCGAGCGGCAGATCGTTGGTGGCGCCGGCGCCGACGATGCCGGGGAGCGCGGTGATGCGTTCGAGCACGTCGTTGAAATAGGCGGTCTGGCTGGCGGCGGTCCGCCCGCGGGGAAGGCTGATGCGCAGGGTCAACACGTGGTCGGGCTTGAAGCCAAGGTCGACCCGTGACAGGTGCACGAACGCCTGGCCGAGAAGACCGGCTGTGACGACCAGCAACGCAGCCAGGCCCGCTTGCGTCACGACGAGAAGTCTGGAGAGCCGGGTGCGGCCCTTGATCGCCCCACGCCCCTCGCCCAGCGCGTTTCGGGCCTGCCCGCGGGCGGCGTGCCACAGCGGAATCAACGTCATCGATGCCACGATCAGCAGTGCCGATCCGGCGGCGAAGGCGATCGGCCAGCCGCCGACGGCGACATCGGCGACCCGGGGAATGGAGGCCGGCGCCAGGCGCTTGAACACGCCGATCAGGCCTTCGGCAATCCACAGGCCCAGTGTGCCGCCGACCCCACAGATCAACACCGTCTCTGCGCCGAGCTGGCGAGACAAACGCCAGAGCCCAGCGCCGAGGGCCTGGTGCACCGCCAGCTCCGATCGCCGGCGCTGCAACCGGCCGAGGACGAGCGTGACCAGGTTGACGACGGTGACCAGCGTGGCGCACACGATGGAAAAGGACAGCGCCGCGAGAGTTGGGCGCGCCTCACCGACGACGACATCCTGCAAGGGCACCAGGCGGGCCGTCCAATCACGATTCGAGGCGGGGAAGTCCGACGCCAGGCGAGCCATCACGGTGCGCAGGCGCTCGTCGCTTCCTCCCGGCGCCGCGTCCACCCGCGCGATGGTCTGCAACCAGCGCGCTTCGTGGCTGTCGCGATCGGCTGGGCGCAAGGCGAGAGGAATCCAGATGTCGGTCGTCGCCGAAGGCAGGTCGAACGCCGCCGGCATCACGCCGACCACCGTCACTGGTTGGCCGGCGAGTTGAATGGTGGCGCCGGCGGCGTGCCCGGCGAGCCCCAGGCGGAACGCCAGCCGAGCGCTGATGATGGCGACGTCCGACCGGCTGGGTTGTTCTTCATCGGGCAGGAACGTCCGCCCTTCGACCGGAGCGATGCCGAGTGTCGAGAAGAGGTCCGCCGTCGCCAGGGCGCCGTCGAGGCGTTCCGGTTCGGCCACGCCCGTCAGCGACACCGGCCAATTCATGTACCCGCCGATGCTGGCGCCGGGACCCAGTTCATTCCGCAACGAGTAGAAGTCGCCGGGCGACATCGCCGCGCGGTCTTGGCCCTTCGCGCTGTTGACAGCGAAGACGGCGCGAAGATTCCGGCTGTGCGGATAGTGCAGCGGCTGCAGGACGATGCCGTGGAGGATGGCAAATACGGCGGTCGTCAGGCCGATGCCCAAACCGAGCGTGGCGATCGACGCGACTGAGAAGGCCGGGCTGCGCTGCAGCGACCGCCACGCGTAGCGCAGATCCTGTTGCCAGCCGATCCAGTAGCGCCTTCGTTCGTGGTCGTGTGAGGCTGCGCGCGTGATTGCGGTGCAGGCCGCGCTGATGACGGCGCGATCGCCGATGGCGCGTTCCGCGGCGGCCACGGCTTGCTCGCGCGTCAAACCCTGATCCATCAACTCCTGGATCTTCGATTCGAGATGAAACCTCAGTTCGTCGTCGATGTCGTCGCGGGCCATCAGCGTTTCTCCGGCTCAGGCCCTGAGCGAGCGCCGAGCACCCTGGCCACGGCCACCGCGTATCGCTCCCACACGTCGGTGCCGGCCCTGAGGCGGCGTCGTCCCTCGGCAGTGATCTGGTAGAACCTCGCGCGCCGGTTGTTCTCCGAGACGCCCCACGCCCCCTCGATCAGCCCCTGCGCCTCGAGGCGATAGAGGGCAGGGTAGAGGGCGCCTTCCTCGACCAGCACCGCATCATCGGTGCGCTGGCGAATCCAGCGCGTGATGGCGTAACCATGGTGCGGACCCCAGGAGACCGACTTGAGAATCAGGACGTCGAGCGTGCCGCGCAGGACGTCCAGTGCGGGTTTAGTAGCCACCGTGCTCCCCTTAGGTTTCTAGGGGGGCGAGTGTAACGCATCTCCCCTAAGCTTTCAAGGGGAGAACCGCCGGCAACGGAAATAGCCGGCAGCCGGGAGCTACCGGTCGAGCACCTCCCGGATCTTGTCTCCGAGAGTCTGCGACGTAAACGGCTTATGCAGGAACGCGATCCCGGGCTTGAGGACCCCGTGATGAGTAATGCTGTCTTCCGTGTAGCCCGACATGTAGATGACTTTCAGCCCAGGTCGTCGCCCGGTGATCTGTTTGATCAGGGCCGGTCCGCTGGCGCCCGGCATCACGACGTCGGTCAAGATCAGATCAATCGACGGGTGTTGTTCGGACAGCCGGAGGGCTTCGTCGGCGTTGGCGGCGGTCAGCACCGTGTATCCCTGGCGTTGGAGCAGGCGTTGGGTGAGTTCGCGGAGCCCGTCGGCGTCCTCGACCACCAGCACCGTCTCGGACCCACCACGCGGTCGCGGCAATTGCCGCGCAGCGGGCACGACATCCCGGGGATCCGCCGACGGGAAGTACACCGTGAACGACGTGCCGCGGCCGGTCTGTGTGTCGATGCCGACGCTGCCGCCGCTTTGTGCGACGATGCCGTGGACGGTCGCCAGGCCGAGGCCGGTGCCTTTCCCGGGCCCCTTCGTGGTGAAAAACGGCTCGAACAGGCGCGCCTGGACTTCGGGTGTCATGCCGGTGCCCGTGTCGGTCACGGTCAGCGCCACGTACGGCCCCGGCTTCACGTCCAGGTGCGTGGCCGCGTATTGATCGTCGAGGGTGACGTTGGCGGTCCCGATCGTCAACGTGCCGCCATGCGGCATGGCATCGCGGGCGTTGACCGCCAGGTTCATCACCACTTGTTCAACCTGCCCGCGATCGGCCTTCACCAATGCCACCGCCTCCGGGGTATTCACGGTGACCTTGACGTCTTCTCCAATCAGCCGTACCAGCATCGCGCGCATGTCGCCGACCACCGTGCTCAAGTCGAGCAGGGTGGGTTCGATGAGCTGCTTGCGACTGAAGGCCAGCAATTGGCGCGTCAGGCTCGCCGCGTGTCCGCCTGCCTTCTGGATTTGCATGATGTCGGCACGGGCCGCAGCGTCCGGGTCGCGATCGGCCAGCAACAGCTCGCAGTACCCCAAAATGACCGTGAGCAGGTTGTTGAAATCGTGCGCCACTCCACCGGCGAGCCGTCCCATGGCCTCCATTTTTTGCGCCTGGTGATACTGGTTCTCCAACAGGTGGCGACTGGTGATGTCCAGGGAAATGCCCACGCCACGCACCGGCTTACCATCCTCGCCAAGGAGGATGCGGCCGGCACCCGAGAGCCATCGCACCGTGCCGTCGGGCCACACCGCCCGGTTCTGGAGGGAGAAATCGGACCCGGCCTTCATCGCCGTCCCGAGCGTCTCGAGGAGGGAATGGCGATCGTTGGGGTGAACGAAGGCCATGAAGGCGTCGAACGTGCCGCCGAACGTCCCCGGCTTCAGGCCGTATTGGGCTTCGAGCGTCTCGGACCACTGCAGCACGCCGGTGGCGTAGTCCATGTCCCAGATCCCGACGTCGGCGCTTTGCAGCGCGAATCGCATGCGTTCTTCGGCGACGCGGAGCGCCTCGACCGCCGCATGCTGCTCGGTGATGTCGGTACCCGAGCTGAACGTACCGGTGACGCGCCCCGTATCGTCTCGCAGGACCCGGCTGCGCCATTCGATCAGGAGTTCGCGGCCATCCCTGGTGAGGATCGGGTTTTCGATCACGGAAAGATCGCCGCCCAGGAGGTCCTTGAGCTTCTGGGTCAGCGCCGGCCGGATGCGCGCCGGGAGGCACCTGTCAACCCAGTTCTGACCGATCAGCTCGGCTTCGGACCAGCCGAGGAGGTCGCACCCCTTCCGGTTGATGAGCGTGACCAGGCCGTCGGCGTTGAGCGCGAGCAGGATGACATCGGCCGTGTCCAGGTAGCGCTGCGCGCGATCGCGCTCCTGCCGTAGCGCCGCCTCGGCCTGTTTGGCCTCGGTGACGTCGCGGAAGTACCAGACGCGGCCGTAGTAGCGGCCATCGGCGTCCCTCATCGGCGCCGAGTAGCGATCGAAGGTGCGACCGTCGATCAGTGCAACTTCGTCGTGCGATTCGACATCACGCCGATCGTAGAGCTGGCGGACCTGCTCCATGAACTGATCAGGATTCACGAGTTTCTGGCGAACCGAGTCGAGCAGCAGCGTGTCCGCCCGGGCCGACAGGATCTCGTCCGAGATGCCCCACATCTGGCCAAAACGCCGGTTGAACGACACCACGCGCGACTGGTCGTCCACCACGAGAATGCCGTCGAGCGTCAGCTCGCGCTCCGTGGTCAGCCGCGCCTCTTGAAAGCGACGCTCCGCGTCGGCGCGCCCAGCCGCATCCCGAATCGGCGAGGCCGTCGCGCGGCGTTCGGTCATCCCGGTGATGACGACGACCAGCGCCGCGGCGCCATCGACTTCGATCGGCTCGTACCTGACCTCGTAGAAACGATCGCCGGTAGCAGTGGGGCGCCGCAGTTCGTAGGCCACCCGCTGTCCGCCGAAGGCGCGATCCAGTCGGGGAGCCGCTTGCTCCTCGTAGGCTCCGCCAAGGACGTCTTGTAGGCGCTGGCCGACGATGTCCGCCGACGGCAGGTCCCGGATTTCTGCGTAGGTGCCGTTCGCGTAGACGTAACGGCGCTGAAGGTTGACGACGGCGAGGCCGACGCGCGCATTGTCGGTAACGATGCGCAATACTCCCGCACTGTCCATAGGGCTCCGCCGGCAGGGGGATCAGGGGGGTGATCCCCTGCTCGCATCTTAGACCCATTTCAATCGCTGTCAACACCCGAGCCGGTCGCGAAACCGCAGTTGCAAACGGCGCAACTGCGGTTGCCTGTGGTTTGCCGCGCAAAACGCGAGAAGCCCGATTGGCAAACGCCTGATGCGCAACCGCGGTTGTCATTCGGCGTCCGCGCCGGCCTGGCGCGTGCTGCAGCGTGGCCGCCTAACGCCTGCGCGACCAGTGGCTTGCCGTCGCGGCGGGATCGCGGCGCCGCTCTTGCTCTAACGACGGGCGACAGCGCGTGAGCGTTTGGCCTCCGGCTCCCTGACAGCGGGCTCTTTGCCCGAACTGCCTCGCGCGTTGTCATTACAGCAACCCGTTACCCGTTACCCGTCACCGTTGGAGGAAACCCCATGCGAATGATCATTTCCGGCGCCCTGTCCCTCGTTCTCGTGCTGCTCGCCGCGGCGTCATCGCCGGCCCAGTCCGGCGATCGGCCGCCAGCGCAGCCGCCCGCCGCCGAGACGGAGAAGAAGGCCACGCTCAATCTCAACACCGCCACACAGCAGCAACTCGAGGCGCTGCCGGGGATCGGCCCGAAGACCGCCGAGCGCATCCTCGAGTTCCGCCAGAAGAATGGCGCCTTCAAGAAGGTCGAAGAGCTGATGAACATCAAGGGCATCGGCGAAAAAGGCTTCCTGAAGATCAAGCCGCTCATCAGCGTGGCGCCGCTGCCCAGCCGGGCCACCGGCGGGATGTACCGCGATCCCGGTGTGATGTGGCCGCGCGTGGTGCCGCGCTAATCGACGGCGTCGTTGCCCTCGCGATTGTCCTGGTCATGGGGGCGATGGCCTTTCCGGTGGTGGGCGCCACGCTGGATCGCGAGCGCACTGTCGTCGGCGCGCGATACCTGGCGGGGAGCGTGCAGCGGGCTCGGCTCGAGGCGCTCACGCGAAACACGGCAGTGGCCGTTCGCCTGGAACTGGCCGGCGAGCGCACGAGCCTCCAGCTGTTTGCCGACGGCAACGGCAATGGCGTGCTGCAGCGCGACATCGATCGCGGCGTGGACGTGGCCGTGACCGGCCGCGATTGGCTGGACGACCACGCCCGCGAGGTCGCGCTGCGGATCAATCAGCTCGTGCCAGACATCGGTGGAAGCGGATCGCTCAGTCCGGGGAGCGATCCGCTCCGCATCGGCAACACCTCGCTGCTGGCCTTCAGCCCGCTCGGTACCGCGACCAGCGGCACGTTGTACGTGTCGGCCCCACGCGGGCCGCAAATGGCGATTCGCGTCTATGGGGCCACTGGCCGCGTCCGCGTGCTGCTCTTCGATGCACAGACCCGGCAATGGCAACCGTAGCGGGCGAAGCGATCGATCGACGCCGGACCCATCGCCTGGCGCCAGGGGGCACGCCGTGGCGGCCCGACGCCGTGTTGAGGCCCGGCCAGCCGGTGGTGCTCGTCAACATCAGCACCCACGGCGCGCTGGTGGAGTCCCCGACGCGGTTGCGGCCGGGAGCACGAACCGAGCTCCAGTTGGTCGGCGCGGCGGCGCGGTGCAGCGTGCGCGGGCGCCTCGATCGTTGTCACGTCGCGAGGCTGGAGCCGCTGTGTTATCGAGGCGCGATGGTGTTCGATGAACGGCTGGAACTCGACGTGGTGCCGGGTGACGAGTAAGGCGTGCCCGCGGCACGAGTCATGGCAGGCAGGTGGGGCATTGTTTACCCGTCGAGGGGAGAGCGTGGAAAAGCCGATGTCAAAGAATGGCGAGAAAGACGTGGATCTGGAATTGAGGAAGTTGGCATCGCCTTTGTTATCCATTCCGACACTCATCAAGGGGAGGACGGGAATGGACGGCGCTGTCACAACCATCACTGCGGTCGCGGAGCGGGCACGCAAGGCCGAGCGGCGCGCGGGCCTTCACCACCTGGTGCGCCAGGTGGCGGCCGATCTCCTCGGCACGAGCGAGCGCCGTAACCTGGGCGCCCTGCTCACCGAACGCCTCGGGCGGATGACCCGCTTGCGGAGTGTTCGCCTCAACGAGATCTCACTCTCCAGTGCCACGCCGCCGCGCAGCCTGCAGCCGGTGAGGGCCCGGGATTACGTGGCCTTCGCCGTACCCGTTCGCGAGCCCGGGCGTCAGTTGATGCTTGAAGCCGCGTTCGATCGGCGGTCGGGTCCTGATGAGTGGACCTGCCAGCTGCTGGAGGCCGCCGCCAGCCTGGCGGCGCTGTTGCTCGAGGCCGAGCGCCTGGGCTGCACGCCGGCGCCGCTGACCACCGCCGAGCGCGACGGCGCCGCCCCGCTCATCGGATCGAGCGAGGTGATGTGTGCGTTGCGGGACCGGGTCGAACGCGTCGCGAACACCGACTTCACGGCGCTCATCGAAGGCGAGAGCGGGGTGGGCAAGGAACTGGTGGCCCGGCAGATTCACGAGCTTGGGCCCAGGCGCCTGGGACCGTTTGTGGCCATCAACTGCGCCGCGCTCGTCGAGACGCTCATCGAAGCCGAGCTCTTCGGCATCGAGGAACGAACCGCCACCGGCGTCAGGGGGCGGCGCGGCAAGTTCGAGCACGCCGATCGCGGCACGCTGTTTCTCGATGAAATCTCAGATCTCTCCATGGCTGCGCAAGCCAAGCTCCTGCGCGCCATCCAGGACCTCACCGTCGAACGCGTCGGCGGCAACAACGCGCGTCACATCAACACGCGGATCGTGGCCGCCACCAATCGGTCGCTCTCGGGCCTGGTCGAGCACGGCTTGTTCCGCACGGATCTGTTCTATCGCTTGAGCGGCGTCGAGATCCGCGTGCCGCCCCTGCGCAGCCGCAAGGGCGACATCCTCGAGTTGGCGCAATATTTTCTCTCGCGTCACCAGGGCCGCGGGCGCCTCACCATGACCGCCGCCGCGGTCGATGCGCTCATCGCCTACGACTGGCCCGGCAACGTGCGCGAATTGGAGCGCATGATCGAGGGCGCCATTGCCACGGCGGAATCGCACAAGATCCGCGTCGACGATCTGCCGGTGAGCCTGCGCGGCGACTACGGCGAAGTGATCGCGCCGTCGGTGCAGCTCGGCGACACGATGCGGGCCTGGGGCAGCCGCTACGTCCGGCTGGTCCTCGAACGGCACCGCGGCAACAAACGGCAAGCGTGCCGGGTGCTCGACATCAGTTACCACACGCTCAACGCGTACCTGAGATACCGGCCTCAACCCGAGGCGGCGTCGGTGCGTCGCGTCGATGCGCCGGAATTGATTAGCGAAACGTAGGGCATCGCTTTGCGGTGCCTTGGGAAACGCCGGCGGCCTCCGGCAAAACAGGGTGGCGAGGCAGGGCAGTTCGCTGCGCAGTCAGACGCCCCTTCTGGTCCGTGGAACTGATCAGGAGATAGCCATGAATTCGACACGTCGACAATTCGTTGCCGCAACCCTCACCGCCATGCCCGCGCTTTCGTACGCCGGCCCGGCCGCCCGGGCCCAGACGCCCAGCCCGGCCAGCGACGATCCCGTCTGGGCACAGATACAGGACGATCTCAAGCACATCGACGAGGAGATCAGGAACAAGAAACCTACGCCGCAGACCCTGCGCGCCTTCGAGTCCACGCTGCGGTTTCATGCTGCGCACATCTCGTCCAAGGGGCTGGATCAGCGCGTGGCGCAGCTCGTCAAGCGGCAGATGCGTGCAAAAGGGCGGGCGGCGTTCCTGGCCGACGCCGCTGAGACGCACCGTTTGCACGAGCGCGATGCCGAGCGTCGCGCCGGAGCGCAAAATCAGGCATTCTTACCACACGTCGCACCCACGGCCGAGGAACTCGGCCAGGTGGCCGACCGCTTGGCGCGTGGGAACTTCGCCGCGATGATTCGGGAGGCCGCGGATGCGAGCCGAAGCCTCAGGGAGCGGGTGGCCGTTGACGCGCCTCAGGGCGTGCGCCTCGTCGCTTACGGCGGCCGGGTGGATGGGTACTGCAGCGACTTTGGTCAGATCATCGCCGGCCTGCGATGGCTGAAGGATTTCGTCTGCATGCTCGCGATCTTTGACCCGCCGTTGTTTCTCGCGGAATGCGCGGCGCTGCAGATGGAATTGTGGACGATGGAGATGTTTGAGTGGTTTTTCTGCACGGAAATCTAGAAGGGACCAGCCATGACGAATGCACACACCTACTATCGGGGTTTCCTCTTTCCTCACACTCGCCGGGACGCCCGGCTGCTGGTGACGATCGAACTGCTACTGGTAGCGCCCTGGTTCGGCTGGCAAATGGTACGGGTGCCGGCACGGCCCCTGATCGACTTCGCGCCAGTCGTGCTCATTGCGGTGACCGCTCTCGTGTTTACCTACCGCGCGCTCCGGCACCTCGAGCGGCTGGAGCGGGAACACGCCGAGCCGACACCCGTGATGTCGTTCCTGCTGCAGCTCGCGGTGATGCTGCCGCTCATGGCCTGGGTGACGATCGGAGACCTGTTGGCCGCCTATCGACACTGATCGATCACCTTGACCGTCGCGGAGCGGCATAGTACCTTTCGGGGGTTCACCCGTTTGGGTTGAACCCCCCTTTTACATGACTAGCCCCGCTGACGCTCCACTCAAGAAAACCGCTCTCCACGCTTCGCATGTTGCCCTCGGCGCGCGCATGGTCCCCTTCGGCGGCTGGGACATGCCGGTCGAGTATTCGGGCATCACGGCGGAGCACATGGCCGTCCGCACCGCGGCGGGCCTGTTCGACGTCTCCCACATGGGCGAAGTCGAGATCGCCGGCAACGGCGCCCTCGAGGCCGTGCAGCACATCACCAGCAACGACGCCTCGAAGCTGCAGGTGGGGCAGATCCAATACTCGGGCCTGACCTCCCCTGAAGGCACCTTCGTCGACGACCTGCTGGTCTACCGCTTTGGGCCGTCTCACTACCTGCTGGTCATCAAC
This sequence comes from Vicinamibacterales bacterium, assembly GCA_039934485.1. GTDB lineage: Bacteria > Acidobacteriota > Vicinamibacteria > Vicinamibacterales > UBA2999 > 12-FULL-67-14b. Next base: position 12,397 of record JBDTMB010000035.1, read on the forward strand.
GCCGGCAACATTGACAAGGACTGGGCGTGGATTTCGGCCAAGGCCAGGGAGGCCGTACCCGGCATCGCCGCGGTCCATTCGAGTGATCGCTACGCCCTCATCGCCATCCAGGGGCCGAAGGCGCAGGAAATCCTGCAGACGCTCACGGCCATCGACCTGCCGGCCATCAAGTACTACTGGTTCGCGCACGGCGAAATCGCCGGTGTGCGCGGCACGGTGTCGCGCACCGGCTACACCGGCGAGGACGGCTTCGAGATCATGATTCCGCCGGCGATGGCGACGCGGGTGTGGGAGGCGTTGCTGCAGGCGGGGAAGCCGCACGGCCTGATCCCGGCGGGGCTGGGCGCACGCGACACGCTGCGCCTTGAAGCCGCCATGCGCCTCCACGGCAACGACATCGACGAGACCACCACCGTGGTCGAAGCCGATCTCAACTGGATCGTCGGCTGGAACAAGACCGAGTTCCTCGGCCGCGAGGTGCTGCATGCGCAGAAGACGAACGGCACGTCGAAGATTCTCGTCGGCTTCGAGATGACCGAGCGCGCCATCGGCCGTCATGGTCACACCGTCTGGCACCACGGCCAGCAAGTGGGCATCGTCACCAGCGGGACGCAGACGCCCTTCCTGAAGAAGGCGATCGGCATGGCCTACGTGCCGCCGGCGCTGGCCAAACCAGGCACGGAAATCGAAATCGACATCCGCGGCAAGCGCTGCAAAGCCGTGGTCGTGCCGATGCCGTTTTATAAGCGGCCGAAGAAATTGACAATAACGAATAACCAATAACGAACGCCAACGAGCGAGCCAACCATGGGTTATCCAGCCGATCTGAAGTACACGAAAGAACACGAGTGGATCCGCGTTGACGGCAGCACCGGCGCCGTGGGCATCACCGACTTTGCCCAGCAGCAATTGGGCGACGTCGTCTATGTCGAACTGCCCGACGTCGGCGCCACCATCACCGCCGGCCAGGTCTTTGGCACCATCGAATCCGTCAAGGCCGTCTCGGAACTCTTCGCGCCCGTCACTGGCCAGGTGGTGGAGGTCAACGGCTCGCTGAAGGACAAGCCCGACGACGTCAACACGCGGCCCCACGAGTCGTGGATGGTGAAGGTCAAGATGACCGACCCCGCCGAAGCCGCGGCGCTCATGGATTCGGCCGCTTACGAAACGCTGATTGCCAAGTAACTATGAGTTTTGATCCGCTCGACACGTTTGCTCCCCGTCACATCGGTCCGCGCGGCGACGATGTCGCGGCGATGCTCAAGGAAATTGGCGCGGCGTCGCTCGACGCCTTGATCGACGAGGCCATCCCCGCCGGCATCCGGCTCAAGGCGCCGCTCAACCTGCCGCCCGCCGAAAGCGAATCCACCTATCTCGCGCGCCTCAAGCTGGTCGCGCACAAGAACAAGGTGTTCCGGAGCTTCATCGGCCTCGGCTATTCCGACACCCTCACGCCCGGTGTCATCCGGCGCTGCGTGTTCGAGAATCCGAGCTGGTACACGCCCTACACGCCGTACCAGGCCGAGATCGCCCAGGGCCGGCTCGAATCGCTGCTCAATTTCCAGACCGTCGTCACCGACCTCACCGGCATGGCGGTCGCGAATGCGTCGCTGCTCGACGAAGGCACGGCGGCGGGCGAGGCGATGACGCTGCTGCACCGCGTGCAGGGCAAGAAGCTCGGCGATGCGATCGGCGCGTTCCTGGTGTCGGATCGCTGCTTCCCGCAGACGATCGACGTGCTGAAGAGCCGCGCCGAACCGCTCGGCATCGAGTTGCGCATTGGTCCCGCGGATGCGATGGCGTTCGACGCCGACGTGTTTGGCGCGCTCGTGCAGTATCCGGACGAAGCCGGCCGCCTCGACGACCTGCGGCCCTTCATCGCGAAGGCGCACGCCGCCGGTGTGCTGGTGGCCGTCGCCACCGACCTGCTCGCGCTGGCGCTGGCCACCTCGCCGGGTGAGATGGGCGCCGATTGCGTGTTCGGCAATTCACAGCGCTTCGGCGTGCCGCTGGGGTTCGGCGGTCCGCACGCGGCGTTCTTCGCCACCAGCCAGGAATACGTGCGGCACATGCCCGGCCGCGTGATCGGCGTGTCGCAGGATGCGCACGGCCATCGCGCCTACCGCATGGCGCTGCAAACCCGCGAGCAGCACATCCGCCGCGAGAAGGCGACCTCGAACATCTGCACCGCCCAGGCGCTGCTGGCCAACATGGCGGCGATGTACGCGGTGTATCACGGGCCGGCCGGCCTCAAGGCGATCGCCTCGCGCGTGCATGGCATGACGCGCGCGCTCGAGACCTCCCTGAAGTCGCTGGGCTACACGCAGGCCAATCCGCACTACTTCGACACGTTGCGAATTACCACCGACGCCAGCACGGTGAAGGCCGTGCGCTCGGTCGCCGAGTCGTATCACCTCAACTTCCGCTACGCCGGCAGTTCCGAGATCGGCATTTCGCTCGATGAGACGGCGACGACGGCGGACCTGGTGAGCATCATCGAGGCGTTCGCCTCGGCGGTGGAGACGGGAGTGAACACGGTGGTGCCGCTCGACACCAAGGCGGCGCCGCCGGCGTGGCCGGCGAGCCTGGTGCGGACGAGCGCCTACCTGGCGCATCCGGTCTTCAATACGCATCGCTCGGAGTCCGAGATGATGCGCTACATCAAGAGCCTCGAGAGGAAAGACGTCGGCCTCGACACCTCGATGATTCCGCTCGGCTCCTGCACCATGAAGCTCAACGCCGCCACCGAGATGTATCCGGTGTCCTGGGAAGAGTTCGCGCGCATCCACCCATTTGCGCCCGACGACCAGACCGCGGGTTACCGGCAGATTTGCGAAGAGCTCGAGTCCGCGCTGTGCACCATCACCGGATTTACCGCCGTGTCGCTGCAGCCCAACTCGGGCGCGCAAGGGGAGTTCACCGGCCTGGCGGTCATCCGCGCCTACCTGCAGTCGAAGAACCAGGGCCACCGCAACGTCGTGCTGATTCCCGCATCCGCGCACGGCACCAACCCGGCGAGCGCGGTGATGGCCGGCTTGAAGGTGGTGGTGGTGGCCACGGCGCCGAACGGCAATGTCGACATCGCCGATCTCAAGAAGAAGGCCGCCGAGCACGCGGACGATCTCGCCGGCCTGATGATCACCTATCCCTCGACGCACGGCGTGTTCGAGGACGCCATCCGCGAGATCTGCGCCGCCATCCACGACCACGGCGGGCAGGTCTACATGGACGGCGCCAACATGAACGCGCAGGTGGGGCTCACCAGCCCCGCCAGCATCGGCGCCGACGTGTGCCACCTCAATCTCCACAAGACGTTCGCTATTCCGCACGGCGGCGGCGGCCCCGGCATGGGCCCGATCGGCGTGGCCGCGCACCTCGCGCCGTTCCTGCCCGGCCATGTTCTTGTTGATGTCGGTGGGGGCCACTCTGTTGGTGGGGGCCACCCTTTAGGTGGGGGCGTTGCAGGTGGGGGCAAACCTTCAGGTTTGCCCACCGCCATCCCTGCCGTGTCCTCCGCCCCCTGGGGCAGCGCGAGCATCCTGCTGATCTCGTATGCCTACATCCGCATGCTCGGCGCGCAGGGGGTGACCGACGCCACGCGCTATGCCATCCTCAACGCGAACTACATCAAGTCGAGGCTGGAGAAGCACTACGACGTGCTCTACACCCGCGACAACGGCCGCGTCGCGCACGAGATGATTTTCGACCTGCGCGCCTTCAAGGCGAAGGGCGTGGAAGAAGGCGACGTCGCGAAGCGGTTGATGGATTACGGTTTCCACGCGCCCACGGTGTCGTTCCCGGTGCCCGGCACGCTGATGATCGAGCCGACCGAAAGCGAGCCCAAGGCGGAACTCGATCGCTTCTGCGACGCGCTGATCGCGATTCGCGCGGAGATCGAGGAAGTGGTCACGGGGAAGGCCGATGCGAAGGACAACGTGCTGAAGCACGCGCCGCACACCGCCGCCGCGGTGTCCGCGGACAACTGGCCGCACGCCTATTCGCGCGAGAAGGCCGCGTATCCGCTGCCGTGGGTCAAGGCCGGCAAGTTCTGGCCGAGCGTCGGGCGGATCGACAACCCCTACGGCGACCGCAACCTGATGTGTGTCTGCCCACCGATTGAGGACTACACGTAGGCGACAGGCTACAGGCTGCGGGCTGCGGGGACTACAGGCTACGGGTACCGGTAGCCCCCGAAGCCTGAAGTCCGAAGCCTGAAGACTTCAGGCTAGCGTGTCGGCGGTATTCCTCCAGCAATCGTTTGGTGATCGGCCCGGGAGTACCTGGGCCGATGGTGGTGTGGTCGACCTGGACGATCGGGATGAGGTCCTTGGTGGAGCTGGTGAAGAAGGCTTCATCGGCGCCGAAGAGGTCCGCGTCTTTCAAGGCGGCCTCCTGCACGTGGACGCCGATGCCCTCGGCCACTTCGATCACGAAAGCCCGCGTGATACCCGCCAGCAGGCCCGCCGCGAGCGGCGGCGTCCTGACGACGCCCTTCGAGACAATGAACAAGTTCGACTGCGCGCACTCGGCAAGTTCGCCGCGATAGTTGCGGAACACCGCTTCGGCGGCGCCGGCGCGAATGGCTTGCTGCATCCCCAGCGCGTTGTTGATCAGGTTGTTGCTCTTGATCAGCGGGGAGACGGATTCGGGATGGTTGCGGATGACGTCCTCGACCATCACCACCTTGACGCCGTTCTCGTAATGGGCGGCCGGCACCGCCAGCAGCGCCTTGGCGATGATGACGAGCGAGGGCGTGGGGCAGGCCGCCGGGTCGTAGGTGATCTCGCCCACGCCGCGGGTCAGCAGGATTCTCACGTAGGCATCGTCTGCATGTGGGGGCAAACCTTCAGGTTTGCCCAGACCGGTATGTGGGGGCAAACCTTCAGGTTTGCCCAGCCCCGCCGCGGCGACCGTCGCCATCGATCGCTGCTCGATCTCTGCGTCCGAGAACGGTACCGCGAGGCCGATCCGGGCGGCGGACTCGCGCAGCCGCTTCATGTGCCGGTCGAACAGGAACGGCACGCCGTTCCAGGTGCGGAATACCTCGTAGACCCCTTCGCCGTAGAGAAAACCGTGGTCGTAGACCGGGATCACCGCCTGCGCGGCGTCGGTAATCACGCCGTTGACGTTCACAGATGCACCCATGCGCCTCGAGCGTACCTCAACCTGGAAGGATGGTGCTAGAGTTCGGAGAGATGCGGATATTGAACGCCGAACAGATGCGCGAGGCCGATCGCCGGACCATCCAGGACATCGGGATTTCGTCGCTGGTGCTGATGGAGAACGCCGGCCGGCAGGTGGTGGCGGCGGTCGAATCCCTCTATCCCGACCTCGCCGAACGCCGCATCGCCATCGTCTGCGGCAAGGGCAACAACGGCGGCGACGGCTTCGTGGTGGCGCGGACGCTGCTGCAGCGCAACCTCGAGCCCTCGGTGTTCGTCATCGGCCGCGTCTCGGAGATCAAGGGCGACGCCCGGATCAACCTCGACATCCTCGGCCGCATCGGCATGCAGGTGGTGGAGGTGGCGGACCAATCCGCCTGGGAACTCCATGGCGCGGAGATCGCGGCCCACGACCTGATCATCGATGCGATGTTCGGCACCGGGCTCAGCGCCCCGCTCACCGGCTTCTACGAGACCGTGGTGGCCGACCTCAACGAGGCGGGGGTGCCGATCGTGTCGATCGACATGCCCTCCGGGATGTCCGCGGATACCTGCGACCTGATCGGCGACGCCATCGACGCCACCGTCACGGTCACGCTGGGCGCGCCCAAGCTGCCGCTGATCCTGCCGCCGGCCGAATCGAAGTCCGGCGAGGTGGTGATCGCCGACATCGGCATTCCGGCCGACGTCATCGATCAGCTCGACGGACCGCGCATCGAACTCCTCACCAAGGACCAGATGCGCGCGCTGATTCAGCCGCGCGCGGTGGATTCCCACAAGGGCGACTTCGGCCGCGTCCTGGTGATCGCCGGGTCGATGGGGAAGACCGGCGCCGCGGTGTTGTGCGCGCAAGGCGCGCTGCGCTCCGGCGCCGGGCTGGTGACCGTTGCGTCGCCGCGATCGTGCCAGCCGATCATCGCCGCCCACGGCCTCGAGTACATGACCGAAGGCCTGGACGAAACCGCGTCGGGCACGGTGGACTTCGCGGGCATCGACGCGGCGCTCGGCATCGACGCCGACGTGATCGTGGCGGGACCGGGGCTGGGCAAGGGCGAAGGCGTCACCACCTTCGTGCGCGAGCTGCTCGACAAGTGCGAAGGCCCGCTCGTGCTCGACGCCGACGCGCTCAACGCTTTTGCGGACGAGCCGTCCCTCCTGGTCGGCCGCGATGGCCGGGACTTGATCATCACGCCGCATCCCGGCGAGATGGCCCGGCTCATCGGCTGCAGCGTCGAGGACCTGCAGCTGGACCGGATTGGGCTCGCGACCGACTTCGCCAAGCGGCACAAGTTGTACGTGGTGTTGAAGGGCTATCGCACGCTCGTCGCCACGCCGGACGGGAAGATCTTCGTGAATCCCACCGGCTCGGCCGGCATGGCCACCGGCGGAACCGGTGATGTCCTCACCGGCATGCTGGGCGCCTGGCTCGCGCAGTTGCTCGATGCCGAGGCCGCCTGCCGGCTGGCCGTCTACCTCCACGGCGCGGCCGGCGAGTTGGCGGATGCCGACGCCGGTGAAGTGTCGATGACCGCCGGCGACCTGGCGGAGCACATCGGCGACGCCATCCTCGAACTCACCGCCCGCCGCCGCGTCGCCACCAAGACCGAGTGACGGCCGAGACCTTCGCCTCCAACTCGGAAGACGACACCCGCGCGTTTGCCGCGCGCCTGGCGGGGACGCTGGTGCCGGGCGCGGTGCTGCTGCTGTCGGGAGACCTGGGAGCGGGGAAGACCGCCTTCGTCCGCGGCTTGGCGGAAGGCCTGGGCATCGATCCGGGAGAGGTGACGAGCCCAACGTTTACGCTGGTCCACGAATACCGTGGAGGACGCCTGCCGCTGATTCACGTCGACCTCTACCGTCTCGATGCCGCGGACCTGGACGAACTCGGCCTGGATACCGACCTCGCGATCGAAGGCGTGGTGGCGGTCGAATGGTCCGAGCGCCTGACGCGCGCCCTCCCGGGCGCGCTCGCCATCCACATCGCCGACCGCGGCGATGAGGCCAGGACTATCGAGGTGCGAACCCCGAGCCCGTCGTCGCCTGCGTAACCTGCGTCGGTTGCTCCTGTCCTGTGGGCATCTCGTCGACCTGAAAGAGCACGAGAAGTAACAGGGTGAGCACCAACGAGACTCCCGCCGCCACGAACGCTCGTCCCAGGAACGTCATGCCGGGCGAGATTGCATAACGTGTGCCCGAATCGGCCAGGTTTTTCCCGCCGCGATCAGCTCGTGTAGGCCGGCCCTGCCGGAAGATCCGACACGATCACAATGTAGAAGGTTCCGTCTTGAGGACTTGGTCGGCTTCGGTCACGTCGTCCTCGCGCACGAGCAGGTCCACGCCGACGATCTGCATGTGGGGCCGTTGGCCGCCGCAGTCGTCGGGCCGGAGCATGGACTCAATCCCGGCCGCCTCAAGGGCGGAATGCGCCAGGTGGGCTTCCATCGACGAGCCGAAGGTCCGAACGACGACGAGCGGAGCATGGGTGTCCATGTTGACCTCACCTCGGTAAGGGACGAAGCACAGGCGAGCCGGTGTCGCCGGCAGGAGTGCGCGCGGTGTTGAGCACCATGGCGAGCAGCGTGTAGTAGCCGTTGATGCCCACCGTATCGATCACGCCCTGTTCGCCGAACTTTGCCAGCGCTCTCGAATATGTCGGGTCGCTTACATTTTTGTCGCGGTGCAGCTCGTGGCAGAAGTCGAAGAGGATCTCTTCTTCTTCCGTCATGCCGGCCGGGCGCCGGCCTTCGGCGATGGCCTGGGCGACCTGCTGGCTGACCCCGGCCTTGAGCGCGATCGGGTAGTGCGCGTTCCACTCATACTGCTGCGCCCACTCGCGTGCGGTCAGGAGGATCACGAACTCGCTCAGCCGGGGCGGCAGGGCGCTCTTGTAGCGCAGGTAGTCGCCCATCGCCCTGGCGCGCGACATCAACTCCGGGCTGCGTAGCAGGGGGTGGAACGGTCCGCTCACGTCAACGCCACGGGCGGCCTTGAACTCCTCGACCGACTTCTTCTGCGCGTCGGTCATCGCGGTGGCGGGCATCGGTGGCAGGCGGTCGGATCCGGCGGTCATGGACTGCATCCCCTTGGCATTGATGACTGAGGCGGCGGTGGGCGAGGTCAAGAACCTGATGAAGGCGGCCGCGGCCGCCGATTGCTTCGAGGCTGCGGCGATGGCGGTGCCGAACACGGTGTACACCTGGAGCTCCGCCGGCAGCGGGCCCGCCAGCTCCGCGCCGGCGATGGGCAGGATCTCGGGGATTTGCGTGAACCCCAGTTCCGCTTCGCCGGCTGCCACGGCTTCGGCCGCGAACAGCACCAGCCGGGTTTTCGCGTTCATCTCGGCGGCGATGCCGAAGCGGTCGAAGATGCCCCTGACGATCGACGCCGTGGCGCCCTGGCCGACATACGCGACCGACTTTGCCGCGATCAGCGTGCGCTTGAGCGCCTCCGGCGTGGAAATGTCGGGCTTCGGCGCGCCCTTCCTGATCGCCACGCCCGCGCCGGCGCGCGCGATGTTGGCACGCGAGGACGCCGCGAGCTTCCCTTGCTTGATCAGGTCATCGATGAGCGGGGAAGTGAGAATGGCGACGTCGAACGCTTCGCCCTTCTCGATACGCGCCTTGAGGTCGGCGGAGTTGGCGAAGGACAGCGAGAGATGCTGGCCGGTCGCCTTCTCAAACTGGGGGCCGAGCTCGTTGACCGCGGTCTTGGCGGCGTTGGAACTCAGAACGGTGAGTGTTTGAGCCCAGGAGGTGACGGGCAAGAGCGCGAGGCCAAGAATTGCGATGAGCAAACACTTGCGCATGACCCTTGCCCCTTTTTTGTGCCCGGCACCCCTAAAGGGGTGCCCTACTCGGCGCGGTAGTTCGGCGATTCCTTGGTAATCGTCACGTCGTGCACGTGGCTCTCGCGGTAGCCGGCGCTGGTGATGCGGATGATCTCCGCGTCGCGCTGCAGGTCGGGAATCGTCGCCGCGCCGCAGTAGCCCATGCCGGCCCGCAGGCCGCCAACGAGCTGGTGAATCACCATCGACATGCTGCCCTTATGCTGCACGCGGCCCTCGATGCCCTCGGGCACGAGCTTTTCCGAGCCGCCCTTGCCGGCCGGGCTCGAGCCGCTTTCGAGCTCGAAGTCGTCCTGGAAATAGCGATCGCGGCTGCCCTTGCGCATCGCGCCGATCGATCCCATGCCGCGGTATTCCTTGAACGTGCGGCCCTGGTACAGGATCAACTCGCCCGGGCTTTCGTCGGTGCCGGCGAAGAGGTTGCCCACCATCACGGCGCTGGCGCCCACCGCGAGCGCCTTGACGACGTCGCCCGAGAAGCGAATGCCGCCGTCGGCGATCACCGGGATGTCGCTTCTGGCCGCCGCCGCCGCGCACTCCGCCACCGACGAAATCATCGGCATGCCGATGCCGGCGACGATGCGCGTGGTGCAAATCGAGCCGGCGCCGATGCCCACCTTCACCGCGTCGACGCCGATCTTGATCAGCGCCTCGGTGGCTTCCGCCGTGGCGACGTTGCCGGCGATGAGATCGAGGTCCGGGAACGCCCTGCGAATCGACCTGACCACGTCCATCACGCCCTGCGAGTGGCCGTGCGCGGTATCCACCACGAGGAAGTCGACGTGCGCGCCGACGAGCGCCGTGGCGCGCTCGAGCGTGTCGCGGGCGATGCCCACCGCCGCGCCCGTGCGCAGCCGGCCGAGCGAGTCCTTGCAGGCGTTCGGATACTTGATCGCCTTCTGGATGTCCTTCACCGTGATCAGGCCCTTGAGCCGGTAGTCCTTGTCGACCACCAGGAGCTTTTCGACCTTGGCCTTGTGCAGCAGCTCCCGCGCCTGGTCCAGCGTGGTGCCGACCGGCACGGTGATGAGGTTGGTCTTGGTCATCACCTCGGAGACCGACCGCGAGGTGTTGGTCTCGAACCGCAGGTCGCGATTGGTCAGGATGCCGACCAGCCGGCCTTCCTTGCTGCCGTCCTCGGTGATCGGCACGCCGGAAATGCGGTACTTCTGCATCAGCTCGAGCGCTTCGCGGATCAGCGCGGTGGGGGAGACGGTGATCGGGTTGACGATCATCCCGCTCTCGGACCGCTTCACGCGATCGACTTCCGAGGCCTGGTCTTCGATCGACAGGTTCTTGTGGATGACGCCGATGCCGCCCTGCTGCGCCATCGCGATCGCCATCTCGGACTCGGTGACGGTGTCCATCGCCGCGCT
>JBDTMB010000036.1:0-21923 GCA_039934485.1 Vicinamibacterales bacterium
CGACGATCGGGCAGTGCCACGCCGGGCCGACGACGTTCATGTCGCTGGTACCGGTCTTGAGGACGAAGCCCATCTTCTCGCCGGCGTCGACCGTGCGAATGCCGGCGAGGAAACTGCGCACCAGCGCGTTGTTGCGATCGCCGCGCCAGGCGCGCTCGAAGCCGCGGAAGCGGAAGTCGAAGGTCGCCTTGCTCCCAAGCCCTGAGGGAAGGGACTGAGTCGAAGGGTCGTGAAGGCTCGCGGCCGGCCACGCCCGAATCTCGTCCATGAACGCCTCCGCATCAAAGCCCACCGGCAGCCGCCAGGCAAACTGCGCGTCGACGAGGTCGTGCATGGCATCGTTGGTGGACGTGATGAACCGGCGAAGGCTCGGGCTCAACTGATCGAACGCCTTGTCCTTGCCCTCGTTGACGCGCGCGGCGTGGGCGGTGACCCAATTCCACAGGTCGACCACCGCGGCGGCGATGCTGGCGTCGGGCCCGGCGGTGTGCGCCATCGGCTGATCGGCGACGAAGTCGAGGAGCAGGCGGCCCTTGTAGCCAAGCGTGACGCGATGCCAGTGGCTGGGCTCGCCGATGACGCAGGCCGTGGGGATGGGCTCGCGCGTCCCGTCGAACCGCGCCGCGATGAACCGCGCGCCCTTGCTCGTGGCGGCTTCCTCTTCCACGGCGCCGACGACGACGACGCGGAGGTGCTGGGCGCGGGCGGCGGCGGCGCCGAAGCGGGCCGCGCCGGCGACGAACGTGGCGAGAGGCCCCTTCGCGTCCACGCTCCCGCGCCCGTAGAGCAGGTCGCCGTCGATGCGAACCGGAATGTTGCCTGGCACGGTGTCGATGTGCCCGAGCAGGACGATGGTCCGCGCGGCGTCGGGGGCACCGAGTTCGCCGACGGCGTTGCCGGCCTCGTCCACATACGCGCGCTCGTAGCCGGCCTTGTGCATCTCGCCGACGAGCCAGGCCGAGGCGGCCGCTTCCTGGCGTGACAGGGACGGGATCGCCACGAGCCGGTGAACCAAATCGACGGCGGCCGCGCGATCCATCAGGCCTTCAGTTCCTTGATCGCCTTCGCGATCGCCTGCACGCCGGTGTTGATTTCCGGTTCCGTGATCACCAGCGGCGGCAGGAGCCTGAGCACGGTGGGGCCGGCGGGCAGGGCGATCACGCCATGGTCCATCATCAGGCTCTTGAGCACCGGCGCCACCTTGGTCCGCAGCTCAATGGCGATCATCAACCCGAGCCCGCGGATGTCGCGCACCACCGCCACGCCCTCGAGCGCGCCGCGCAGCTGATTGCGCATGTCGGCGCCAAGGATGCCGCTGCGCCTGATCAGGCCTTCATCCCGGTAAGCGGTGATCGCGGCGAGGCCGGCCGCGCACGCCAGCGGCGAGCCGCCGAACGTGCTGCCGTGCGCGCCTGCGGTGAGCACGTCGCGGATGGCCTTGGTATAGGCGAACGCGCCCATGGGGAAGCCGCCGCCGAGGCCCTTGGCCAGGCAGATCATGTCGGGCTCGAGGCCGGAATGCTCGATAGCGAACCACTTGCCGGTGCGCCCGAACCCGGTCTGAATCTCGTCCACGATCAGCATCGCGCCGCGCTCCTTGCACACCCGCTGCGCGGTCTTGAGGAACTCCGGGGTGCCAACGTTGACGCCGCTTTCGCCCTGCACCACTTCCAGGATCACCGCGGCCGTCGTTTCGCCCACCGCCTGATCGAGTGCCGCCGCGTCGTTATACGGCACATGCGTCGTTTCGAGCAGCGGGAGGAACCCGTCGCGATACTTCGGCTCCCACGTCACCGACAGCGCGCCCATGGTGCGGCCGTGAAAGCCTTTCGTGGTGGCGACAAACGCCGGCCGCCTGGTGGCGAGCCGCGCGAACTTCAGCGCGCCGTCAACGGCCTCGGCGCCGCTGTTGGCGAGGAAGACGTGCGGCAGGTGCTTCGGCAGGACGTCGACGAGCGCCTGCGCGAACTCCGCCCGCTTGTCGTTGTAGAGATAGTTGGGGCAGAGCGCGAGCGTCTGCGCCTGTTCGACGATGGCGTCGGTCACCCCGGGATGGCAGTGACCAAGCATCGCCACGCCCTGCGCAGCGGCGAGGTCGAGATACTTCTTGCCCTTGGTGTCGAACAGCCAGCAACCCTCGCCGCGCTCGATGACCACGTCACCTCGACGTGCGGTCGTGCCACCGAGTATTCGTTCTTCAACTTCGGCGTATTTCATGTGTCTTCAGAAAAATGCATCCACGGATTACACAGATTACACGGATTCGGAATGAGGCCCGCGGGCGCCTGGGTTGCCGCGGCCTACGGCCGCCGCGGGCCGATGAATAATCCCACCGCATGATCTCCACGCCGTGGGTCCGAATCCGTGAAATCCGTGGATGCATTTGTATTTGCGACGCGTCAGCCAATGTGTGTCCCTCCGCCGGCGAGCGCTTTCGTGATCGGCTCGGTCACGCGTCCGTCGGCGAAGATCACTTTGCCCACGCCTTCTTCGATGGCTTCCACGGCGCCCATCACCTTCTTCTTCATGCGACCTTCGGCGAATTGCATGAACTGGTCCGCCTTCGCGCGCGGGATCTCGGCGATCAAGCTGGACTCGTCCGGGAACGCCCGGAGCAGACCCGGGATATCCGAGAGGATCACCAGGGCGTCCGCCCGGAACGCGCCGGCGACCATCGCGGCGGCGCGGTCGCCGTCCACGTTGATCGCTTCACCGCTGGTGGAGGCGCCCGGTGGCGTGAGCACGGGGAAGTAGCCGGCGCCGGTGAGCAGGCGGAGCAGTTCGACGTTGACCTTCTCCACGGTGCCGGTCCAATCGTCGCGCAGCACCATGCGCCGGCCGTCGACGCGAATGCGGAGCGTGTCCTTGCGCGTGCCTTCGAAGACGCGGCCGTCGAGGCCGGACAGGCCGACGGCATTGACCCCGGCGCGCTGCAGTTTCTCCACCCACATCTTGTTCAACTGGCCGCAGTAAACCATCTCGAAGATCTCGAGCGTGCGGCGATCGGTGCGCCGGCTGACGTGGCCGGTCTCGCTGGTCACGAATTCCGGCGGGTGGCCCAGCGCCTCGGCGACCGCGTTGGTGGTCTGCGCGCCGCCGTGGACGAGGAGCAGTTCCGTCCCGTTCGCGCGCAGCGAGACGATGTCGGAGACGACTGCGTCGATATCGAGGGACGTCCCACCGCCGACCTTTACAACAATCATTCAACACTCACAGTCACGCACGTTGACCACGGAGGACACGGGGAACCACGGAGGACCTATTTCTAAACGCGTGCCTTTGAAACATTGCTCCGTGGTCTCGGTGGTTAACGTACGAAGTAGTCAGATCGGATGCAATCCCGGGAAGTCGAGACCGAGGGTCTCCTCCCAGCCCATCATCACGTTGACGCACTGCACGGCGGTGCCGGCCGCGCCCTTCATCAGGTTGTCGATCGCGCAGAGCGCCACCACGCGGTTGGTCTTCGGGTCCATCTCGAAACCGACGTCCGCGTAATTGCTGCCCGAGAGGATCTTTGGCTCTGGATAACGGTAAAGGCCCGTTCGCTCCTTCACGATGCGCACGAACGGCTCGTGGTTGTAGGCCTCGCGATACGCTTTCCACACATCCTTCTCGGCGACGCCGGGCTTCACGAAGACGTGTGCCGTGGCGAGAACGCCGCGGACGTTGTCGACCGCCGTCGCGCTGAGGTGCACCTCGGTGACGACGTCCCTGAGCTTCAGCGCCTGCAGCACTTCCGCGGTATGGCGGTGGCCGGTGGGCGCAAAGCTTCGCATCACGCCGGCGCGTTCCGGATGGTGCGTCGAGTCCGCAGATGCGGCGCCCCCCTCGCTGCTGCCGACCTTGACTTCGCAAATGATGCCGCGGGGCGTGTCGATCAAGCCCGCCGCGGCCAGCGGCCAGACCGCCAGCGTCGTGGCGGTGGCATTGCAGCCGACCCCGCTCACGTATGTCGCCTTCGCGATCTCCGCGCGATGCAGTTCGGGAAGGCCGTAAACAAACTTCTCGAGCCAGGCAGGGTGCGAATGCGGCTTGCCGTACCAAGTGTCATAACCCCCGGCATCTCGCAACCGGAAGTCCGCGCTCAGATCGACGATGCGATCGGCGAGCGTCGAAAGCTGGCCGATCCGGCTCATCGCGCTGCCGTGAGGCAGGCACAGAAAGAGGAGGTCGCACGGCTCGACCGCATCCGAACGCACGAACTTGAGCTGAGTCCGCTTCCTCAGATTCGGATGCGTGAAGTGGACGAACTGGCCGTCGAGCCGCTCGCTGGTGATCTGCCTGACGTCCAGCCGCGGATGCGATAACGCCAGGCGCAGCAGCTCACCGCCGGTGTAGCCGGACGCACCGATGATCGACACCGAAAGACGAGCCGCCATGAATTACGCGGACGCGCCTTCGGTGAGCGAGATCGAGGCGAGGTGCCGGCCCTCGGCCGGCCAGCCGTTGGCCGCGGCCCAGCCGTCAGTGGCCACCTTGAGGCAGAAGTCCACCATGCGATCGGGGATGTCGACGTGGGTGGGCGCGATGCTGTTCCGGAACTCCATGGTGTAGTTCACTTCGTTCACCAGCAGGCCGCGGTCCGGATCCTCGAACAGGTCGAGCGCCACGACGCCACCGCCGCAGGCGCGGGCCGCGCGGGTGCAGATGTCGGCCAGCTCCGGCGTGATCGGGCAGTTGCTGGACGTGCCCCCACGCGCGGTGTTGGTGATCCAGTTCGGGGAGGTGCGGTAGATCGCGCAGATCGTGTCGGGCCCCACCTGGAACGCGCGGATGTCGCGGCCCGGCTTCTTGATGTATTCCTGGATGTAGAAAATGCTGTGGTGATAGCTGCCGAGCGTTTCCTTGTGTTCGAGGATGGTCTCGGCGGCGTCGCGGTCGTTGACCTTGCTCAGCAGCCGTCCCCACGATCCGACGGTGGGCTTGAGCACCGCCGGATACCCCAGCCGCTCGATCGCTTCAATCGCGCTTTCGGCCGTGTAGGCGACGAGCGCCTTCGGCTGCGGCACGCCCGCCGCGGCAAGGGCGCTGGTGGTCATCAGCTTGTTGCCGCAGATGTCCGCGCACTCGGCGGTATTCACCGTCTTGACGCCCTGGTCGTTGAGGATCTTCAGGCTGTAGAGCGCGCGGCTGTGGTTGATGCAGCGCTCGACGATGACGTCGAAGTGCTTGTAGGGATGGTTGGCGACGTCGGTGAGGTCGAAGATCAGTTTCTGGTCGTCGAGCAAGTCGAGCGAGACGCCGCGCTTTTCGAACGCTTCGAACAGGAGCTTTTCTTCGACCCGCACGCGGCTGTAGAGCACGCCGACCCGGACGTTATTCACCCCAGTCCTCCTCCTCTTGCGGCGCCAACGCCAGCGTGAGGGGTTCGAGGGAGGTGATTTCGAGCTCCGCGCCGCATCCGGGACACTGCGTGATCTCGTTCTGCATCACCTTGCTGAGGGTGACATCGGCAAAGCACTCCGGACACGGCGCCTGCCCCGAGGCGGTTTCGATCGGCATTTTCCTGATCCCTGATCCCTGATCCCTGATCCCTGATCTAGTCGTTATGATGTAATTCGTACTCACGCTGCTCGCGTGCTTTCTCGGAGCCGGCGATCTTGTCGCGCTTCTTCGCCGCCTTCATCGCCAGGCCGTGCGTGGATTCGGATTGCACCGCCGGAATCGACAACAGCTTCTCGAGATCGGCGCTCTGGCAGGCCGGACACGCCGGCGACGGCGACCCGGGACGCACGAGCGCCTCGAATTCCTTGCCGCAGCCGCGGCACTTGTATTCAAAGATCGGCATGGCTACTTGGCCCTTCCTTTGTAGCCTTCGGCCAGCAGACGCACCTTCCAGGCCGAGCCGCGGCCCACGATGTAGAGCGTCTTCTTGTCGGCGCCGGCGAAGGCGATGTTCTGCGGCTGCAGCGACACGGGGATGGTGCCGAGCAGTTCGCCCTTGGGACTGAAGACGTGGACGCCGCCGGTGGCGACCACGTAGAGCCGGCCCTGGCTATCGACGGCGAGGCCATCGGCGCCGCTGGTCACGCCACCCGCTGGCACCTGCGCCACGTTCGGATACTTCGCGAAGTTGCGCTTGTTCTTCACGCTGCCGTCGGCGTTGATGTCGAACGCCAGGACGTATTCGCCACTGGTGTTGTTCACATACAGCGTCCTCTCATCCGGACTCAGCTGAATGCCGTTGGGCCGGGGGATGTCGTCCGCGATCCGGAGGGACTTGCCGCCCGGCGGCACGTAGTAAACCGCCGGCGGCAGGGGAGGCGTCGGTGCGGGTTGTCCAGGCGTGGCATTGGGTCCGGGCTCGGAAAAATAGACGCCGCCCTTCTTGTCCACCACCAGGTCGTTCGGCCGGCCGTAGGGCTTGCCGTCGTAGTTGTCGCTGAGCGTGGCTTCCTGCCCCGTGGGATAGACGACGCCAATCCGCGTCTTGCCCGGCGTAGTCTGCACCGAGATCAGGCGGCCCTTGCTGTCGAAGGCCAGCCCGTTGGAGCCGTTGCTATTCTCGAGAAAGGTCGAGGTCTGGTTGTCCTTGTCGATCTTGGTGATGCGGTTGGCCGGCGTCTCGGTGAAGATGAGGCTGCCGTCCGGCAGCGCGATCGGGCCTTCAGTGCCGGTGAAGCCACCCTTGATCACCTCGACCTTGGTGCCCGCGGCGACGACGCCGGGGATGGCCGTGGCCACCGTCTCCGTAGCCTGCGGCGGCGGCGGTGCCTGCGCGAATGCGGCAGACGCGACGGCGACCAACAACAGAAGCAGTGCAGGGCGGGTGGCATGTCGCATGGGTGTCCTCGTTGATGAATCCAGAGGGACAATCTTACCGCAGAGCGTGTAATATCCTCTGCTCATGGGAGGCATCGCAATGGGACGTGCACTTCGAGTGGGTTTAGTGGCTGCCGGGTTCGTGGCGGCGGGGATGTTGGGGAGCGCCACGTTGGCTCAGGCGCCTGCGGCCTGGATGTCGGCCACGCCGACCAATGACTTGCCGAATCCCTACAACACGGTTGAAGGCTGGGCGAAATTGCCCGCGGGCCGCACCTGGGGATCGACCAGCGCGGTCGAGATCGACAAGGACGGCAAGAGTGTGTGGGTGGCCGAACGGTGCGGCGCCAACTCGTGCTGGGATGCGGCGAAGGGCGAAATGTCGAAAGACGACACCGTCCTCAAGTTCGACAACACCGGCAAGCTCGTGAAGAGCTTCGGCGCGGGGATGATGGTGTTCCCGCACGGCATTCACGTCGACAAGGACGGCAACATCTGGGTGACCGACGGCAACGACAACCTGCCCCGTCGCCGGCCCGGTGCGCCGGCCACCGATCCGCTGCCGCCGATGCCCGCGAAGGTGATCGGCCACCAGGTGTTCAAGTTCAGCCCCGACGGCAAGGTCCTGCTGACGCTCGGCAAGGCCGGCGGCAACCCGGTGGGCGCCGACGCGGCGGATCCGGCCTCGTTCTATGCGCCCAACGACGTGATCACCTATCCGAACGGCGACATCCTGGTCGGCGAAGGCCACGGCGGTCCCAACTCGCGCCTGATCAAGTTCGACAAAACCGGCAAGTTCCTGATGCAGTACGGCAAGAAGGGCACCGGCCTCGAGGGCGAGTTCGACCAGCCGCACAGCCTGGCGTTCGACTCGAAGGGCCGGCTGTTCGTGGCGGACCGCGCCAACAACCGCATCCAGATTCTCGATCCGGTCACGCTGCACACCACCGACACGTGGTACCAGTTCTCGCGGTTGAGCGGCATCTTCATCAAGGACGACATCGTCTACGGCGCCGACTCGGAATCGGGTTCCGTGAACCCGGCGCACGGCGCCTGGAAGCGCGGCATGCGCATCGGCAGCGCCAAGGACGGCAAGGTCACCGCGTTCATCCCCGATCCGACCGGCGAAGGCGTGACCTTCGCGATGGTGGACGGCAAGCCCACGCTGAAGAAAGCCGACGGCAGCAACGGCCCCGGCGGCACGCTTGCGGCCGAAGGCGTCGCGGTGGACAACGCCGGAAATATCTACGGCGCCGAGGTCGGGCCGAGGGCGCTGAAGCGGTACGAGAAAAAGAAATAGGGCTCGGAGGGCGACGGCTTCAGCCGTCGCCGTAGCGGGGGCTAAAGCCCCCGCTCTCCAGCACGCCGTAGCGGGGCTAAAGCCCCCGCTCTCCAGCACGCCGTAGCGGGGGCTAAAGCCCCCGCTCTCCAGCACGTCGAATCAAGCAGGTGCAGGTGGCGACGCCATAGAGCTTGCCATCTGCACCTTCAAGTTTGCCTTCGGCAATCGCGATCGTGCGGCCGACGTTGAGCACCGTTCCGGTGCAGCGCACTTCGCCCGCCTCGCTGGTCAAGGCCCTGACGTAGTTCACCTTCAATTCGAGCGTCGTGTAGGCGTCGCCGGCGGCGAGCGTGGTGTGGACCGCGCAGCCCATCGCGGAATCGAGAATCGTCGCGGCAAAGCCGCCGTGCACGACGCCCATCGGGTTGTAGTGAAAATCCGCCGGCGACGACACGAACACCGCGCGGCCCTTCGAGACCTCCGCCAGCCGAATGTCCATCAGCCGCCCCATCGCCGGTTGCGGGAATTCTCCGGAGACCACGCGCGCGAGACACTGCAGTCCCGTCAAGCCATGCTCCGACCTCCAGACCGAGGCGTCTTCCCAGGTGAACGTACGCTCGAAGCTCATCCCGGAATATTACAGGGCGAATGCGACGAGCGCCAACGGCACGGGTCCCACGAGGCGCGACTTGCCGAGCCCTATTTGATCTCGATCGCCCACCCGGCGCCGAACTTGAGATTGGGCGTGTAGCCGCCGCCGCCGAGGCGGAACTCCGCGAAGAAGCCGTTGTCGTGGCGAAAGCCGAACAGGTATGAGCCGCCGGCATGCAGTTCCGTGGGAGGGTTCACGACGAGGTCGTCGCTCAACTTCGAGATCGAGATCACGGGGCCGCCGCCCTGGATCAGCGTCCATCCGGTCGTGCCAAGCGGGAAGCCGACCACGAAGTCGATGTTGATGGTGCCAAGCCGCAGGCCGTCGCCGAGGCCGCCGTCGATGCCGGGGCGGAAGCGGAACCGGCCGCCGATGTTCGGCGATTCCCAGGCCACGCCGGCGTAGACCTGCTTGGGGTCGATCGACGCGCCGCCGCTGAACGCGATTGAGGACTGCGCCCGCGCGGGCCACGCCAGAACCACCAGAAACCCCAGCGTAAACACGGACGTCCGCCAGGCGCGGTGTCCACTCCTTGTGACCATGCCAACCTCTCCGCTATCGCCCTATCAAGTTTCGTTCCATGTGCTGTTCGATGAGTGCCACCGCAGTGGCGACGCCGTTGTCATCCTTCATTCTGTCGCGAAGGGCCTCGGCGTTTCGCGACAGCTGCGGGTTCGCCAACACCTCTTTGACTCGCCGCGCCAGCCTCGCCGCGGTGAGCGATCGACGCGGAATGCCCCGGCAGGCCACGCCCAGGCGTTCAAGCTCTTCGGCAAACGAAAACTGATCGGAGACGTGCGGGACGGGAATCGAGGGCACGCCCGACTGGAGCACCGTTTGCGTGGTACCCGCGCCCGAGTGATGCACGACGGCCGCGCAGCGCGGGAACACCGCGTGGTGCGGCGTGCGGTTCACGAAGATGATGTCGCGGTCCTGGAGGAGCGACGGATCGACAGCCGCGTTCGCTTGAATGATCGTCCGGCACCCGGCGCGGGTGGCCGCCTCATGCAGGAGCGCCATCGTCTCTTTCAGCATCTGATCGTCGGTCGGCATCAGGCTGCCGAAGGCCATGAACACCGGCGCCGCGCCGCCGGCGAGAAAGGCCGCCAGTTCCGGCGAGATCTGTTCGTGCGTGGTGTCGGGCAGCGACAGGAACCCGCAGACCTTATTCCACGCCGGCCAATCGGGTGGCGCGGGAAACACCGACGGGCTCACGGTGACGAGGTTGAGGCGATGCGAGGCCCACGCGTCGAACATCACGTCGTCAATCGGCGGCACGCCCACCCGCGCGCGAAAGCGATTGATCTCGCGCCCCATCGTCACCTTCAAGCCGAGGCGCGCGAGTCGCCAACCGAGGGCGTTGCCCCATTCGCCGAGGTGCGGGGTGCCGATCGGATGAATCGTCCGCGACGGAATCATGGTGTGCGCGAAGGTGACGCTGATCTCGGGGACGCCGGCTTTCTCGGCGGCGGCGCGGACCGGATACAGGAAGAAGTGCCCGATGATGAGATCCGATCGGCGGCACAGATCGACCGCGGCGTCGTAGATGGCGTCGATCGCCGGGTTAAAGAAGTACTTGACGATGATCCGCCCCTGCGTCAGCGGATTGCGGACTTCCACCGCCATCCGGCCGAACTCGTGTACCTTGGCGGGATCGTTGATGATGGGCATGCCGACGCCGCGGGCGGTGAAGCCCAGCGTGGCGGCGAGCGCGTCGTAACGTCGTTCGGCGATCTCGGTGTAGACCAGTTCCACCGTGTGCCCGCGCTGCGAGAGGCCGTGCGCGAGCGCGACGAATGGCCTGATGTCGCCTTCCGAGCCCCAGGTTTGCAGACCTATGCGCATGTGTGCTGCGTAGATATCGCTACGCAGATGAGATTATCTCCGAAGCGGCGCGGCACCTGTTGCGACCGTGACCACACTGCTGATTGCCGCAACGTTATAGCTGTCGTCCACCAGATATCGGAACTCGTATTGACCTGCCTCACCGGGTGCGGCGAGCGTGAAAGTGCCGGATCCCTCGCCGTCGGTCCATCCCAGCCACGAGGGACGGGCCGTGCTCGGGTCACCATTCTTGAAAAGCGCGATCCAGTCATTGTGCCCGCCGAGCGTGGTGGTCCAGCTCACGCGCAGTTGGCCTTGCGGAGCGATCCTGGTCGTGCTGGCGGTGACCGTGTAGACGCCAATTGGCACCACGGGGGCGATTCGCGCCACGGGGGCGGGCGTCGTCACGAGCGTCGGCGTCGGTCCTGTCGGTGAGGTCCCACCACAGCCGAGAGTCATTCCAATGAGTGCCACCAGAGTCCACTGGGCGAGCATCGACCGAACGATCCCTTTTCGCGATTTGGTCAACATTGACGTTCCTCCTATCTCTAATAGCGAAAGACAGCGGCGAAAACGTTAACGGGGGCGAGAATAGGCCTAAAATAGGGCATTCCTGAGAACTCCGGCTCGCCGAAGCGAAGGACGTTGCCTGGCAGGACCGTGCCCATTTACTTGCGGTGGCGGCTCGCATCATGCGCCGCATCCTCGTGGATCACGCGCGCGCCCATCGCGCCCAAAAGCGAGGCGGCCCGGCGACGAGAGTGACCTTCGACCAGGCTCTGGTCGTCACCAACGAGCCGCGCGCCGACTTCGTGGCGCTCGATGACGCGTTACTCGCGCTGGCAGCATTCGACGAGCGAAAGGGCCGCACCGTCGCCAGAAACCGTGAGGCGCGACTGGCAGCTGGCAAATGGCTGCAGCGGGAGATGCGCGGAGATCGCTCACATGACGCCTGAGCGCTGGAAGCGGGTCGAGGAGCTGTATCACGCGGCGCGCGCTCGGCCGTTGGGCGAACGCGCGGCGTTTCTGGTCGATACCTGTCGCGATGACGAGTCGCTGCGGTGCGATGTCGAATCGCTGCTGAAGGAACCGGTATCTGCCGAGGGTTCCTCGATCGGGCGTATTTGACGGCGCCGAACCCCGTATCCGACGCCCCGCCCGGCACGATGTGCGGCTAGGAGGCGACGTTGTGATCAAGATATTGCCGCCCGGGTTGACAACCGACGCGGACCGGCTTTCGCGCTTCGAGCGCGAAGCGCGGATGCTCGCCGCGCTGAACCCTCCGAACAGCTGCGCGATCTACGGACTCGAGGAGGCGGACGGCATCCGCTTCCTGATTCTCGAGCTCGTCGAAGGCGAGACGTGGGGCTCTCGTTTGAAGGCTCGAGCGGAGGGACTACCCGTCGACGTGGCGCTCGCCATCGCGCGACAGATCGCCGAAGCCCTCGAGGTGGCGCACGAAAAAGGGATCATCCACCGCGATCTGAAGCCCGCGAACATCGCGATTACCCCCAATGGCGCGGTGAAGATACTGGATTTTGGGCTGGCAAAGGGCGTCAGCGCCGACGCCGCTCTCGATCTGACGCAGTCGCCGACGATGACGATCCACGAAGGAAGGCGTGATTCTGGGCACGGCGCCCTACATGAGCCCGCAACACGCACGGAGCAGCGCGAGCTCCATGAAATTGCGGCCGTTCAATGGGAGCTCCGAAATCGTTTGTCCGTCACGACGCCGACATCGCGGCGCTCCGCGTTTCGACGGATCGGGGACACGCCCAGAACCGTGATCGATTCCTGGGTGCCAGTGATATTCAGCTTCAGGTTCAGGCCGGTCTCTTGCGCGACCGCCAGCGTGACGCGCTCGATGGCGGCGTCGAAACCCGGCAGGCTGGCGGGGACTTCGTAGGTGCCCGGCGGCAAGCCTGGCATCGTGAAGTAGCCATTCGCGTCGGTCAGTCCTGATCGCGTCAACCCCGTGTCACCGTTCTTCACCACGACCTCGACGCCGCGCAGCACGGCGCGGTCCTGCGTAATACTATCGGCACACCGTTGTCCTCCCTTCCTGACGCTTACGCCGCTCTCCGCTATCCCTTCGTTCGCGCGTTTGCGGTCGGCCGCTTCGCCGCGGTGGCCGGATGGCAGATGATCTCGGTCGCCGTCGGCTGGCAGTTGTACGAGCGCACCGGCGAGGCGTGGGCGCTTGGCCTGGTCGGCGTCGCCGAGCTGACGCCTGTGCTGTTGTTGATGGTGCTGGCCGGCAACATGGCCGATCGCTATCCGCGCCGCAACATCGGCATCTTCGCGCACTCGATGCTGACGGTCGCCGCCGCCGGCCTGGCCTACGTGTCGTGGTCCAACGCGCCGACGGCCGTGATCTACGCGCTGCTGTTCCTGGTCGGCACCTCGCGGGCGTTCGCCTCGCCGTCGGTCAACACGATCCTGCCACAGCTGCTCGAACCCAGGGCCTTCGCCAACGCCAACGCCTGGCTGTCGTCGACCTTTCAACTTGCGGCGATCACCGGTCCGGCCCTCGGCGGCCTGCTGATCGCGGCCAGCGGCACCGCCACGCTGGCCTTCGCCATCGCCGCCGTCTGCCAGGTGATCTTCATCGCCATGCTGCGGACGCTGCCGGTGCGCGTGCCGCCGCCGCGGACCACCCGGCGCAGCGCCGACGAAGTGTTCGCGGGATTTCGCTTCGTCCGCCAGAACCCGCTGTTCCTCTCGGCCATCACGCTCGACCTGTTTGCCGTGCTGTTTGGCGGCGCCGTGGCCCTGCTGCCGATCTACGCCAAGGACATCCTCGCCGTCGGACCGGCCGGGCTCGGCTGGCTCCGCGCCGCGCCCAGCCTCGGCGCGATGACGATGGCGCTGGCGACGACGCGGCTGCCGGCGTGGCGGCAGCCCGGGCGCGTGTTGTTGATCGTGGTGGCGGGGTTCGGCGTCGCGACGATCGGCTTCGGCCTGTCGCGGTCGTTCCTGCTGTCGATGGGGTGCCTCTTCTTCACCGGCGTCTTCGACAATGTCAGCGTGGTGATCCGCCTCACCCTGGAGCAGATCATCACGCCCGATCACCTGCGCGGACGCGTCTCGGCCATCAACTACGTGTTTGTGGGCTTCTCGAACGAGTTCGGCGCCTTTGAGAGCGGCGCCACCGCCGCTCTCTTCGGGCCGACGGTGTCGGTCGTGGCGGGCGGCCTCGCCACCCTGGCCGTGGTGGCGCTGGTCCGCGTGCTGTGGCCCGCCCTCGATCGCATCGGTCCGCTCCACACCCTGCGGCCAACTGGAGATACCATCCCCTCATGAGCGTTGCCCGCCGGTTGATCCTCAAGGCCTCCGACAGCCAGTGGCTGCGCGAGCATGGCACCAAGGCGCGGTTCGTGCGCCGCGCCGTGTCCCGCTTCATGCCCGGCGAGTCGTTCGGCGACATGCTCGCCGCCGCGCAGGCGATGGCGGCGCAGGGAGTGGCGGCGGTGTTCACCCGGCTCGGCGAGAACGTCCGCGACCTGGCGGAGGCCGACGCCGTGGCGCGCCACTATCTCGAAGGGATCGATCGCATCCACCAGTTGCAGCTGGCGTGCGAGCCGTCGATCAAGCTGACGCAACTGGGCCTGGACATCGATCGCGAGCTCGCGTTCGGCCACCTGCGCGCGCTGGCGCTGCGCACGCAGACCACCGGCAATTACCTGTGGATCGACATGGAGCAGTCGCCCTATGTCGAGGTGACGCTCGACCTGACGCGCCGTCTCGCGTCCGAATTCCCGCGCATCGGGGTGTGCCTGCAGGCGTATCTCTACCGCACGCGCGAAGACCTGGTCGACGTGATGGGGCGGGGCATCGGTGTCCGGCTGGTCAAGGGCGCCTACAACGAACTGCCGGCGGTGGCCTTTCCGAGGAAGAGCGAGGTGGACGCCAACTACCTGGCGCTGGCGCAGACGATGCTCGAGCCGGGCTCACGCGCGTCCGGTGCGCGCGCGGTCTTCGGCACGCACGATCTGCACTTGATCGAGACCATTCGGCGCCACGGCTCGTCCGCGCACGTCGAGGCGCACGACTACGAATTCCACATGCTGTTCGGGATTCAACGCGCGGCGCAGCTCAAGCTGGCCAACGATGGCGCGCTGGTGCGGGTGCTGATCGCCTACGGCGAGTACTGGTTCCCGTGGTACATGCGGCGGCTGGCGGAGCGGCCGGCCAACGTGTGGTTTGTCGCGAAGAGCCTGTTAGGGTAAAGGGACCAGGGATCAGGGATCAGGGATCAGCCTCGAATCTTCTCAACCTTCCGGTCGCGCTCGTGCGTCAGGCGCTCGACGTCGCGCCGATAGTGTTCTTCCATCTTCTGGCGTTCCTCGAAGTCCACCGAGGCGTGGAGCTTCGACTTGAAGAGGATCTCCTCCTGCGCGAGCTTGGCGGCGTAGGTCTGGCGCACTTCGGCGATCCCGGCCTTCTGCGCGTCGGTCAGGGGCGTCTCGGCGACGCCGGCGTCGACGTCTTTCTTCCGCAACCGCGCCATCGCCAACTCAACCGCGCTCTTTGGGCCTTCATCTTCCATCGCTCGATCATATGATCTCCTGGTGGCTGACGGGATGATTTCGGACGGCGATGTTTACAGCGTGATCGGCGAAGCGGGCTTCGCGCGGCTGGTGAAGGCGTTCTACGCGCAAGTGCCGCAGGACGAGGTGCTGGGGAAGATGTATCCAAAGGAGGATTTCGAGGGGGCGGAGCAGCGGCTGCGCGATTTCCTCGTCGGCCGCTTCGGCGGGCCGCAGCGCTACGTCGAGCAGCGCGGGCACCCGCGGCTGCGGATCCGGCACCAGCCGTTCAGGCTGGATCAACCCGCGCGCGATCGCTGGGTCCAACTGATGACGCGGGCGCTCGATGAGACGAAACTGCCGGCCGAGGTCGACGCCTTGTTACGCGGATTCTTCAGCGATACGGCGACGTTCCTGATCAATGCGAGAGGCTGACCACGAAAAGCCACAGAGACACAGAGAACACAGAGAATAATTCTTCTAAACGCCAGTGCCGCTTAAGCGGCTTTGGCATTTCCAAAGAATGTCTTCTCTATGTCTTTGTGTCTCTGTGGCTCTTACTCGGAGCGGAGAGCGATTAACGGGTCAACTCTCGCCGCCCGCAGCGCGGGGCCGATGCAGGCGACGCACACGATCGCGCCTTCGAGCAGCGCGACCGCCAGATAGGTGATCGGGTTGAGCACGTTGACGCCGATGAACGCCACCTGCAGCAGCCGCGCCGCTGACGCCGCGAGGATCGCGCCGAGCACCAGGCCCGGGAGCAGCAACGTCGCGCTGTTTCGCAGGACATCCTGGACGAGATCTCGCGGCGTTGCGCCGAGCGACACGCGCACACCGAACTCTCGCAGGCGCTGGTTCACCGCGTGAATCACGACACCTGCCAAACCCACGGTCGCGAGGATCAGCGCCAGCGCTCCGCAGATCGTGAACATCCAGCTCACCGTGCGGAACGGCCACAGCTGCACGGCCATCTGCTCATCCATCGTCTTGACGGCGATCAGCGAGACGTTCGGATCGACCTCCTGCGCGGCTTCGCGAACCGATCGCACCATCGGCGCCGGCGCCCCCGTCGTCCGTGCCACCATCGTCAGGCTCTGCTCGTAGTGGTCCGATCCGAGCCGGAAGTAGATCGTCAGCCGTTCGCGATCCAATCCGCGCGTGTGGGTCTTACCGGTTATTCCGACGACCGTGTAGCTCGCGCCGCGGGCACCGACGCGAATGGTCTCGCCAAGGCCGCGGCCATCGGGCCACTGTTGCTTCGCGAATGGCCCGTTGATGACGACCTCGTTCTCGCTGCCGTTCGCCTCGAACTCGTGGCCAGCCACCATCGACACGCCCATTGTGCGGAAGTAACCCGGCGCCGCCGCGAGCGTCGGAATCTGTGGGCACTTATCGTCGTCGCACGTGCCCTGGTCCGGCCAGACCGAGGTGACGCGATTGAAGCCAATGAAAAACGGCGCGTCATCGATCGCTGCTGCATCGGCGATGCCCGGCAGCGCGCGCGTTCGCGCGAGGAGTTGATCGACGAACCGCTGCGACCGGGCGGCGTCGTAGCCGTTCGACGCGGGATAGAACTGCGCGACGACGAGGTGGTCCTTGTCGAAGCCGTAATCGGCCACCGAGAGTCCTGCGTACGACTGCGCGAGTAGCGCCGCTAACGCGAGGAATGCGGTCGAGCCGGCGATCTGCGCGCCCACCAGCCAGCGGCGCCACGGCGATGGTCGTCCGCTCGCGGAGTTCCCACCCTGTGACCCGAGCACGCGGATGACGTTCACGCGCGCGGCCGCAATCGCCGGCCACAGCCCCGGCAGCACGCCGGCGATCAAGACGAGGACGACGATAAAGCCGACGACGTTCAGGTCGGGCGTGAGGTCGAGGTGTTGCGGCTCTTCGATCGGCATGGCAAACGACGTCACCAGCGATTGCGTCCACCAGGCGATCAGCAGGGCCACGATGCCAGCGAGAGCGGAGATCACGAAGCCTTCGGTGACGACCAGTCGCATCAGTCGCGACGGCCGCGCGCCCAAGGCGGCGCGAATACCCATGTCGCGCTGGCGTTCGATGGCGCGCGCCAGCAGGAGATTGGCGACGTTGAAGCACGCCAGCAGCAAGACCAGGCCGATGATGCCCATGCCGATGGCCGCGCCGGTGGCGATGCCGCGCAGTTCGCTGTTGCGTTCGGTGAACAGGCGGAAGCGGGCGCCGCGTTCGCGGTGCGACTCGGGCCAGTCGCGCGCCATCTGCGCGCTCGCCGCGGCGAGGCGTCCCTGAACTTCGGCGATGCTCGATCCGTTTCGGAGCCGGCCAAGCAGGAAGAGCCATTGCGTCTCACGTGCCTGGAGCTCTGGCGCGGTCCCAAACAGCGAGATGTCTTTCAGCGGCAGCCACACGTCCGGCGAATAGAGCCCGGCCGGTCCGGTGAAAGAGCCGGGCAACACGCCGGCGACGCTGACGTCGGTGTCGTTCAGCCGCAGCGTGAGGCCCGCGAGGGACGCGGACCCCAGCTTGTCGCGCCAGAAGCGCTCGCCGATCACCACGGCGCGCACGCCGCCGTCGGTTCGCGAGACATCGAGGCGCCCGGCGATCACGTGCGGGTCGATCAGCGAGAAGTAATCGGGACTGACGAACAGCACCCATGCCGTTTCCGCGGCGCCGTCATGACGCCAGGCCAGCGCCGCGCGTCCTTCGGCGGCAAGGTCCAGTGCTCCGCGGGTGGCCTCGGCGAAGCGATCGAAGTCGGCAATCGAGGCGTTGCCACCTTCGTCGCCGCCCGGCGTCGTCATTACGCGACCCAGGTCGGGGCGATGGCTCGTGGACGACCCTTTGAAGAGCAGGCCGTTGACCACGCCAAACGCCACCGCGTTCACGCCCATGCCAATCGCCAGCGTCAGCACGGCCGTAGCGGTGAACACCGGCTTGCGTCCCAGTTGCCTGAACGCCACCCGCAAGTCGTTGAGAGCCACAGTAGGGTCTGGCACCTTAACACCGAATTCGTTGCAGTTCTTGCCACATGGCAAAAAATGCGCTGTTTTCGATGTTAAGGTGCCAGACCCTACAATACGGAATGCGACATATCGTTGTTCTCGTCCTACTCAGCGCAGTCTCACTTGGCGCGCAGGCGCCGGCCGGGCACGTGATGGTGCAACCCGACGCGATCAAGTGGAGCCCTCCCGGCCCTGGCGGAGTTTCCACAGCCATCGCCGAAGGCAACCCGCAACAGGCGGGGCCGTTCACCATGATGTTGAAACTGAACGACGGCGCGTGGATTCCGCCGCACTTCCACAACGTCGACAAGCGCCTGGTCGTGATCAAGGGCGAGTTGCTGATGGGACACGGCGACACCATCGACGCGGCCTCGGCCAGTGTCCTCAAGGCCGGCGGCATCGCCGTGATGCCGGCCAACACCCACCACTACGAAGGCGGGCGCGGCGAAACCATCGTGGCGCTCATCGCCAACGGCCCGTTCACCACGACGTTTGTTCAGAAGCAGGGGCAATGAGAGACGTGGTCGTCAGCTCCACCGAGACCCAGATCGCCCAGGACATCGCCATCGGCAAACACTCCCTTCGTGCCGACGAAGAGGTCACCGACGGCGGCACCGACACCGGCCCTGCGCCCCACGAATTGCTGCTGGCGGCGCTGGGTGCGTGCACGAGCATGACGCTCCGGCTCTACGCCGCGCGCAAGGGCTGGCTGCTCCAGCACGTGCAAGTCACGCTCACTGGCGCATCCGCGTCGGCCGACGGGAAATACACCATCACCCGGAAGATTGCGATGGGCGGCGACCTCGACGCCGAGCAGCGCAAGCGCCTGCTCGAGATCGCCAACAAGTGCCCCGTCCACAAGACCCTGAGCGGGGACATCGAGATTCAAACCAGCGAAGCGTAGGCCTGCGAATGACCAAGGACATCATCAAGCGCTATACCAAGGACGGCGTCACGGTGATCTGGCAGCCGTCCCTGTGCATCCACTCGGCGATCTGCGCGCGCGGCCTGCCGCAGGTCTTCGATCCGCGGCGCCGGCCGTGGGTGATGATGGAGGGCACCGACGTCGAAACGATCGTCAAGCAGGTTGAGGAATGCCCGTCGGGCGCGCTGTCGTACGAGCGGCGCGGCGGCCGGGGCTAAAGCCCCGGCCCTCCAGTCGCCGCCAGGTTGGTGGCACTTGGTTTGCTCTATCAGTCGATAGAGCAACCAATGTCGAAACGACGCCTCATCCTTCGCCTCCTTACCTGTAGCGTCTGCACACTTATCGGCATCGGGCTATATACGATCTGGCAGATCAAGGGCGACGTCGACGCCGTGAGCGTGAGGCTCATGCTCGACCCGGGGCCGCAATCCACCCTGATCCTCGACGCCAACGATCACCCCATCTCGGCCTTGTTCCGCGAACATCGCATGCCGGTGCTCCTGGAGGGGATGTCGGACCACCTCGTCCAGGCCGTGCTCGTGACCGAGGACCGCCGCTTCTACGATCACGACGGCGTCGACCTCCGCCGCGTCGTCGCCTCGCAGCTCGCCAACCTCCGCGCCGGCCGCATCGTCCAGGGCGGCAGCACCATCACGCAGCAGTTCGTGCGCGGCGCGTTTCTCGATCGCACGCGCACCTACCGCCGCAAGATCCGGGAAGCGTGGCTGGCCAACCGCCTCGAGGCCCGCTTCAGCAAGAGCGACATCTTGCAGGCGTACCTCAATCACGTTTATCTCGGCGATGGCTACTACGGCGTCGAGGCCGCGTCGCGCGGCTACTTCGGCAAGGCTGCTTCGCAATTGAGCGCCGTTGAAGGCGCCACGCTGGCCGCGTTGATCAACCGGCCGTCAGGCTATGGCCTCCGCAAGACGAGCACGCGCGTCCGCGAGCGCCGCGACTGGGTGCTCCGCCAGCTCCACGCGGCCGGCCGCATCGACGACAAGACCTACCAGGCGGCGATTATGGTGACGGTGGCGGACACGCTGGCCACGCCGTCAGCGCGTGCCAGCAGTGATCCGTCCAGCGTCACCATTGGCCCGTACTTCGTGAGCGCCGTCAGCGAGGTCCTGTACCAGCAATACGGTGTCACGAAGGTCCTCACCGGCGGCCTTCGCGTCTACACGACGCTCGATTCCGACGTGCAGCGCTTCGCGGAGCAGGCGGTGCTGGCGCGATTACACGATCTCGACAAGCGCCACCAAGGCAGCGCACCGCTCCAGGCAGCGCTCGTGGCGATTGAGCCCAGCACCGGTTTCGTCCGTGCCATGGTGGGCGGGCGCGACTTTGCGGAAAGCCCGTTCAACCGCGCCACCGACGCGCGCCGCCAGCCCGGCTCGGCCTTCAAGCCGTTCGTGTTTGCCGCCGCGATCGAAGCGGGCTTCTCGCCAGGCACCACCATCGGCGGCCTCAGCGAGGCGATCCCGTCGCTGCAGGGCGCGTACCTGCCGGGCGGGGAACACGAGCTGGAATCGACCACGCTGCGCTCGGCGCTCGTGCATTCGAGCAACCGCGCGGCGGTGCACCTGCTGCAACTGGTCGGGATGAATCACACCATCGACATGGCCAACCGCGTGGGCCTCGACAACATGCCGGAAGTACCGTCGCTCGCGCTCGGCACCGGCGAAGTGAGCCTGCTGCACCTGACCTCCGCCTACACCGCCTTCGCCAACGGCGGCATGCTGCAGCCGCCCGTGATGATCCGCCGTATCGAGGATGCCCAGGGCAACGTCATCTACCGCGGCGCCTCGGAAGGGCACCGCGTGATGAGCGAGATCACGGCCTACCTGATGGCGTCGATGTTGGCGGATGTCGTCGACCGCGGCACCGGCTACAACGCGCGCATCCAGGGTTTCCGCTTGCCGGCCGGCGGCAAGACCGGCAGCACCGACGATCATTCCGATGCGTGGTTTGTCGGCTTCACGCCGCACCTGGCCGCGGGCATCTGGATGGGCTTCGACCGCCCGGAGCCGATCATGCGCCGCGGCTTTGCCGCCGTGGTCGCCGTGCCGGCGTGGGCCCGCTTTATGAAGAACGCCACCACCGGCAACAAGTCGGACTGGCTGAACGCGCCCTCCGGGGTGCGGCCGATTCGCGTGTGCAAGGAGTCGGGGGGGCTCGCCAACCAATACTGCGAACTGGCCGGCACCGCCGCCAACGAGTTCGTGGCCGTGGGCCGCGAGCCGGACGATTGCCCGCTCCATGCCGCCCTCGTCGCATCGTGGCCGCCCGCGCCTTAAAGGTGTCCACAGATTTCGCGGATTTAAGGGATTCGGAGAGCGCGCCGCCCGCGCGCGCAAGAGCGCGCCCGTCGGCGGCGGCTTCGCCGCCCGGGCGGCGCCGCCCGCTGGTTCGGCGGCCCGTAGGCCATTGGCCATGGCGTCTTGCCTCTGCGTCATCTGCGGCCCTGGCTTTGTTACCTGTGTTTATCTGTGGCTGTTTGTCTGTGGCCTATCTGATTTCCTTATCGCTGTTGATATCGCGTTGATCTCCGGCTATCGTTAAGCGTTATTCATACGCGTTTGCATAGTTGGAGGCGGCCCTCATGCAGGTAATCCCCGTTACGGCCGTCCATCGTGGCTTCGGGACGACATCCCGTCGTGACACATGGTGGGCAGCGCCGACCGGCGTGTTTCTCGGACTCTCGGCGTTCCTTATCTACTCCACCTGGGCGGCGTTCCAGGGCGAGCATTATCACTTCGGCAACTACCTCTCTCCCTTCTATGCGCCGGAAATCTGGGGCGATTCTCCCCACGCGTGGTTCGGGCCCAAGCCCGCCTGGTGGCCGGCGCTGCTGCCGTTCTCGCCGGCGCTCCTGATCCTCCCGTTCCCGGCCGGCTTCCGTTTCACCTGCTATTACTATCGCGGTGCCTACTACAAGGCGTTCTGGGCGGATCCGCCGTCCTGC
>JBDTMB010000037.1:0-20967 GCA_039934485.1 Vicinamibacterales bacterium
GTGCCGCGATTGTAGCGCGCCCATTCGAGCAGCGCGGCCTTGCGGTTGTCGTGCGCGATCAGCGCCACTCGTTTCCGCGACAACATCTGAACAGTCCGATATGGCATGGGCCCTCCATTGAGCTGCCCTTACCGTACCCGGCGTCCGCGTCGTTCCTGTGAACGCCCGGCCACCGGCGCGCGCGCCCCGCCGGCGGCTCCTATTTGTTTACTGGCTCGTCGCGAGAAAGGCACGCCGCGATCACAGCTGGCTCAGATAATCGAGACCGTTGGGTCTTTCAGCCAGAAGGGGGACAGCGATGACCAACGTCGCTTCGGAACTGCTCAACCGTGTGAAACAGGAATACCTGGAGATGCCGGGTCTGCTGTTGACGACTCGCCAGGCCAGTCGTCTCTGGAATCTCGACGCCGACGTCTGCCAGGCGCTGTTGTCGGCACTTGTGCACCAGAAGTTCTTGGCCGAGACGCGCGCGGGTGCTTATCTCCGTTGCGGGGGAGGACGTTGACATCAACGTCCGCAGGCTGAGATCAACGTTGTCCGCTAACCAACGGGGTCACGGTCCAGGGTGCCAATTGCATCAAGCTGCCGCCGGAGCGCCAACCGATCGAGCGCGTCAAGACGCAGGCTCGTGAAGATCTTGATTCGTGCGTCGAGTTCCCGGAAGGCGCGCGTGAAGGCGCGTTCCTGAGGCGCGCCAGGAGCCGCGGCAGCCACCGGATCTTCGATTCCCCATTGCGCCGTCATCGGCTGCCCCGGCCAGATGGGGCATATTTCTTGCGCGGCCCTGTCACACACCGAGAAGACGAAGTGGAGCGGGGGCGCATCCGGTTTGGAAAACTCGTCCCAGCTCTTGCTGCTGAGCCCGAGCGTCGGGAAACGGATTCGCAACGGTGCCTTGACACGACGCGGTTGGGGATTCACTTGTAGCAATCACTGCCACTCGATTGCGCGCTCGACGCGCTCTGGGGCCTGGCGGTGTGCCGGCTCCGGCAGCATCTCCCACAGGAAAAACCGCACGCCCACATCGTGGTTCCGCCAATGGCAGGTCGCGCCACGCTGCGCGATCACCCGTGTCTGCACGTGGTTCGTGCGTGGATCGCGGACGACGTGCACGACGCACCCGCAGGGGACGGTCAGCAGGTAAGACATTCCCCCTTCATACCAGGGAGTGCTGACGTTTCGGTGACGACGGCGTGACATCGCTGGCGATCTTGTGTTTAGACCTCGGTCGGCCCCTCCGCCTCGGCAACGCCGGCCGCGGTCGCCGGCTCGTCACTCAACACGTCGAGGATCGACGCGGCCACCGCAAAGAAGACCGGCCCGACGATGATGCCCAGCAGGCCAAAGACCTGCAGGCCGCCGAGCAGCGCAAAGAACATCACCAGCTCGCTCAGGCCGACGCGGTCGCCGACCAGTCTCGGCCGCAGGAAGTTGTCGACGCCGCTGATCACGAAGGTGCCGGTGACGGCGAGCCCGATCGCCTGCGGCCAGTGCCCGATGATCAACAGGTAAATCACACCGGGCACCCACACCGCGGCGGCGCCGACGATGGGCAGCACGCTGGTCACCACCGTGACGGTGCCCCACAGCGCCGCCGACGGAATGCCGAGCACCCAGAAGATCGATCCGCACAACGCCCCCTGGATCATCGCGATCACGACCACGCCGTAGACGCTGGCGTAGATCACGTCGCGGATGCGCAGCAGCATGGCGTCGCGGCGCGTCCGTTCGAACGGCAGGAGTCTGGCGATCACCGCGACGATGCGATCGCCGTCACGAAACAGCAGGAACATGGCGAACACCGTGAAGATCGACGAGGTCACCACGCCGGTCACGCCGACCGCCATGGTCAATGAGTTTTGCGCGACGAGGCCCACCAGGTTGCTCAGGTGCTCGGTGACCCACGCCGACACGACCGGCGGCTCGACCCCCAGGCGCGGGGCGATCCAGTCGTAGGCCCGGCGCACTGGCGTAATCGTCGACAGGTCGAAGCCGCCCTTGAACGTCTCCTGCACGTAGTCCTTGAGCGCCGACAGTTGACTGATGGCGAGCCCGGTGACCAGCAGCAGCGGGATCAGGATGGTGACCACCACCAGCACGCTGCTGATCAAGGCGCTCAACGAGACCCGGCCGGTCTTCCGCACCAGATAGTGATGAATGGGGTGAAATGAGATGGCGAACACCGACGACCAGGCGAGGACGTTGAGGAAGGGCCCAAGGATCAGGAGGCAGACGTAGACGACGGCCGCGGTGGCGCCGAGGAAGAGCGTCCATTGGACAGCCCGATGCGAACTGACGGCACCGGGCACTGGGCGGTCGGGCACTGGGCGGTTAGACATTCGTTGCTTCCTGGTCAGGCCGTCAGTCGCCGGCGGCGGCCTCTCCGGTGACGAGCCGATCCAACAGGCGGCGGCGGTTGCGCATGCCCGCGGCGTCAATCAACATGCGGCCGGCCCATCGGAAGATGTTGAACTCCGCGATTGCGCCGCGCATCAGCCGCATGCGGGCCCGTTGTTCCCGCTCCGGCATCGCGAGTGCGGCCTGGAGCGCCGCGGCGCATTGGTCGGTATCGTAGGGATTGACGATGATTGCTTCGGGGAGCTCACGCGCGGCGCCGGTGAACTGGCTCAACACCAGCACGCCCTGTTCGTCGTCGCGGGCGGCGATGAATTCCTTCGCCACCAGGTTCATCCCGTCGTGCAGGCTGCTGACCACGCAGACGTCCGCGGCGCGATAGTACTCGTAGACCGCTCCCGGCTCGTGATGGGTCGACAGCAGGATGATCGGCGGGTGTGCCGCCTCGGCAAACCGCCCATTGATCCGCGTGACCAGCGCGCGCACGCGCGCCTGGTAGTGATCGTATTCCTCGATGGTGGCCCGCGTCGGGGCGGCGATTTGCACGAACGTAAACCGGCCCACCCATTCCGGCCGGCGCTCGAGCAGGCGCTCCACCGCCCGCAGCCGTTCCTCGATGCCCTTGGTGTAGTCGAAGCGATCGACGCCGACGCCAATCGCCTGGTGGTCCGGCAGGCCGTGGCGGCGCCGCACGTCCTCGCGGCATTGGGCCACCGGCTTCGCCACCAGGGCGGGCAAGGGCGGCCACTCAATCGAGATCGGGTAACGCTTCACGGCGGTGAGCGCTCGTCGATACGAGACTTCGAACGTCTCGCGGTCGACCCGCGCTTCGAGCTGCCGATCGACGGTGTCGACGAAGTTGTTGCAGTGGAACTGGGTGTGGAAGCCGAGGATGCTGCTGCCGAGCAACCCGTCCAGCAGCTCCTCCCGCCAGGGACAGATCGCGAAGGCCTCGGGGTTCGGCCACGGAATGTGCCAGAACGTAATGATCGTCGCCGCCGGCAGCGCCTCGCGCACCATCCGCGGCAGCAGCGCCAGGTGATAGTCCTGCACCAGCACGATCGGGTCGGGCGAGGTTGATTCCTGCTCGACCGCCTGCGCGAACGCGCGATTGACGCGCACGTATTGTTCCCAGTCGGAGGTGCGGAACGTGGGGCGCACATGGGCGACGTGGCAGAGCGGCCAGAGGCCCTCGTTCGCAAAGCCGTAGTAGTAGCCGGCCTCCTCCTCCTCGGTGAGCCACACGCGGCGAAGCTGGTAGTCGGGGCGCTCGGGAGGCACGCCGATCCGATCGTGCCGATCGACGACCTCGCGATCGGCCGAGCCGCTGCCATGGGCAATCCAGGTGCCGGAGCAGGCCCGCATGATCGGCTCGAGCGCCGTCACCAGTCCGCTCGCCGGACGCCGCACTTCGATCGCTTCACCCTTGCGCATGTGGATATACGGTTCGCGGTTCGAGACGACGATGACTTCCTGTCCGCGCAGTTCGTCGTGGAGGACGGTCCGCAGCGCCTCGGGCGACCACGCCAATCGATCTTCGTCGCGCGGCCGGCGCTCCGATTCGATGTCGCGAATCAGCTCGCGGAGGTCGCGCGCAATCGGCCGGAATTCCGGCAGGTCCCGTTGATTGGTCGGACGGAGCAGGCCTTCACCACGAAGGAGCGCGCGCATGCCTTGTTCCCACCCCCGCCAGCTCAGCTGGGCGATCACCACCGTGAGCAGCGAGACAATCACGCCCAGGCCGACAAACAGGTAAAAGACGTAGCGTCGCGTTTCCTCGCTGCGGCGGGTCACGAAACTCATGTCGTGGACGAGGACCAGGTTCGCACCGGGTTCGCCGGTCGCGGCAAGCGGGCGCACCGACACCAGCAGCGGGCCCTGGGGACTCGTCAGGATGTGCCCGGATTCGCCGGCAAACAACTCCAGTTCGGCGCACCTCACGTCGGCCGGCAGCATCCCGGCAAAAATGGGCGGCGCGTCGGGCGACGGGCAGAGCGCCACCGCGTAGACACGCTCGTCCTCGGTGATCCGGGTGAGAACCTGAAGAACCCGGGCCTGATCGCCGGACCGGATCGCGTCCTCAAGGGACTCCCGCACGGTGCTGGCAATGAGGCTGGCGCGAATGTCGAGGTCGCGGACAAACCAGCGCACCGTCAGCCCGTCGACGATCGGCAGCACGGCATACGCCAGGGCGGCGAGCACCAGGAGAAGCGGGACGATGAACCGCAGCGAAAGGCGCAAGGAGGCATCTTACCTTGCACTATCCTCAAGGCATGGGCCGCTGGGGCGACATCGTGGATTGGGCGGGGCTGGTTCCGCCGGGTGACCCGCGGCAGGCGCTGCGCATCCGGCGATACCTGCTGGCGGCCGGCACGTCCGTCATGGTCATCAGCCTGCTCTGGCTGGCCTACTTGCTTGATGGGATCGAGTGGACCGGGGTTGTGCGCGGCACCGCGCTCATCCTGTTCTGGGTGGTCTTCTTCTACGCCGTCCTTCGCACCGGGCTCAATCTCCGGCTGCGCGACCCGAGCCTGACGATGGCCCAGGTGAGCTCGTCGATCCTGAGCATGGCCTACATCATGTACTTCGCGGATCGCGGCCGGGGCAGCCTGCTGGTCGTCTTCCTCGTCGCGTTCCTGTTTGCCGTGCTGCGGCTTCGCATGCGCCAGCTGCTGCTGCTGGCGGGCCTCGCGATTGCGGCCTATGGCGTGATGGTGCTGGCGCTCTACCGGTTCAAGCCCGAGACGGTGGAGACCCCGAACGAGCTCCTGAAGCTGATCGTGCTTGTAGTCACCATGCCGTGGTTCGCGGTGATGGGCGGCTACGTCAGCAAGCTCCGCGATGAGATGAGCGCCGCCAACCGCGACCTCGCGGCGGCGAAGGAGGCCGCCGAGGCCGCGGCGCACGCGAAGAGCCAGTTCCTGGCGAGCATGAGCCACGAGATCCGCACGCCGATGAACGGCGTGATCGGCATGACGACGCTGCTGCTCGATACCAAGCTGAGCGCCGAGCAGCGCGATTGGGTCGAGGTGATCAGGTCGAGCGGCGACGACCTGCTCACGATCATCAACGAGATCCTGGATTTTTCGAAGATCGAAGCGAACAAGCTGGAGCTCGATCTGGAACCGTTCGATCCCCAGGCCTGCATCGAGGACGCGCTTGAACTGGTGGCGCCGCAGGCCCACGACAAGGGCCTCAACATCACGTATCAGATCGATTCCGTGCTGCCGGCAAGCCTGGTGAGCGACAGCACGCGGGTGCGGCAGATCCTCCTCAACCTGCTCGCCAACGCGGTCAAGTTCACCGAGGCCGGCGATATCACGGTCACCGCCGTGGCGATGCCGGTACCGGGATCGAATCACATCGAGGTGCAGTTCACGGTGGCTGATAGCGGGATCGGCATCCCCGCCGACCGGCTCGATCGGCTGTTCCAGTCCTTCAGCCAGGTGGACGCGTCGACCACGCGGAAGCACGGCGGGACCGGGCTCGGCCTGGCCATTTCGCGCAAGCTGGCTGAACTGCTGGGCGGACGCATCTGGGTGGAGAGCGAGCCGGGAAAAGGCAGCCGCTTCTCGTTCACCATCCAGGCGCGGGTCGCGCCCGGCAGCCGCGCGTGGCACGAGACGCACCCGCCGGAACTGGCGGGCCGCCGCGTGTTGATTGTCGACGACCACACGGCGAGCCGCCAGTCACTCCAGCGGCAGACCGAGGCCTGGGGCCTGGTGGCGTCCGCCGCGGCGTCGGGCGCCGAGGCGTTGGCGTGGTTGAACGAGGGACAGCGGTTTGATATTGCCCTCCTCGACATGCAGATGAGCGGGACCGATGCGATCGCGCTCGCCGCTGAAATCCGCAAGACACCTGGTCGCGTGACGCCGGCGTTGATCGGGCTCTCGGCGCTCGGCCAGCGGCCACCCGAAGACGCCAAGGTCTTCGCGGCGTGCCTCTCCAAGCCGCTCAAGGCGTCGCGACTGTACGATGCCGTGATCGAGTCGCTGGCGCTCGCCGCCCCGCCCGCAGCCGCTCCGGCGGCGTGGCCGGTGGGCGCCCTCGCCGATCGGCATCCGCTTCGCGTCCTCGTCGCCGAGGACAACCTCGTCAACCAGAAGGTGGCGCTGGCAATGCTGCGGCGGCTGGGCTACCGCGCCGATCTCGCGGCCAACGGACTTGAAGCCGTGGACGCCGTGCGGCGGGTCCCCTACGACGTGGTGTTGATGGATCTGCAGATGCCGGAACTGGATGGCCTTGGCGCGCTGCAGCGAATCATCGCCGAACATCCCGTCGGCCGCCGGCCCAGGGTGGTGGCGCTGACCGCGAATGCCTACGACGAGGACCGGCAGCAATGTCTTGCTGCCGGGATGGACGACTACCTGAGCAAGCCGTTACAGATGGCCGGCCTCGAAGCGGCCCTCGTGCGGACGCGGCGGATCGACGTGCTGGCGTCGCGATCGAGAGAGTAATCGATCACTCACGCCCCGATTTGACATTGCACAGGGGCGGTCATACTCTCACCGCGTGCGCATCGTGCTGCTGTCACCGCGCGGACCGCTGTATCGGCACCGCGGAGGCATCTGGAAGAAGACGATGCGGTACGCGCCGCTTACCCTGACCACGCTGGCGTCGCTCGTCCCGCCGGAGCTTGGCGCCGACGTCCGCATCATCGACGAAGGCATCGACGAGATCCATCCCGATCGTCTCGATGCGGATCTGGTCGGCATCAGCGCGATCACCGGCACGGCGCCGCGCGCCTACGACCTCTCCGCACAACTCCGGCAACGCGGCATCCCCGTCGTGCTCGGCGGCGTACATCCCACGCTGATGCCGGACGAGGCGATGCTGCACGCCGACAGCACCGTGGTCGGCTACGCGGAGGAGACGTGGCCGCGGTTGCTGCGCGACTTTGCAGACGGCCGCCTGGCGAGACGCTACGATCAAGGTCCCAACCTCAGCCTCGCCAACCTGCCCTTTCCGCAGCGCGAGCTCTTCGACACCAGCCTGGTCAATGTCGCCCACACCATCGAGGCCACGCGCGGCTGCATTCATCAGTGCGAATTCTGCGTCGTGCCGTCCGCCTGGGGCCGGCCCCTCCAAAAACCTGTCGGCGACGTCGTCGCCGACATCCGCCAGATGCGGGCGAAACGCGTGATCTTCCTCGACCTCAACCTCATCGCCGATCTCCCGTATGCAAAGGAGCTCTTCACGGCGCTGATCCCCTTGAAAATCACGTGGGGCGGCCTGGCCACGACCACCATCGCGTGGGACGACGAGCTGCTCGACCTGGCGGCGCGAAGCGGCTGCCGCGGACTGCTGATCGGATTCGAGTCGCTCAATCAGGCGTCGCTGTTGGAAACCAGGAAGGGTTTCAACATGCGCCGCGGCTATGCCGAAGTCGTCCGCAAGATCCGCGACCGCCACATCGCCTTGATGGGTTGTTTCGTGTTCGGCTTCGACCACGACACGCTCGCGACCTTCGACGAGACGGTGGACTTCGTGCTCGAGTCGCGCATGGATCTGCCGCGCTATGCCATCGCCGTGCCGTTTCCCGGCACGGCGCTCTACAAGCGGTTGAAAAGCGAGGGACGAATCACGACCGAGAACTGGGCGCTTTACGACGGCCAGCACGTGGTCTTCGAGCCGACGAACATGACGGCGACCGAGTTGCTCGAGCAGACGCGCCGCGCGTGGAAGAAGACCTACAGCTATCGATCGATCCTGCGGCGGCTGGCCGGATCGCGGACGCAGCTCCCGATCGCGATCCCGGCAAATCTCGGCTACCGGTTTTACGCGTATCACCTGGACACCTTTTACACGTGTGACTGGTTCGAGGGCCGTCCCAGGCCGGCCTTGAGGCCGGACCGGTGACCGTCCAGGCGGCGGGGCACGCGGCAGCGACGCTCGTGGCAAGGCAGCAGCTGTCGCAGGGCCTTGAAGAACAGATCGCCGCCCTCCGCGTGCAGCGCGTGCCCAGGCGAGTGGCGGAAATCGCGTTCTTCTCGATGCTGTGGGTGGCCGGCATTGCACTTGGTGTCGCCGGCCTGGCCGCCGCCGGATCGCTCGAGTGGCCGTTGCGCATGCTCGGTATTGGCGCCGCGGCACTGGCGCTCAATGCGTTCTACCTGCTCTCGCACGACGGGCACCACCATCTCCTCTTTCGCGATCGCCGCGCGAACCACGCGGCGAACATGGCCTTGTGCGTGCCGCTCCTGCATTCACCGACCTCGTACCGGGTGCTGCACGACCTCCACCACCGGTTTCTCGGCGGGCCGGGCGATCCCGATGAGTACCGCAACTACACCTCGAATGCGCGCCTCCGCTGGGCCCTGCACTGGGTCCGTCTCACGATCGGCACGCTCGTCTACATGCCCCTCATCCCGATCGTCGCGTGGCGCCGTGCCGGGTCCGCCGATCGGCGACGGATGGCGCTCGAGTTGTCGGCGATGGCCGCGGTCTGGATCGCGGTGTTCTCGTCGGTTCCGATCCGCGTGTTGCTCCAGGTCTGGCTGATCCCCGGTGTGGTCGTCGGCTACATCTCTGCCGTTCGCGCGGTCGCCCAGCATGCGCTCACGCCCGAGGGCGATCCGCTGCTCGCTTCGCGATCGGTGCAGAGCAACGCCGTCGTCTCGTTCTTTCTGCTCAACGAGAATTATCACCTCGAGCATCACCTGTTCCCCGAGGTGCCAAGCTACCACCTGCCGCGCCTGCGCGCGTTGCTCCGGTCGCGGCTGCCGCACTCGGTTGAGGCACCGTCGTACAGCCGGTTCCTGGCGGGATTCGTCGGCCGGTTCCTCCACGGCGACGAGTCTCCGCTCGGAGTTCACCGCCATGCGGCGCCCCTCGCGGAGCCGACGACGTGGCGCTGACTTTCCGCGCGGCCCAACGGAGCTTCGAGGCGCTGCCGCTGCCACTCGGGCGTTTTGCCAACCCCGAGGTGGTCTGCGCCGGTTGGTACTGCGTCGGCTCGGCTCGCGCGATCAAGGTGGGCCGGGTGAAGCGCGTGTGGATCGGCAAGCGCGACCTCGTCCTCTATCGCGATCGCTCGGGCACCCTTCGCGCCGTCGATCGCGCATGCGCCCATCTCGGCGCGGACCTCACGCAAGCAACGGTCGTTGGCAAGGGACTGCAGTGCGCGTTTCACCGGTGGTGCTGGGGTCCCGACGGATCGTGCAGCGCCGGCGGCGGCGTGGCGTCGGGCGCGCGAATCGCCGCCTACCAGGTCCGCGAGCGTTGGGGATTGGCGTGGATCTGGGCCGGGGGTTCACCCGCTTACGACCTGCCCGAACCGGAGCCGGAGAACGGCGCCATCGTTCTGCGATTGCCAGCGCAGCGGCTCGCGTGTCATCCGCACGTCGTCCTCGGCAACGGGCTCGACCTGTCCCACGTCGTGCCGGTCCATGGCTTCCGGCTTGAAGAAGATCCGGCGGTGGAAATGGCGCCGCCGTACCGCGTCTCGGTGGACATTCACGCGCGTTTTCACGCCACGCTGTTGCGGCGCTGTCTCGGTCTAGCCGGACGTTCGGCGCGCTGGCGATTCACGAACATCGGTCCGAGCCTCGCCTGGGTGCGCGTCACGTCGCCCACGCCCTTTGAACTGGTGTGGGCGGCGCGGCCGTTGCCGGATGGCGGCTGCTCCACGCAAACGCTGTTCTTCCTGCCGCGCCTGAGCGCGCTGACGCGGGCCGTGCCGATGATGATTGCGACGACATGGGCGGATCGAGGGGTGCTGCACGGCCTCGATTTCCGGCCGGGCTTCGTCGCCGCGGATGCCGTGTTCGCTCGTTTCGCGAGACTCGTGGAAGCGATGCCCGAATGGTAGGCAGGGGCGCGTGAAGGGGTCGTTCGCACAACCGGGGCTGGTCCGCCAGGGTTGGTACCTGGTCGGTTCGAGCGGACGGGTCAAGATGGGTCGCGTCCACACGGTCGAGATCGGCGCGCGGAAGCTGGTTCTGTACCGGGATCGCCGCGGCGAAGCGCATGTCGTGGATCAACGATGCCCGCACCTGGGGAGCGATCTTGCGCTTGCGCGGGTGACACCGGACGGCCTTCGCTGTGAGTTTCATGGTTGGTGCTGGGGCCGCGACGGCGCCTGCGTCGACGCACCCGGCAACACCACTTTGCCGGAGCGCCGCCTCCGCCACTATTGTTCCGTCGAGCGTTGGGGTTTCGTGTGGGCGTGGCTCGGCGGCGAGCCGGCGTTCGACCTGCCCGACGTCCCGTCGCCGCTCGCGCGCCGAGTCGTGTTGAGACCGCAGCGCGTCAACGCGCATTCCGATGTGATCTTTTCAAACGGCTTCGACCTGGCGCACTTCGGCCCCTCACACGGCATCGAGGCCGCAACCGCGGCACTTGACGCCGGTCCGTGGACCATGGCCCACCGGGTTGTCGGCCGTCTTTCCCGGCGCGCCAGCCTCCAGTTGGTCGGATTGGGCGGACGCGAGCTGGAATTTTCATTTGCGCAATACGGCGGCGGCATCGTGCACGTGCACGTCACCAGGCCGACCGAGTTCCTGATCCTCTTCACGCTGCGGCCAGACGCCGACAAGCGGTCGCGCACGCGCACCATGCTCTTTCTTCGCAGGCTGCCGGACCTGCCGCGGGCGCTGGCGGTGTTGTGGTCGACGGCGATCGACGACCTCGAGATGATGGAAAGGGTCCACTGGACCGGCGCCTACGCGCCGAGCGACGCCGTGCTCGCCCGCTACGCGGGCTTCGTCGAGGGCCTGCCCGCATGGTGAAGCTCGAGCGTTTCGGCGGCGCCAGTGGCATCGTTGGCGTCGCGGCCATCGCCGCGCAGTTCGCGTTGGTCGGCAGCAGCGCGCCCGACGCGGCGGCCCTGCTCGGCAACCGCACGCGTTGGGCGTGGACGACCGCGTTTCGAGTCATCGGAGGACTCGGCATCATCTGGTTCACCAGCGGCCTCTCCGCGCGGCTGCGCCGTTTCGACGCGCGTTCCGACGGTCCAGCGGCGATCGTGCTCGGCTCCGGGGTGTTGTGGGGATCGGTGTGGCTGGTCAGCGCGCTCTTCAGTTCCGTCGCGATTACCCTGGCCGCGGCCGGCGGCCGCGATCCGGCCGTGCGTTGGCTTTCGGTGCTCGGCGTGCAGAGCGTGCTCGTGCTCACGCCGACCCTGATGATCACGTTCCTGATCGCGACCGGCGTCGCGATTCTGGCGGCCCCGACGTTCCCCAGGCGTTTTGCGCACGCCGCCTTCTTTTTTGCGGCGCTTCGCTCGGTGGCGGCAGTGATCGATTGGTCCGGCGGCGCCGACCTCTCGATGCGGATCATGGACGCGACGCTGATCTGGGTCGTGGTGGCTTCGGTGCATCTGCTCGGCGCAACGCGGCCGGCGGCATCATGAGAATCACCCGAGGACGCATCGCCTGGGAGACCCTCGGCGCCAGTGCGGGCATCTGGGCCGTCCTCTTGCTTGGCGCCGGCTACGCCATCGTCGCCACGACCATCGCCGATCCGCGTGGCACCGATCTCGACTACGCGCGCGCGCTCATCGCCGAGCGCATGAAGTGGGAATGGGTGACGATGGTCCGGCTCCTCGGTGGCGCCTTCATCCTGTGGTTTGCCGGGACGCTGGCCGGCCGCCTGCGCTCGATCGAGGGCGCACCGGGCCGGCTCGCCTCGACGGCGTTCGGGCCGGGCGTGGTGTGGGCCGGCGTCTGGTTGCTCAGCGCGTTCTTCAACTCGAGCGCGATTCTCCTGGCCACAAGCTACGACGACCCGGCCGGGGCGCGCCTCGCGGCGGTGCTCGCGCGCGAAACGCCATTGGTTCTCACCGCGAGCGTCGTCTTCACGCTGCTCCTCGCAACTTCGCTGACGACGATGCGATTCGGGGGCTTTCCGAAGGCCTACGTCTACGGCACCGCGGCACTCACGATCGCGTTCCTCGTCCTCGCCCTCGCGGATTGGTACGGCGATGGAGACTTGAGCCCCGTGATTATCGGCCTGGCGTTCCTGTGGACCGCGGTCACGAGCGTGCTGCTGGCCCGGCAATTCGAGGCGGCCGGCGGCGCGGAGGGCGTGGCATGACGGTCTCC
Source organism: Vicinamibacterales bacterium (assembly GCA_039934485.1). Classification (GTDB taxonomy): domain Bacteria; phylum Acidobacteriota; class Vicinamibacteria; order Vicinamibacterales; family UBA2999; genus 12-FULL-67-14b. The sequence goes on from JBDTMB010000037.1 coordinate 12,399, forward strand.
CGGCCGATCAGAAGCGCGCTCCTGTTCACGTCGACGTTCCTGTTTCCGGCCGTCGGCTTTCCACTGGTTTCGTACGCCTGGTGGATCGTCAGCGGCCGGTCCTGGCCGTTTGTGATCGTCGTGATGGGCGTCCCGGTACTGTTCGGGTACATCATGCCGGGCGTCCTTACCGGCGTCATCAAGCGGTGGCGCTTCACCACCGGTCCTCGAGTCGGGTCTTACTACGTGCATCACGGCTTCGTCTACGGATCGAAGCTCGCCTTCGCCTTGTTGATGGTGGTGCGCTCGCTGGACGGCCTTTCGGCGCTCGACGTGGCCGCGATCGTGCTGGTGACCGGCGCTGCCACGGCATTCGGCGGCTGGTTTCACGATGTGCAGGCGGTCCGCGCCGGCAAGATCGAGATCACCGACGGCGTCGAGGCCCTGGCCAACTTCGCGCCGCCCAGTTATTTCGCGATGGGTGGCACCTATGCGGCGGTCTCGCTGGCGTCGCACCAGGTGCTCGCCGTGGATCCGGCCGCGCTGCTGTGGGTTTTTCCTGCCGCGCTCGTCACGATGTGCCTGTTGCCCAGCCTGGTGTTCCTGGCAGTTGATCCACCGGCGCGTCATGCGCTGAAGGGTCTCCTGGCGCGGGCTCCCCGTTCCACGTTCAAGACTGGAGGTTGAGATGACCGGACCCGGTACGACACTGTCGGAGAAGTTGGGCGCGAGTGCCGGCGCATGGGCGGCGTTGTATCTGGCCATTCACTATCTCATTCTGTCTGCCACCCTCGCCAACCCGACGATGCCGGAGGCTGAATACGCGCGAACGCTGGTGGCCGAGCGGCTGCGGTGGGAATCGGCGACCGCCCTGCGCGTGATGGCGGGAATCATGATCGTCTGGTTCATGGGCAGCCTGGCCGGCCGGCTCCGGCAGGCCGAGGGCGAAGCGGCGCGGCTCTCCACGATCGCCTTCGGTCTCGGTGTGATGTGGGGCGGGATCTGGCTGCTTAGCGCCATGTTCAATTCCGTCGCCATCGCGCTGGTCACTCAGTACCCCAACCTCGAGAACGCGCGGCTGGCCGCGGTCCTGGCGGCGCAGACCCCGATGATCCTTACGCCGGCGATCTCCTTCGCGCTGATCCTGGCGACCGGATTCGCCACCACGCGGTACGGCGGCTACCCGAAGGCCTACGCCACCGCCACGGCGGGATTGTCCGTGGTCGTCATCGTGCTGGCGATCGTCGAATGGTATGGTCCCGGCAACCTTGGCCCGATCATCATGACCATCTCGCTCGCCTGGCTGGCGGTGACGAGCCTGCTGACCATCCAACCGTATCGCCGATGAAGCTGACGCTCGTTCACCCGTGTGTGGGCCGCCGGCGCGGCCAGCGCTACATCCGCACGTGGCAGATGGAGCCGCTCGCGCCCGCGACCCTGGCCGGGTTGACCCCGCGCGACCGCGACACCAGCATCCGCTTCTTCGACGATCGCACCGAGGACATCCCGTTCGACGAGCCGGCCGATCTGGTGGCGCTCAGTGTCGAGACTTACACGGCAAAGCGCGCCTACCAGATCGCCTCGGAGTACCGGCGTCGCGGCGTGCCGGTGGTGATGGGCGGTTTCCATCCGACGCTCGTGCCGGAGGAAGCCAGCCAGCACGCGGAGTCGATCGTGATCGGCGAAGCCGAAGGTCTCTGGCCAAAGGTGATCGAAGACTTTCGCGCGGGGCGGCTCCAGCGCAGCTATCGTCAGGGCGCGCGGCCGGCCCTCGCTGGAGTGCGCCCTGATCGATCGATCTTTGCGGGCAAGCGATACCTGCCGGTGGGGCTGGTCGAGGCCGGGCGCGGCTGTCACTTTCGCTGTGAGTTCTGCGCCGTCCAGTCATATTTCTCGAATACGCAGACCCGGCGGCCGGCCGAGGAGATCATCGAGGAGATTCGCCGGATCAAAAAGCCGCTCGTGTTCTTCGTCGACGACAACATCACGTCGAACATGGACCAGGCGAAGGAGTTCTTCCGCCGGCTTATTCCGCTGAAGATTCGCTGGGTCAGCCAGGCCAGCATCAACGCCGCGCACGACGAGGAGTTCCTGCGGTTGATCAAGGCGAGCGGCTGCCAGGGATTGTTAATCGGGTTCGAAAGCCTGAACCCCGACAACCTGCGCAAGATGCGCAAGTCGTTCAACACCATGCACGGCGGCTACGAGCGGGCGCTGGAGAACCTCAAGCGCCACGAGATGCCCCTCTACGTGACGTTCATTCTTGGCTACGACGAAGACCATGGCGACACGCTTCGCGAAACGCTGGCCTTCGCCGAACGCCACCGCTTCTACATCGTCGCCTTCAACCACCTCACGCCGTTTCCCGGCACGCCGCTCTACGACCGGTTGGAGCGGGAAGGCCGGCTGCTCTACGACCGATGGTGGCTCGATCCCGCCTATCGATATGGGATGGTGCCATTCGCGCCACGCGGCCTCACTGCCGGCCTCGTCGAGCAGCGCTGCGTCGAGGCCCGGCAGCGCTTCTACAGCTTTGCGTCGATCATGCGCCGGAGTGCCAACTTCCGCGTGAACAGCAAGAACCTGTTCATGTGGAGCCACTTCTTCTCGATCAACCTCCTGTTCCGTTCCGAGGTCCTCCAGCGCAAGGGCTTCCCCCTCGGCGACGAGTCCTACGACGCGCCACTCCTGATGGCCGAGCACGACACGCCGCTTGTTGAAGCAAGGCTGGCCGTACCATGAGGGCGACTGTTGGACTCGCGGTGCCGGCGGACGACCAGGAGATTCGTGGCCTGCTCAGGCGGCAGCCGATACCGGGCCGCGTCAGCATCGCATTCGAGCGCGAACCGAGTTTCGCCACTGGCTGCGAGGTCACGGGAGAAGACCCTCTCGTGCTGGTCGCGCGTGCGGAGGCGGGACAGGTGGTCGGCGTGGCGTGCCGCTCGGTCAGGAACGTCTTCATCAACGGCCGGCCGGAACGGCTCGGATATTGGGGCCAGCTCAGGATCGAAGAGGGTTTTCGCGGGCGCTGGCTGGTGGCGCGGGGCTTTTCACTGCTGGCCGACATCGATCGCGCCGATCCCGTTCCGGCGTACCTGGCCTCCATCGTGGACGGCAGCGACGAAGCCGCCGGGATCCTGGTGCGAAGACGACGGTCTTCGTTCCCGTTGTTTCGTCAGGTCGCGCGCTATCACACCCTGGCGCTCTCGATTCGTCGTCGAACCCGGCCACTGTCGTCTGGCCCCAGCATCATGGCGGGATCGTACGATCAACTGCCGGAGATCGTGGCGTTTCTTCGCCACGAGGGCGCTCGCCGGCAGCTGTTTCCGGTGTGGACGGTTGAGGCGTTGGGCCGCCTGGCGCCGCTCGGGCTGAGACCCGAAGACCTGAGGATCGCGCGGCGCGGTGGACACATCGTGGGCGTGGTGGGCCTGTGGGATCAGTCCGCCTACAAGCAGGCGGTCGTCCGCAACTACTCCGGCTGGTTGAAGGCGGCTTCGTGGCTTGGCCGATCGATCGTGCCGCGAGTGGGCGATCATCTCCGAAGCACGTACGCCGCGTTGATCGCGGTAGCCGATGACGACGCGGGCGTCTTTGCCGGTTTGCTCGCCGAGGTCCACGCCCTCGCCGGTGACCGCGGGTTCAGGTACCTGCTGGTGGGCCTGGATGAGCGCGACCCGCTTCTTGGTGCCGCTCGCGCCTACCGTCACGTGGCATATCCGAGCCGCCTCTATCTCGCGTCATGGGCACATGGAAGGCACCTTCATGAACATCTCGACGATCGCCCCGCCTACGTCGACATCGCCACGTTGTGACGGAGGCCGGCGGCGGCTGGCCGGCGCGGCGATTCCGCGCGAAAGGTTGTCGGACGACGACCGCAACCAGATGTACGAACTGCTTCGCAAACACTTCAACGGAACCGACCGCGCGAGGTTCGAGAGCGACCTTGCAGAAAAAGAAACGGTGATTGTCTTGCGCGACGGCGGGAGCGACATCCGCGGTTTCTCGACCTTGATGCGCACCGCGGTCCGCGTCCAGCAGCAGGACGTCGTGGCGTTTTTTTCCGGCGACACGATCGTTGACCCGGCGTATTGGGGCGACACCGCGCTCAGCCGCTTCTGGGGGCAAGTGGTGTTCGGCGAGGCCCGTCGGCTGGCCGCGCTGGCGCCGGAGGCGCGAATCTTCTGGTTCCTGATTTGTTCCGGTTACCGGACCTGGCGGTTCCTGCCGGTTTTCTTTCGCGAGTTTTACCCGAATGCGGCGGCGCCGACGCCCCCGTTCTTTCAACAGCTGCTCGACACGCTGGGCCTGCGGAAGTTCGGCGACCAGTACGTGCCCGGTGCCGGCATCGTCCGCTTTCGTCAGGCCACACCGCTTCGACCCGGCGTCGCCGAGGTCACCCAAGGACGGTTGCGCGATCCGCAAGTGGCATTCTTCGTCCGCGCCAACCCGGGTCATGCCGAGGGCGACGAGCTGGCCTGCGTGGCCGAGTTGTCACGCGCCAATCTCACCCGCGCCGGGCTTCGGATGGTGGACTCGTGACGCCGATACTGGCCAATTCACTGTGGCTCGCGGGCTGTCTCCCCGAACTCGCGCGATTTCGACGCGCCGCGACACGCGTGCGCGCGGAACAGGCCGCTGTGCTGCGGCAGCTGATCGCTGCCAATGCCAGATCGGAGTTCGGCCGCCAGCACGGCTTCCGCGACCTGCGATCGGTTGATGACTATCGCGCCCGGGTGCCGCTGGCGTCGTTTGAAGACCTGGCACCATCGATCGATCGCGCGGCCGCCGGAACGGGCAACGTGCTCACCGGCGATCGCATCAAGCTCTTCGAGCCCACGAGCGGCTCCTCCGGCCCGACGAAACTGATCCCATCCACCGCGGCCCTGCAGCGCGAGTTTCAGCGCGGCATCCGGCCGTGGATTGCCAACCTGTTTCTGGCGTACCCGGAGCTGATGGCCGGTCAGGCCTATTGGTCGATCACGCCTTCGGTGACGGCGCGCCGCCGGACGCTGGGCGGCATTCCGGTCGGGTTCGATGACGACTCGGCGTACCTCGGCGGATGGCAACAGCGCCTGGTGCGGTCGGTGATGGTGGCGCCGACGACGATCGATCGTCCCGCAGACACCGAGGCCTTTCTTTATCAGACCCTACTGGCGCTGGTCCGCGCGGCAAAGCTGCGCCTCATCTCGATCTGGAGCCCGACGTTTCTCTCGTTGCTGGTCGAGCGCCTGCCGGCCTGGGGCGAGGCGCTCGAGCGCGACTTGCGCGGCGACGGCCGGGCCGGTGCCAGGTTGAAGGCCGCGCTCACGGCTCGTACCCCTGCCGAGCGCAACCAAGTGCTTTGGCCGCACCTTGGTTTGATCAGTTGTTGGGCCGACGCCAACGCGACGGCCGCCGCCGCACACCTATCCACGCTGTTCCCCCATGTGCGGATGCAGGGGAAGGGACTGATCGCCACCGAGGGGTTTGTGTCGCTCCCATGGATCGGCCGCGAAGGTAGCGCCCTGGCGGTTCGCTCTCACTTCCTGGAATTTGCGCCGGTCGGCGCCGTCGAGGACATTAACGAAACAGAGCTGCGCCTCGCCGACGAGCTCGAGGCGGGTCGGCGTTACGCCGTAATCCTGTCAACCGGCGGCGGCCTCTATCGTTATCGCCTGGGCGACGTCGTGGAAGTGGTGGGGTTCCTTGCAGAGTGTCCGCTCGTTCGCTTCGTCGGGCGGTCGGGCTACGTGTCGGATTGGTTTGGCGAAAAACTGAACGAAGCACATGTCGCGCGAGTGTTGAGCGCGGCGTTCGAGCGCTGCGCGATTGGCCCATCGTTTGCGATGTTGGCCTGCGACACCACGCTCTCGCCACCCGCCTACGTGCTCTACCTCGACGCCGCGGCGCCAGACTCTCACCTCGAACACGCCATCAACGCCATCGAAGGCGACCTGCGCGCCAACTTTCAATATGACTATGCCCGGCGGCTGGGCCAACTGGGCCCGGCGCGGGTCGTCCGCTCACCCGGCGCCGCCCGCGTCCATCTGGCGGCCGCGATTGAGGGCGGCGGGCGCGCCGGCGGCGTCAAGCCGCTGGCCCTCGACCGCCGCGACGGCTGGTCCCGGAAGTTTGGCCTGTCGATTTGCTGAACGGCGGCTCACCGCACCGAAACGATCAGGGCGGAGCAGGTGTTGCGGCCGGTGCGACGGTAGCTGTGCTGCACGGTGGCGTCGAAGTACATCGCGTCGCCATCCTCCAGCCGGTGTTCCGTCGACTCAATCGTGACCCCGAGTTCGCCTGAGAGCACGTAGATCATCTCGACGCCGGCATGCTGGTGCGGACGCGCCTTGCCGTCGGCGACCGGGTGGAACGTCGCGACGTAGGCCTCGCACTTCGGCTCGGCGACCGGGAAGGTCAGGCTCTCGAAGTGATACGCCGGCTCACGGCGGCCGGGCGCCTCGGGGAACCGCTGCCGGGCGGCGCGCCGGACGATGGCGAAGGCCCGGTGCTTGCGGTGATCGGCGAAGAAATAGTCGAGGTCGACGCTGAACACCATGGCAATTCGCAGCAGCGTCTGCAGCGTCGGAAACATCTTGCCGCGCTCGAGCTTCGAGAGCAGCGCCGGCGACAGCCCGGTGTGGCGCCCGAGCTCGACCAACCCGAGCTTCTTCTTGAGCCGCAAGGCCCTGAGCTTGGCGCCGATGTCGTAACGGTGGAGCTCGTCTGTCAACGTCGGCTGGGCCACTGCGGGGATCCCTTTATTTTCTTCTGAATCAAAGAAGTGATGAATATTTGCGTGCGGCTCACACGAGATTCAGTTTGGCATGTATTTGATTAATCAGAAATATATTTTCTCGTTAGGATTGAAGAGTCAACCCTCGCGTGCGGCATTTTGCACACGCGGAACAAGGAGAATACGAAAATGAAGTTCCTCGCAAAGACCCTGTGGGCGGGTTCGGTCGCCGCCCTGATCGCCACCGCATCGTCCGCCACCCCGGTCAAGGCTCAGGCCCCCACCAAGGACATCGTCGACACCGCCGTCGCGGCCGGTTCGTTCAAGACCCTGGCGGCGGCGCTGCAGGCGGCCGGACTGGTGGAGACGTTGAAGGGCAAGGGCCCGTTCACGGTGTTCGCGCCGACCGACGCGGCGTTCGCGAAGCTCCCGGCCGGAACGGTCGCCGACCTGCTCAAGCCCGAGAACAAGGCCAAGCTGGCGGCCATTCTCACCTATCACGTGGTGCCAGGGCAGGTGATGGCGGCCCAGGCCGCGACGCTGCCGTCTGCCAAGACGGTGAACGGTGCGTCACTGACGATTCACGCGATGGGCGGCAAAGTGATGGTCGACAACGCCACGGTCACCGCCGCTGACATCGCCTGCAGCAACGGCGTCATTCACGTCATCGACACCGTCGTCCTGCCCAAGTAGGGCTCGCGCCAGTGCCACTGAAGTCCAGTTAACACACAGTAACAGGAGATCGAGACATGTCGAATATTGTTGAGACCGCAATCAGAGCAGGGTCGTTCAAGACGTTGGTTGCCGCGGTTCAGGCGGCGGGACTCGGCGGTACGCTGTCAGGTCCGGGGCCATTCACGGTGTTCGCACCTACCGATGAGGCGTTCGCCAAGCTCCCTGCCGGTACCGTTGAGGGACTGCTGAACAACCTTCCGCAGTTGACGGAGGTCCTGACCTTCCACGTCGTTCCCGGAAAGCTGATGGCCGCCGACGTCGTCAAGCTGACTTCCGCGAAGACCGTGCAGGGGCAGAACGTGGCGATCGCCTCGCAGAACGGGGTGACGATCAACGGCGCAAACGTGGTCACGCCGAACATCGAGACCGACAACGGCGTCATTCACGTGATTGACCGGGTGATGTTGCCTCAGTAAGCGCTCTTGTCCTTTTGCCTTCCGCGCACCGCTGCAGGAATCGCAGCGGTGTGCGGTCCTGTTTTTGTCTCATCGCCAGGTACGATACCCCGGCGCCTGGTGTGCCGGGGCGACCGGCTGGACCACCGCCGAAAACATGAGCAGGGCGATGGCCCAGGTGAGCGCGAGGCGCAGCAGGCCGTGGGTCAGGGGCGGCAGCAGGATAACCGCCCCCAGTCGTTCGCCGGCGAGGAACGCGATCGGGCCACCCGCCGCCCCAAACAGCGCGGCCCGCGCCGGCGAGATGATCACGGTGCGCAGACTGAATCGAAACGTCGTCGCGAATTGTGCCCACATCGCCAGCAGCCACAGAGGAGGCAGCGCCTCGATCAACGTTCCCGACGTGAAGCGATACGTCCCCGCCGCAATCTGAAACATTTCGACGACGACACCAACGGTGGTGGCGAGGATGATAAGCTTGGCCTCAAGGCCGCGTTCGACGGACAGCGCGAGGTGCACGCCGATCAGAGCCAACGCCATCAGGACACCCGTCCAGGGATGATGCGACGCTCCACCGAGCACGCAGGCACACCATCCGACTTGGTAAAGCGCGTAGTTGACGAGTTGGGTGTGCCGCAAGGCTCACCTGGCGCGCCGGGCGATCGCGCGCAGCATGCCGCCGAAGATAAAGAAGTGAACCGGAGCGAGCAGATACCAGTAGACCAGCCCGAAGAGCCCGACC
>JBDTMB010000038.1:0-20967 GCA_039934485.1 Vicinamibacterales bacterium
CTCCATCCGGCGGGGGTGAAAGCGCCCGCCCTCCATCCGGCGGGGGTGAAAGCCCCCGCGCTCCAATCGTGATTCATATCCCGCCCGCGTGCCTGGTCGACGCCGCGCCCACCTTGTTGCCAAGCGCCAGGCACTTCGCCGGTGGTTGCCCGTGCATCCAGGCGTAGAGAAAACCCGCGTTGAACGCATCGCCGGCGCCGGTGGTGTCCACCACCTTCACGCGCGGCGCGGGCGCGTGGACGTCGCGGCCCGGGGCCAGCCAGAGGCTGCCATTTTCCCCGAGCTTGACGATGACGATGGCCTGGCGCGCGCGCCAGTGATCGAGAGCCGCCGACAGCTCGGCTTCTCCCGTGTAGAGGCGCGCTTCCAGCTCATTGACGAACAGGAAATCGAGCGAATCGATCAAGTCGATCAGACCACGATCGTTGGTCAGCGGCTCGTTCCAGCCAAAGTCCCAGGAGGTGGTGATCCCGCGCTTGCGCAGCTTCTCCACGATCCGCGCCCATTGGCCGCAGTTGTGTGGATAGAAGCAAAGATGGAGGTGCTGGGTGCCAGGGTGCTGGGTGCCGGGGTGCTGGGTGCCAGGGTGCTGGGTGCCAAGGTGCGACAGTGTGCGGGCTAGCCTCGATTCAAGTTTTGCGTTGGCGCCGTTGAAGGTGACGAACGAGCGTTCGTCGGTGGTGGAGAGGGCGGCCGACACCGCGTGGGCTTCGCCCTTGCGGAGGAGGTTGTGAATCGTGATGTGCTCGCTCTTCACACGCGCCACCGAGGATGGGCCGAGGGCGCTGAGCAGGTCGACGCGGGCGCCCAATCGCGCCGCCTGCACGGCGGTAATCACCGCGCCGCCGCCGACCGTGGCGACGAAGCGGTCGGTCTTCACCTCTTCACCCGGCCCGGGCAGGCGATCGAGGCCGACGAAAATCAGATCCTCGAACGCTTCGCCCGCGCAGAGCAGTCGCATCAGGCCTGGGTGCGCTGCTGGCGCGCGCGGGTGAGATGCGGCACGATGCCGACCATGCGCTCGATCAGGAACAGCTGGGCGCGATGGTGCATCTCGTGTTCCTTGACGCTGAGCAGCATCTCGAAACGGGTCTTGCCGCCGTTGGGCATGGTCACGGTCTCACCAAGCTGCGCGTCGGTCATGCCGTCGATCTGCCGGGCCAGTTCCTCGCCGCGCGTCTTCAACGCCTCGACGATCGCGGCCTTGGTGGTGAGGCCGGCGGCCACCTTGTTGATGTCGCCGAAGTAGCGGCCAAAGTCTTCCATCGCCACCGTGCTCGACTTCTCGACGAAGTGCAGTTGCAGCGCCCACTGCGGCGACGCCGCCAGGTGCGCCAGCATTTCCGCCACGCTCATCGTGTCGGGGGCGGCCTTGAAGGAGTACTTGTCTTCCGGGATGTCTTCAGCCACCTGGATGGTGTTCTTGCGGACCGTTCGCCAGCTTTCGGCGAGGTCTTTGGCACCGTAATAATTCATCGTCAAACGCCTCTCGGGAAATGATGCTTGTCGGGAAATGATCCTTGTCGGGAAGTAACTCTTGTCGGGACGCGGTGTTTTCGAGGACCTGATTCTACTCCGTCGCGAACCTCACCGCGTCAGTAAAGGCCGTCCCTGCGAAGAATCCGGCCAAGCGGGTGTCTGACACCGTCTATACTGCGGCGGTGATGGCCCGGTGGGGTCGCAGGCGCCTTCCGATCCTGCCCGTTGTCATCGACGCTGCGCTGTTTGAGCCACTTGCCCAACCGCAATCCGAATTCCGACGTGCGGCCCTTGCTCCGTCGCCTGCTGTACGGGCTCCGCACCGAAGGCGCCGGGCCGTCGCGCGAGGCGGCGGCGATCGGCGTCGGCGTGTTCGTCGGCTGTTCACCGTTTTACGGCTTTCACCTGCTGATCTGCTGGGGGCTCGGCACCCTGCTCGGCCTCAATCGCCTCAAGCTCTATCTCGCCGCCAACGTCTCGAATCCCATCGTCGCGCCATTTCTGCTGCTCGGCGAATTGCAGACGGGCGCGTGGCTGCGCAGCGGCACCGTGTATCCGTTCGCGATCCAGACGCTGCGCACGGCCGATCCGTGGGTGTTTGGCGGTGATCTGCTCGCCGGCTCGCTGGTGGTCGGCGGACTGCTCGCGGCGCTCGCCGCCGCGGTGACGTATGCGTTGGTCCGCGATCGATCGAAGGACGTGCTGTTCGCGGCGTTGGTCAAGCGAGCGTCCGATCGTTACGTCAGCGCCAGCATCGTCGGATGGGAATTTGCGCACGGCAAGTTGAACAGCGATCCGGTTTACGAGACCGTGCTCGGCGGCGAACTGCTGCCGTCTGGCGGCACGCTCGTCGACATCGGCTGCGGCCAGGGGCTGATGTTGTCGCTGCTGGCGGAAGCGGCCGACGCCGTTCGCCTCAACACGTGGCCGGCGACGCGAACGGCGCCGCCGGTGTTCGATCGCCTCGTCGGTGTCGAGTTGCGGCGCCGCCAGGCACGGCTGGCGGAAGCGGCCCTCGGCACCAGCGCAGAGATTCTGCATGCCGACGCAGGCGCGCTGCCGTTGACGCAGTACTCTGCCGTGCTGTTGTTCGACGTGCTCCACATGATGTCCGCGCCACGCCAGGAGGAATTGCTCAGGCGACTCAGCAACGCCCTCACACCGGGCGGCGTGATGCTCGTCCGCGAAGCCGACGCCGCCGCCGGCTGGCGCTTCACGATGGTCCGCATGATCAACTTCCTGCAGGCAATTCGCGTCGGGTCCTGGAAGCGCGAAGTCCACTACCGCCGCCGTCACGAGTGGCTGGCCTGCTTCGAACGCTGCGGCCTGGCCGCGGAGGTCTGCGAGCTGCGTGGCGGCGGCACCTTGGGCAACGTGCTGTTCCGCGTCACCAGGTGACGCCAACAGAAGACCGCGACACCACAGCCGAGCTCGTCTTCCAAGTCGCCCAACGGATGGGCAACAAGGCCGCGTCGGCGTTGAGGTAACATTTCGCGATACGACGACCTTGACGCGCTCCTGGATTCTCGTTGCGATTCTCGCGCTCTCGCCCGCCAGCGCATTCGCTGCCGGGAAGATACTTCGTGGGGTTGGCTTCGACGAGAGCCTTTCGGGCGACGCCGTCCTCGCCGAGGCCCTTCGCCAGGCGAAGGGGCCGCTCAACGGGATGCCCCTCAACGTGCGGCTGATCGTCCAGCGTTCGGAGATCGAACCGCGGCCCGCGGTCTACGACTTCGCCGCCCTCGACGCGCGCCTCGCACGCTATCGCGCCGTGGCGGGCGTGCAGATCTACCTCGATCTCCGCGATGCGGAGCCGTCACCGGACGGGCTCGAGGCCTGGGGCCGATTGATGCGAGCGGTCGCGGCCAGGTATCGCGGCGCGGTGCGTGGCTATGTCTTCGGCGTTCGCTCGCCGGAGGCGGCGGCGCCCGCCGCTCGCGAGCATGCGTTCTTCGTCAAGACCACCACCATCAACCTGCGTGTCGGCGATGGTGACGCGGCGACGATTCTTGGCGGCGTGCGCAACACGGATGCCGAGTGGCTGTCGTCTCTCTATGCCGAGGATGTCGCCGCCTACGTTGATGCGATCGGCATCGACGCGGCAAGTCCGAGCGCCGCGATCCTCGCCCTGGTCGAGCACCACGATCCCACCTCGGATGTCGCCGTGCTCGGCGATGCCCTCGGCGACAATCCGGCCGAAGGCGCGCGCCGATTCATCGAGCGCCACCTCGGCGTGTTGGGCACGCGGGTTGCCGGTGTGACCTACACCGCGCCGGTGCCGGTTGCGGCCGCGGCATTGTCGCCGGTCGCCTTCCTGCGCGCGATGCTCGAGCAGGACCTGGTGACGGTTGATGAAACAGTCGCGAAGCTGCGCCTGGCGCGTGGCGATGAGGATGTCACCGCCACGGTTGCGCACCAGTTGCTATTCGGCCTCGGCAGCTTCAGGAACTACCTGATTTATTCCGGCGCCCAAGAGGCGCTGCAACTAACCATGTCGGAATCGACCGGCGCGCGGCCGACCATCGCGGACGCGCTCCGGGGCACGCGCGCGCAGCCGCGCTCGTTCACCTACGACACCCCGACGACGACGGCGCGGATGGAACTGCCTGCCGATCCGGGCACGCTGATCGTCGATTGGAGCGGCGGCGCCAGCGCCGGTTATACGGCGCGCGAGGAAGTGGCGTCTACGGTGTTGCCGAGCGTGGCGGAGATCATCTCGCGCCATCAGCAAGCGCAGGCCGCCCACGATGCGCTGCTCACCTCCTACATCGTCAACGCGAACATGGAGCAGCATTTCCGCACCACCTCGATCGATCCGGGCTTCGACGTGATGACGGAAAACCGCATGTTCGTCGAAGGCAAGAACACCGAATGGGAGGAAGTGGGCTTTCGTCTCAACGGCACCAAATGGGGACCGAAGCGGCCGCCGTTTCCGCTGCTCCAGGCGGAGAAGGTGCTGTCGCTGCCGTTCGACCTGCGGCTCGACAGCGATTACCGGTATCAACTGGTCGGCGTCGAAGAGGTGGCCGGCCGGCCATGCTTCCAGGTGCGCTTCGATCCGGTGGACGAGGCGCGCTCGCTCTATCAGGGCACGGTGTGGATCGACCGCGAGACTTACCTGAACGTGAAGGCGCAAACGGTGCAAACGCGCTTGTCGGCCCCGGTGGTGTCGAGCGAAGAGATCCAGTACTTCACGCCGGTTGGCACCATCGACGGTCACGAGATCCACCTGCTCACCCGGCTGGTCGGCCGGCAGATCTTACTGGTGGCGGGGCGCAACCTCCTCGTCGAACGCGGCATCCACTTCGAGGCATTCCGCCTGAACCCGGCAACCTTCGCGGCGGAGCGCGAGGCCGCTCGCGGCACCGACCACGTGATGTATCGCGACACCGACGAGGGCCTGCGCTACCTGGTGAAGAAGGACGGCAGCCGCGTCGTCCAGGGCGCGACGACCTCGGCCTTGGCGGGCCTGATCGGCATTACCTATGACCCCGCCTACGACTATCCGCTGCCACTGGCCGGCATCAACTATCTGGACTTCGATTTCCTCGGCAAATCCAATCAGCTCGCGCTGGTGTTTGGCGGCGTCCTGGCGATTGCAAATGTGCAACGCCCGAAACTCATCGGCCGGCACGTGGACGGCAGCCTCGACGTGTTTGCCATCGCCGTGAAGTCGAACGATCGCACCTACGATCTTGACGGCGAGTTGACCGGGCAGCGGCTGATGACGCTGCCGTTTTCAACCGGGATCAATCTGGGGTGGCAGGTGTCGCCGTTCCAGAAGCTCACGGCGAACTACCAGTTTCAGTTCAACGCCTTCTCCGCGGACGACCTCACCGCGCCGACGTTCCGGGTGCCGATGTCGACGATCACCAACGGTCTCGGCCTCTCGTGGGAGTTGAAGCAGGGCGGCTACTCGCTGGTCGCCGGCGGCGCCAGCTACAGCCGCCTGCACTGGGAGCCGTGGGGTGATGCGGACGATTACCGTTCCACCGATCAGCACTACGTGAAGTACTCGGTGAGCCTCACCAAGGACTTCTTCTTCGGCCTCCAAAAAATCCACCTCAATAGCGCCTACTATGGCGGCCGTGACCTCGATCGGTTCAGCGCCTACCAGTTCGGCTTTTACGACGACAACCGGATCCACGGGGTGCCGTCGACCGGCGTGCGGTTCGGCGAGCTGGCGATGTTTCGCGCCGGCTATTCGTTCAACCTGTTCGATCAATACCGTCTCGATCTCTTCCTCGATCACGCCTACGGCAGGGACCATCGCTTGACTACCGACTGGCAACGCGTGACCGGCGTTGGCATTGGCGGGACCTTGCGCGGGCCGATGAACACCTTGTTGCGTGGCGAAGCGGGGAAGAGCTTCCTGCCCTCGCAATACCGCCGGCCCGGCTCACTCGTGGTCCAGATTCAAGTGCTCAAGCCGCTATGAGCACCGCCCCGTTGCCGCCGCACCCGCCGCTCGCTCGCTATTACGGCTCCGACGCCGAGCGGCCGAGCATGGTCAAGGAGCTGTTCGACGAGGGGGCGCCGTACTACGAGTGGACGTGCCGGATCATGTCGTTTGGCACCGGCGAATGGTATCGCGCGCAGGCGCTGCGCGATTCGGGACTGCAGCCCGGCATGCGCCTCCTGGACGTCGCCACCGGCACGGGAGCGGTCTTGCGCGCGGCCGCCAACCTCACCGGCGCCACCGGCCTCGCGGTCGGCCTCGATCCGAGCCGCGGCATGCTGCGCGAGTGCCGCAAGCGATCGGCGGCGCCGATCCTGCAAGGGCGCGGCGAGAGCCTGCCGTTTCCCAACGCGACGTTTGACATGGTGACGATGGGCTACGCCCTCCGTCACACGCACGATCTCCACGCGCTCTTCACCGAGTACCGCCGCGTGTTGAAGCCGGGTGGCCGCATCCTGTTGCTCGAGATCACCCAACCTCGCTCCGCGGCCGGCCGATGGTTCAACAAGATCTACCTGGGCTACATCGTGCCGGGTGTGACGCGGATCGCCACCGGCGCCGAAGCCGCCGGGAAGATGATGCGCTACTTTTGGGACACCATCGAAACCTGCGTGCCGCCGGAAGTGATTCTCGAGGCGTTGCGGGAGGCGGGCTTCACCAACGTGAGGCGCAACGTCACCGGTGGCGTGATGAGCGAATACCGCGCTACAAACGCTTAGCTCGTCACCGGCTTCCAGGGGCCCGACGAATTTGGCTCGAGCACCGCATGCAGTGCTTCCGAGCGCAAACCCTTCCGGCTCATTTCGTCGAGCAGGTCGGCGAGGGCGTCGAGGACGACGGGGCGGCCGTTGGCCGACCGGGCCGACGCGCCGTCGTGCATCAGCAGGATGTCACCCGCGCGAAGGTTCTTCTTCAGCCGTGCGGCGACGCGGTCGCTACGATTACTGACGGCGTCGTATCCTCGCCGGGTCCAGGAGACCAGCGACAACCCCGTTCTGGCGAGCACCGCGGACAGCCACGGGTTCTGCATTCCCGCCGGCGCGCGAAACAGGCGCGGCCGGCCAGCGCCGGATCGCTCGATCGCCTCCTGGGCCTTGAGAATCTCGCGCGTCAGCCCTCGCGGCCCGCGGAAGGCGAAGCCGTTGGGATGGCTGTAGGTGTGGTTCTCGACGCCATGTCCCCGGGCGAGGATGGCGGCGATCAGTTCGGGGTGCGCCTCGGCGCGTTGACCGACACAGAAGAACGTGGCCCGCGCGCCGGCACTCGCGAGCAAGTCCAGCACCGCAGGAGTGAGGTCAGGATCCGGTCCGTCGTCAAACGTCAGTCCAACGGTGTCGGCCGACCTCGCCGCGGGAAGGTGGGTGATGTTGGGCCCCAACCATCCGCATCGCGGCAGTACCGAGGTGGCGGTGATGGCGAGATGGTTGCCAACCAGTGCGCCGACGACGAGCCTCCACGATTCGGGTGATGCGAGCAGTGTGGCCAGCGCCACGCCGTGGACGCCGGCGCTGGCGGCGAGAAACGGCGATGGCCGCCAGCGGTGGGCGCGGTCAGCCACGAGCCTCCCCGGTATCGTTCCGGGTTGAGGACATGCCAAGCAGTGCCGCGCGGTCGATCTTGCCGCGCGACGTCCGCGGAATCGCGTCGACGATGATGACGCTGCGCGGCACCTTGTGATCGGCCAGCTTGTGCCGGCACCACGCGGCGACGCTCTGGTAATTGAGGCGGCCTGCGGCGCAGGCCACCACCGCTCGCACGATCTCCTCGCCACCCGCTGAACTGACGCCGAGGACCACTGCTTCATCCACGCCGTCGAGCGCCGCGAGCACCCTCTCCACCTCTGAAGGGTCCACCTTGCGGCCGCGCAAGTTGATCACCTGATCGATGCGTCGTCGCAGCACGACCTCACCGCCCTGCCACGCCGCGACATCGCAGGTCTCGAAGCGGCCGCCGGCAAGGCGCGCGTCCGGATCGGGTAAATAGGTGAGGCCGACACCGGCGGACTCAACCGCGACGAGGCCTTCGCTGCCGTCCTGTTGATCGATCGGCATGATCGACACGCGCACGCCCTCCACCGGCGTGCCGACGCCGCCGCGCTCGGCGGCACCGCCGTCGCGGTCGTAGCAGATGCCTCCGCACTCACTCGATCCGTAGAAGACGTGGACGGGTTGAGCGTAGGTCTCACGGAACTGTGCGGCGGTCGCGCCGGGCAGCACCGCGCCGGCTGAGATGACCAACCGGACCGTGCCAGGCCACGCCGGTGGTTCGGACATCTTCAGCAGCGCCTGAAAGTACGCCGGTACCGTGGGAAAAATCGTCGCGCCGAGTTCGCGCGCGGCGTCGAGCTGCGCGAACGGTCCCTGATCCGACGGCAGCACGAGGGTGAGCCCACGCACGATCGATGACAACGCCAGCGTCGTGAAACCATACGAGTGCGACAGCGGCACGGCACCGAGGAGTCGATCGGTGTCCCTGAAGCCCATCGTCAACGCCAGCGCCCCTTCGTCGGCGAGCAAGTGCTCGTCGCGCATCGCGACGCCTCGCGGTGCGCCGGTCGATCCGGAAGTGAGTTTCACTGCGGCGACATCGCCCTGCGAGCAGGATTGCGCCGACGGCTCGAGGCCGGTGAGCTGAAACTCAGCCGCCGAACTTGGCCACGGCTTCGCGCACGAGAGCACCGCCGCGACGCCGATGGCGGCGACCACGCGCCGGCGATCCTCCGGCGGTGCGAGCGGATCGAGCAGTACCGCCGTCTGCTGTGTCCGGCGCAAGGCCAGGAAGCCAGCGAGAAAAGCGGGTCCATTCGGAGCCGCCAGACCGACGAGACTCCCGGGCGCGAGGCCAGAGGCACTGAGGCGCTCGCCAAGTGCGCGCGACAGCGCATCGATATCGCCGAAGGTCGCTCGCGCCGATGGCGAGGCGACCATCACCTCACTCGCACGCCGCGCGACGAGCTGCGAAAACGCGCCGGCGATGCTTGAGGTTTTCGACACGCCGATATACTATCCCGGTTGCCTCAGGCGCATGATTCAGACATGGGATTTTGATGTAGCCGTCGTCGGAGGTGGACCGGGCGGAGCCGCCGCGGCCAGTGCACTTGCCAGGGACGGCCACCGCGTCGTCGTTATCGAACGAGAAACGTTTCCCCGCTTTCACATCGGTGAATCGCAACTGCCGTGGATTAACGAGGTCCTCGCGAAGATCGGCGCGTGTGATGCGATTGCCGAGGCTGGCTTCGTCGACAAGTGGGGTGCCAGCTTCGCGACGGCGGATGGCAGTTCCAGTCAATACGCGGACTTCTCGAGGGCCGTCGAAGTGCCAACGCCGCAGAGCTACCAGGTGCCGCGCTCGCGATTCGATCAGGTCCTGCTCGAACACGCGGCGAAGTGTGGCGCCACGGTTCTCCAGGGTCATACCGCGAAGGATGTCGTGTTCGACGACGACGGTGTCACCTTTCGCTACCTGGCACCCGACCAGAGCGAGACCTCGATTCGGGTGGGCGCGGTGATCGATGCGTCCGGCCGCGCTGGATTTCTCGCCAAGCGCTTTGGCGAACGCCGCCACGATCCATTGCTGCGGAACATCGCGGTCCATCGCCAGTACGACGGCATTCCGCGAAGCGAGGGCCGCCGCGCGGGCGACATCCGCATGGTGACCCGGCCCGACAAGGGTTGGTTCTGGCTCATCCCGATCAGCGCGACGACGACCAGCGTGGGCGTGGTCGTGCCGCAAGCGGTTTACAACCAGGTGGCCAAGCCGACGCCCGCAGAGACGCTGGCGCACTTCGTGGCGGAGACACCGGAAGCGGCCAGGCTCGTGGCGTTTGGCACCCCGGTGTCGCGAGCGGAGTTCGACGCGGACTATTCCTACCTGCACAGCCGCCAGGCCGGTGATCGCTACGTGCTGGTGGGCGACGCGGGGGCGTTTCTCGATCCGATTTTCTCGACCGGGGTCCTCCTCGCCATGGAAGGCGGCATCGAAGCCGCCGAGGCCATCGGCAAGGGCCTGCGCGACGGCGATCTGCGGGCCCACCGTTTTGCCGGATACGAGCGCCGGCTGGTTCGCCGCTACCATCACTTCCGCCGGTTCGCGGCCGGCTTTTACGATTCGTCTTTCCGCGACTTGTTCTTCAGCCACTCGTCCCGCTTCGGTATCTACGAGGCGGTGCTATCCGTTCTTGCCGGCAACTGGCGGCCCACCTGGAAGACGCGCCTTCGCCTGCACGCCTTCTTCGCGCTGGTGACACTGAACCGGTTCATCCGGGTCGCCAGGCCCGACTCGCAACCCGTGCTGTCGCCCTCCGAGGGCAAGCATGCCTGATCGCGCTGAACTCCGGTCGGACCTGAAGCGGCTGATCGTCGAGAGCCTGCGGCTCGAGGGCCTGACCCCCGAGAACATCGCCGACGATGCGCCGTTGTTTGGAGAGGGCCTGGGCCTCGATTCGGTGGACGCCCTCGAACTGGTGGTTGCCCTCGAGAAGCGATACGGGATGAAGATCCAGAGTCACGAGGTGGACAAGAGCGTGTTCGCCTCCGTCTCCCACCTCGCGGAGTTTGTCGCCCGCACACTCGCCAAGGACACCGTGGTGAAGAAATGAATGGATAGCCATCGCCACACCGATGACCGGCGCGTCGTCGTCACCGGTCTGGGTGCGGTCTCCGCGGCCGGATGGGGTGTTGCCGCGTTGCGAGAGGCCGTGCGATCGGGCCGCACGGCGATTGGTCCGTTCGATCGCTTCGATCATCAGGCACAGCGCACTCACGTCGCCGGGCAGGTGCCACCGTGGCGCCCCGTCAAGGGGCGACCGATCCGGTGGAATCGATGGTCGAACTCGGATCGCTTCGCCGTGTTCTCGGCCTGCGAGGCGACGGCGCAAGCCGGGCTGTCACCGCCGCTCGACAATGAGGCCGTCGGCGTGTTCTTTGGCAGCAGCACCGCCGGACTGAGCGACACCGAGCCGTTCTTCGAGGAGATGGTGCGCCGGCCGGGAAGCCGTCCGCGGCGGGGAGTCCTCGCGTCGCACTTGATCAGCGCTCCCGCAGAAACCGTGGCCCGCCACCTGGGCGTGCGCGGACCGGTGGAGACAGTATCCTCGGCGTGTGCCTCCGGCGGTCTGGCGATCGAACAGGCGCTTCGCGCGATCCGCAATTCGGAGGTCGACCTCGCGCTTGCCGGCGGCGCCGAATGCCTTTGCCTGACGACTTACTCCGGCTTCAACGCGCTTCGCGCGGTTGACGAGCGGCCATGCCGGCCCTTTCGTAGCGATCGCGCCGGTATTTCGCTCGGCGAAGGCGGCGCGGTCCTGGTCCTCGAGTCCCTGGCCCATGCGCGCGCGAGAGGCGCCATGCCGCTGGCGGAAATCCTTGGCGCCGGTTCCACGTGCGACGCCAACCACATGACCGCGCCGCAAGCCGACGGCGAGTGGGCGGCCAACGCCATCCGGCTGGCGATTGTCGATGCCGGACTCGAACCCGAGGCCATTGACTTCATCAACGCGCATGGCACCGGCACGCCGCTGAACGATGCGGCCGAGAGTGCGGCGATGCAGCGCGCGTTCGGGGCCCGTGCGAACAAGATTCCGACCACGGCCACCAAGGGTGTCGTCGGTCACCTGCTCGCCGCCGCCGGCTCCGTCGCGGCGATCGCCACCATCCTCGGGCTGATCGATCGCGAAGTCGATCCAACGCCTGGCGGAGGAGAGACCGATCCCGCGCTGGCGGTTGACCTGGCCCTTGGCGCGCCGCGTTCGCTGCCGGGGATGCGCGCCGCGGTGTCGGTGAGCCTTGGCTTTGGCGGCGCCAATGCGGCCGTCGTCTTCGGCCGTTGGGACCAGGCTTGAGTCCGAATGGTGTGGAGGTCGTGGTGACCGGCCTGGGCGTCGTGGCGGGTTCGTTGACGCCGGTGGATCGTCGAGGCGGCTATCACCTGCCGGAGTCTTCGCAACTGGCGTTGCTGTGCGGCGGCCTCGATCTATCTCAATGGGTCACGCCCGCGATGGGACGCCGCATGAGCGTGCCGTCGAAGTTCGCCGTCGCCGCCGCGCGAATGGCGATGGCGGATGCGAACTTGTTGGCTGATCTCGCCGGATCACGAACGAGCGTGGTCATGTCGAACGCCTTGGGCGCGATCGATGTCACAGCGCGCCTGCTCAAGACCGCGATTCTCGAAGGCCCCGAGGCGGTATCGCCGTTCGCGTTTACCGAGAGCGTCGCCAACGCGGCCACCGCGCAGATGGCGATCGCGCTGCAGGCGCGCGGATCCAATCTCACCATCGTCCAGCGCGAAGCCGGTATCCTCACCGCGGTCGGAAGGGGCGCGGCGGAGGTCGCCGTTGGCAACGCCGATCGCGCGCTGGTGGGCGGCGTCGAAGAGATGCCGCCGCTCATGCACGCGCTGCTCGATCGGCTTGAAGCGCTCGCCCGGCCGGGCGGCCCTGGTGGCGAAGTGGCGCGACCCTTCGATCGCCGCCGCAGCGGGTTTGTGGCGGCCGAGGGTGCCGCCGTCCTCGTGCTCGAAGCCGGGGACCAGGCGCGGTCACGCGGCGCCACCATCCGCGGCCGCGTGCGTGGCTTTGGCAGCGCGTTCGATCCGAGCGCGCCACGAATCGGGTGGGGCAGCGGCCACGTGCAGCTCGCGCGCGCGCTGCGCGGCACGCTCGACCGCGCCGGCCTGGGGCCGCGCGATGTCGGCCGGATCGTCTCCGGCGCGTCGGGTTCGATTGCTGGTGACCGGCTCGAGGCCCACACGCTTCGGCACGCTTGGGGGGAGAATCCTCTTCCGCCGATTCTCGCGCCGAAGGGCGCGACGGGGCAGTACGGCGGCGGCTTCCTGGCGTCGGCAATGCGGGCGGTGTCCGCGCAAGACTGCGCATCGACGGCCGGCTTCGAGGATCCCGATCCAGAATTGGGTGTGACTCCACACCAGGGCGGGCCGCTGTCGCCGGCCGGCATTACGCTGGTGACCAGCCTGGCATCCGGCGGCGCCGCGGCGTGGCTGTTGCTCGAGGCGATGTGATGCGGATTGCCGTGGCGATTCCCGCGTACCAGGCGGTCCATTCGATCGGATCGGTGGTCGAGCGATCGCTCGCCGTGCTGCCTGATGTCCTCGTGATCAACGACGGATCGACCGACGGCACCGGCCTCGCCGCAAAAACGGCTGGGGCCGAAGTCCACTCGTTTCCGCATAACCGCGGCAAGGGCGCCGGGCTCGGCGTGTCGTTCTCGATCCTGTTCTCGCGCGGATTCGACGGCGTCGTCACGCTCGACGCCGATGGGCAGCATCTTCCTGAAGAGATTCCGAAGCTGCTGGCGTTGGCGCCGATCGCCGACCTTGTGCTCGGGACGCGCGATCACTTGTTTGCGCAGATGGGATCGGTGCGCCGCTTCAGCAACGGCCTGTCGTCGCGCGCGATTTCGTGGGCGGCGGGCCAGCCGATCCCGGACGTGCAGACCGGCTTCCGCTTTTACCGGCGCGAGCTCATCGAGCGCACCGGATTCCCGGAAACCGGCTTCGAAGCGGAAAGCGCGGTCGTCGTGCGCGCGGCCCGCCTGGGCTTTCGCATTGTCACCGTGCCGATCCGCCTGGGCAAGGCGGACGGCCGAGGCACGAGCCACTACCGGCCAATTACCGACAGCTTGCGGATTGCGGCGGGCGTGATTCGGGCGCGTTACGGCGGTGGCGGATGAGCGTGGTCCTCGTCACTGGAGGTAACCGTGGCATCGGCCGCGCGATCGTTGAGGCCGTGCTGGCTGACGGCGGCACCGTGGCATTTACCTATCGAAGCGATGAGGTCGCCGCGAAGCAGATCGAAGGTGCCTCCTCCGGCCGGGCGCGCGGGTTCGTACTCGACTTGCGCGATCGCGAGCGGCCAGGCCGGCTCGTGGCTGAAATCGAGGCGACGCTGGGCCCGCTCGATGCGCTCGTCAATAGCGCGGGCGTGAGGAACGAAGGCCTGCTGGCGATGACGCCGGATCGCGACTGGGACGAGGTCATGGAAGTGAACCTCGACGGTGCCTTCCGCTGCTGTCGCGCGGTGCTGCCGCAGATGATGCATCGCCGCCGTGGCAGCATCGTCAACATCTCGTCGATCGCCGCGGTGTCGGGGGTGGCCGGACAGACGGCCTATGCGGCGTCGAAGGCCGCGCTGCTGGGCATGACGCGCGCGCTCGCCCGTGAAGTGGGCAAGCGTGGCGTCCGCGTCAACGCCGTGCTGCCGGGGTTCGTGCCGACGGACATGACCGCGTCGCTGCCGGAAGCGGTGGTTCGCGCGCTGCGGTCTCACGAGTGCCTGGCGCGCGGGACCTCGGCCGCGGATGTCGCCAACCTCGTGACGTTCCTGATTTCCGACAAGGCCGCAGCCATCACCGGCCAGGCCCTCATCGTCGACGCCGGCACGTCGGCCTGACTATGCCGTCGAGCCACAGCCAGAGGTCGGCGGTGCACGCTCCCGCCCTGGGCCTGACGCATCGCCTGCTGGGACGCTTCCACGTGACGGGCGTGTTCTGGTACCAGTTCGCGCACTCGGCGTTCACGACGCTGCCGTCGTGGACCGACTGGCCGATCGTCCAGTTCTTCTCGATCTTCTTCTTCATCACCCTCGGACGCATTCGCGGCGCGCTGGCCTCGAACCTCGAACCGGTCCTGGGGCCGGCGGGCCGGTGGGAACGGTTGCGACGATCGCGGCGGACGATCTGGACCTTCGCGTGGTGCTTCACCGAGCGCTTTCGCCGATTGGCCGAACCAGGGACGTTCAAATCGGTCGTCGAAGGAGAAGGCTACTGGCGGCAGTTGATGGCATCGCCACAGGGCGCCGTCGTCGTCACGGCCCACATCGGTCCGTGGGAAAACGCCGCACAGTTGGGCGCCGCTGAATCACGCCGGCGCATCCACGTCGTCCGCGAAACCGAAATTGATCCACGGGCGCAAGCGTTCGTCCGCGAGATCCTGAAGCGATCCGGAGAGAACTACGTCACCCATTTTGGCGGGGATGATCCGGCGCTGGCGTTCACGTTGGCCGATGCGTTGCGGGCGGGTGAGATCGTGGCGTTGCAGGCGGATCGGCCGCGGGCCGGAGGGCGCAACGTGATCGTCAGCCTGTTCGGGCGGCCGATACCGCTGCCGATCGGCCCCGCCGCGCTCGCCCGCACGGTCGGCGTCCCGATCGTGCCAATCTTCAATTTTCGCGAAGGCCGATTCCTGATGCGAACGGTGATCAGACCGCCCATCGAGGTGGCCCACACCGCCGATCGATCGGCAGATATCGCGGCCGCCGTACATCGCCTGGCATTGGAAATTGAGTGGGCCATCCGGGAGCGCCCCTACCAGTGGTTTTGTTTTCGAAAGCTCTGGGACTAAGGCAACGCCTGCCGCGCGGTCGGGTCAGTCAGTGAAAACAGGCCATCGGGGATGGCGCGCGCTTCGACTTCCAGGATAGCGACCTCGGTCTGTGCGCCCTTGCGTAGCAGGTCGCTCACGATCAGCCGTTTCGCGTAGACCAATCCGCGCTCGTTCCACTGCAGGAACTCGACGGCGGTGGCATCGCGTCCGCTGCGCAGCCGATAGGTGGCGACCACGGGCCGCTCCGTCGTTTCGCGCACGACATAGCGCACCCGTGGGAACAGCGACCCCTCGGCCTTCGCGCGAAGTTCGAGAACGACCAGGGCGCCGCCGGCGTCGGTGCCGGTGGAGACGCTCTCGACCTGGTAGGCCGAGGCCAGGCGAATGCCGAGAATCTCGTCGAGCGTCGCGCCGCCGTAGAGGCGATACGACGGGCTCAGGTGGACCGGTTTTTTCGCGCCCGGCGTGATCAGCCAGACGTCGCTGTCCAGACGCAGCAGGAACTTGCCGCGTTCCTTCGGGTCCATGAATCGAATCAGCGTCCTGGTGTCACCCGATCGCCACACTTCGATCTCGTGGCGCGCGCCTTGCGGCATCGAGGTGAGGACGAGCCGGGCGCGGAACGACCTGGGCGAAAAGCCACCGACGTCGCTGCGGCGAAGAAGCTCGTCGGGGCCTTGCGCCAGCGCGCGGGTGACGACGAGCACGATCAAGATCGCGGTCAGAGTCCGCAGCCCAGCCATCATCTCGATCCTACACGTGCCCGAGCGCATCGACGATCTGCAGGCGGAAGACGCGCAGCATCGGTGGAATCGCGGCGGCGGCGAGGATGATCGTCATCGCCCCGAAGATCCAGAGGAAGTCGCTCGGTTGCACCAGCAGCTCGAGCAGAATCGGATCGACCGCGGCCGGCGGTGGTGGCATCTCGATGTGCAGCGCATTGATCAGCGTTACCAGGCCAAAGCCGAGCGCGCTGCCGGCGAGGGCGCCGATCGCGGCGAGCCACAACGCCTCGAAGATCAGCATTTGCGCCAGCTGCGCGCGACTGGTGCCGATGGCGAGCAGGGTGCCGAATTCCCTGACGCGCTCGAGCACCGACATCAGCATCGTGTTCGAGATCGACAGCGCCACCAGCAGCGCGACGATGGTGCCCAGGAACGCGAAGATGCTGCCATAGAGCGCGCGCACCTGGCCGTAGAACGGGGCCCGGGTTTCCCAGGTGACGATCGAGAGCGGCGCCGGCCCGGTCGTCAGCAATTGCCGCAAGGCCGTCTCCACTTGCGGTGTGGTGCTGGTCTCGGTCAGGCCGACAATCACCGACGTCACGCGCTCTGTGCCGAGCAGCCGTTGGGCGTCGGCGACGCTGGTCTTCAGGATGCGGCCGTCCAGTTCCTGGAAACCAGTCGTGAACAGTCCCGCCACGACCATGTCAACGGCGTTGAGCGAGCCGTCGGGCGTGGCGGCCATCACCGCGATGGTGTCGCCTGGCGCCGCGCCCAGCGCGCGCGCCAGACCGACGCCAAGCAGGACCTGGTCTTCGCCGCCGGCGCCCTCCGCTTCCGGCAGGCTCGCGCCCTCTCTCAACCGCACGGCCATGCCCATCCGGCGCTCGCGGTCCGGCTCCACGGCGAGGCCGACAAACGACGCGGAACTGCCGCCGTTGGTGGCAACCCCGGCGAACTGGATGGTCGCGCCCGCGGCGCGCACGTGCGGTTGATGCTCGATCGTGTCGCGAATCTCCCGCCACCCGGCAAAGCCCGGCGGCCGGCCCGTCCGGTCGGCGGAATTGGCGGCGCCAAGATCGGCCGCCGGCACCACCTCGAGGTGGCCGAGCCCCCCTTGAATCACCGCTTCGCGAAGCCCGACGAACGACGCGCGCACGAAACCGGCTGTGAGCAGCAGCCCGATGAAGCCGACGCACACCACCAGCAGGGACAGCAGCGTCCGTCGTTGATTTCGCGACAGATTCCTGAGCGCGATGAGCGGCAGCATCAGCCGGCGCTCCGGCGCATTTCGTCGACGATGCGGCCGTCCGACAGGTGGACCACTCGCGGCGCCCGCGCAATGATCGTGGGATCGTGCGTCGCGAACACGAACGTGGTTCCGCGCGTCGCATTCAGTTCGATCAGCAGCTGCACCATCCCAGCGGCGGTGTGAGTGTCGAGGCTGGCGGTGGGTTCGTCGGCCAGGACGGCGATCGGCGCGTTCACGAGCGCGCGCGCGAGCGCCACGCGCTGGCGCTCGCCTCCTGAAAGGTGATCGGGACGATGGTGCATGCGATCGGCCAGGCCGACGGCGTCGAGCGCCTCTTCTACTCGGCGGCGCCGTTCGGGCTTGGCCATGCCGCCGAGCCACAGCCCGTACTCGACGTTTTCATAGGCGGAGAGAACCGGCACGAGGTTGAAGGACTGAAAGACGAAGCCGAGCTGATGGCGCCGGATCCTGGTCCGCTCCGCCTCCGTGCGGGCCGCGAGGTCGACACCGGCAAAAAGAATATTACCGGCATCCGGGCGATCGAGTCCGCCCAGCAGGTGCAGCAACGTGCTCTTGCCGCTTCCGGACGACCCCGCCACCACCATGAACTCACCGCTTCGCACGGCGAGGTCGATGCCGGACAACGCCTGCACCACCACGGTGCCCTGGCGGTAGGTCTTGGCGAGGCCGCGGACTTCGAACGCCAGTTGCATGCCTGTCTCACGCCCCACTGTAGGTGCTGAGCGTCGCGTTGAGAAGCTCCCGGCCATCGAGGCCGACGGTGATGCGGTAGATCGCCAGCGGCGGCGCCGAGCCTTCGAGGCGGGCGCTCACGACGAGCGGCGTGTCGATCGGCAGATCGGCCGTCACGAAGGTGGCCTCACGCACGCGTACCAGGTAGCCGATGCGCGCTGCCTGATCGCCGGTATCGCGGCCGCGGTTCAAGGCCTCCATCGCAGCGGCGGCCTGGGCGCCCAGCTCGAGTCCAAGCAACCCCGGCGCGCGGCCGTCGGTCACCAACGGGTGGCTCGCCGGTATTTCGCAAATCGCCTCCACGGAGGCTGCGTCGGACCGCACGACCCGGGTCAGCAGCCGCGCCGTTCCGCGATGCGGCAGCAACTGATCACTCAAGCGGATTCCCCTGATCGACGATCAGGACGCCGACGCTGGCGGCTTCGCCGCGGCGGCGAATTTCGAATCGGATCTCCGAGGCGTCGCTGCCCGGTGTCAGCCGCACATCCACGTCGTCGCCTGGCATGAGCGGATTTTTCAGCCGGAAGTCGCGAAGCGCCTTGAGCACGACCGCACGACCGCTTTGCGCGGCGCAGGCGCTGAGAGCCAGCGCGAGGTGGGCGACGCCAGGCAAGATCGGCGCGCCATCAAAGTGCCCGTCGAAGCAACGGCTTCGCTCGGACACCTTGAAGGACGACGAGTTCGCGGCTGCGCCTGGCGACGACGCAATTGGCTCGAACCCAGCACCAGGGAAAAGAGTCAATGCGAAAGCTACTGCTGCGCCATCGTCATGGTCCCCGCTGGACCGCCGACGACTTGCGCCGTGCCGTAGAAGATCCCGTTGAACAGGAACTTGAACGTGCCGTGCGGTTGCGCGCGGAAGGTGATCTCCGGGCCGAGCAGGAACACCTTGCCCTTGCCGACCGCGGCCTCGATTGCGGCGGTGCCGCCCTCGAGGTAGTGCTGGCCCCACGCCCAGCCGGAGCGCAGCGGCGCCTTCGAGTCGTACCACGCCACCGGCCTCACGCCGCGCAGCGTCGCGTCAGGCGCCAGTTCGAGCACCGGGCTGCTGTCGAAGAACATGTCGACCTTCTTCTCGAGGCCAAACGCCAGCGGGTTGGTGTTGTCCACGGCCACGCTCAGGATCGATCCGGGAATGTAGAACTTGGTCCCGGGCAGCGGCTTCTTGCTGCCATCCATCTGCACTTCGACGAGGTGATCGCTCACCGGCAGGCCGAGGTGCTCGCCGAGCACGGCCGATCCGCCGAAGGCCACGATCACGCCGCCGGCTTCCGCGAACGCCTTCAACTGCGGAATCGTCTTCGCGATCGAGACGCGGCCGAGATGCGAACGGTACTCTTCCGGAATCTCCGCCGCCGTGGGCTGACGTCCGCCGAAACCACCGCCACCACCGGCGTTGTCGGACTCCGGGATGCCGCCGTCGGGGAACAGCAGCACGTCGTACTTTGCGCGCAGGTTGCCGGCGTCGAGCGCCATCGGATAGACGACGTCGAAGTCGAATTCGAACTGCTCGAGCAGCCAGCGGACGTGGCCCGAGGGCATCGAGCCGCCGTATTGATCCCACAACCCGATGCGCGGCTTGGTGAGCTTGTAGGTGGCGCCCGCGGGCCGCGCGGTGACGGCTGTGAAGTTCAGCCCGAGATCGGCCGCGGCCTTGGCCAGCACCGCGCCGGTCGTCGGCCTGGCGGTGACGAAGATGACGCCGGTGCCGTCGGCGCTCTGGTAGCTGCGATCGCCGACGAAGGCCACTTCTTCACCGGCCTTGAGCAGGCGATTGACGGCGATGAATGCGTCGTTGTTCTTGTGATTGACGACGTAGCCGACCGCGCCGGCGGCTTCGGTGACCTTGCCGGCGGGCGGCTTGATCACGTCGGCGATCTTTTCGAACGGGCCGTCAAAGGCCTCGAGCACACGGTCGAACTTGATGCCCATCTGGTAGGCCAAGGTCCATCCGGCGTTGTCGTAGGGCGGAATCGGAGGGCCGCCCGGATACTGGAAGTCGTTGGGATGATCCTGCGGCTCGAACATGTCGAGCAGGTGCGGACGGAACGCCTGCGCCGCCTTGAAGACGTAGGAGCCGGCGGGATACTGCTTGCCGGCCACGGTGAAGGGCGCCGTCGCGCGCTGCGCGGTGAGGCCGCTCTTGATCATGATGTTGACGAACTTGGTCGCGGTGAGGAAATCGCCTTCGTTGGCGGAGAGGATGTAGCCGCGCGCGTCGCGCCAGGCCGGCTGGTGCAGCGTCGCAAAATACTTCTCCGGCACCGTCTGGACGCGGCCGCCCGAGGACATCCGCGGATCGGTGGAATCGATCTTCATGTCCTTGGCGACGAGGTCCTTCACCTCGGCGATGCGGCGGGGATACTGCGTCCAGGTGTCGGTATTGCCGCGGCCGATGCTGTTCTTGCCCATCACGTACATGTTGTAGAGGAGCGTCTCGCGATAACGCTGCGCGAAGTCGAGCACCGCGTAGTTGGCGGTGAGCGAGTAATCGATCGACTGACGGAAGTGCCACACTTGCGGCATGATCGGGAACGGCAGGTCGCCGCGCGCGACCACGCGATCCGGGACGAAGCCGATGGTCTCCGGCGTCGGGTTGCCGATGCTCTCGGTGAGCAGGCCCACCTGGTTGTGGAAATACGGCATCGTGCGCAGGCCGCCGTTCCACCACGTCGAGTAGTTCGATCCCGAACGCGTCGTCACGCCCGGCTTGCCTTCCGCGTCGAAGCGGCTGTGCATCGCGGCGCCGACCTGGTCCAGGGTGTTCACCACCAGTGGGTCGTAGACGTAGTTGAACGGATCGCGGAAGGGGGGCGAGAACATCACCGTGCCGGTGGGCCCGGTCTGGTGGTGGTTGTAGACGATCTGCGGGAACCACTCGCGGTAGAGAATCCGGTTGATGTTGGTCGATTCCGGCTGGTTCATCATGTAGAAGTCGCGGTTGTTGTCGTGGCCGACGTACTTCT
>JBDTMB010000039.1:0-20388 GCA_039934485.1 Vicinamibacterales bacterium
ATACATCGCGCCGCCGCGAATGCCCAAGTGATCGAAGTGCGCCGACATCACGTAGACCGGCAAACTCGGATCCGCCCCCGCGCACTGCGCCGCGACATTCGCCCCCGAATAATCGGTCTTCACCTGCCGCTCGGGATCGACGATGGCCTTGATGGAGAGGTGCGTGAAATGAAAGGGGAAGACGTAGCTGCCCGAGACCGGGGCCAGGCCCATGGCCTTGAAGCGCTCCTCGATCCACGCGCGCGCCGCGAGATTGCCGGGCGTGCCCGTGGCCCGGCCTGCGAACCGCGGCTCGGTGAGGGTCCGGACGCTGGTCATCAGGCCGTCGCTGTCGAGGCGGAGCGCCTCCGGCCTGGCCCCTGGCGGCGGATGGCTGGCGCGCTGCGCGTCGATGCGCTGCCCCTCGAGATAGCCGGCCGCCTGGATCCACACCAGGGCGGTGGCCACGAGGCTCATCCCGACAATTCGCCGGGTCTTGAAGAAGCCTGCCATGCGCGGCGATCTTACCGCGTGAACCCCTGTGGACGATCCCCCGTAATAGGTGTCTAACGCCATTCAGCAGCATTCAGGAGCACCCAATGGGATTGTGGGAAGATCTGCGCTTCGCCGCCCGCCTGCTCGTCAAGGACAAGTGGTTCAGCCTGGTCGCGGCCATCGCCCTCGCCCTCGGCATTGGCGTGAACGCCACGGTGTTCACGTTCGTCAACGCCGTCCTGATCCGCGGCCTGCCCTTCGATGATCCCGAGCGCATCCTGTCGTTGATTTCCCGCGATACCGTGCGCGGACGAGACTTGGGCGTCTCCTATCTCGACTTCAGGGACTGGCGCGAGGCGCAGAAATCCTTCGTGGCCCTCGCCGCCTATAGCGGCACGGTGGCCAACGTCAGCGACGAGGGCCGCGCACCGGAGCGCTACAACGGCCAGTACATGTCGGCGAACGCGTTCTGGCTGCTTGGCACCACTCCCGTCATCGGCCGCGATTTCGTGCCCTCCGACGACAGTCCCGGCGCCGCCTCGGTCGTGCTGCTGGGCAACAGCGTCTGGAAGAACCGTTACGGCAGTGACCCCGGTGTGATCGGACGCACCATTCGCGTCAACGACGTGCCCTCGGTCGTGATCGGCGTGATGCCTGAAGGCATGAAGTTCCCCCAGAATGCCGACCTCTGGCAGCCGCTCTCCAACCTTCCCGGCATCCTCGAACAAAAGCGCAACGCGCGCCCGGTCGACGTGTTCGGCCGCCTCGCGCCCGGCGTGAGCCAGGCCCAGGCCACCGCCGAGTTCAAGGCGATCGGCGCCCGGCTGACGAAGGACTATCCCGACACCAACAAGGACCTCGAACCGAAGCTGCAAACGTTCAACCAGCGCATGAACGGCGGGCCCATTCGCGCCATCTTCCTGTCGCTGATGGGCGCGGTCGGTTTCGTGCTGTTGATCGCGTGCGCCAACGTCGCCAATCTCCTGCTGTCGCGCTCGGCGCAGCGCTCGCGCGAGATCTCGGTTCGCGTCTCGCTCGGCGCCTCGCGATGGCGCATCGTCCGCCAGTTGTTGATCGAAAGCCTCCTGCTCTCGGTGATCGCCGGCCTCGCCGGCCTGGCGATCGCAAACCTCGGCGTGCGGCTCTTCGATGCGGCGACGCAGGACGTCGGCAAGCCGTACTGGATTCAGTTCACGATGGACGGCAGCGTCTTTGCCTACTTCGCGGCGATTTGCCTCGGCACCGGGATCGTCTTTGGCCTGGCGCCGGCGCTGCACGTCTCGAAGACCGACGTCAACGAAGTGTTGAAGGAAGGCGGCCGCTCGGGGTCCGCCGGCGTCCGCGCCCGCCGCTGGACCGGCGCCCTGATCGTCGCCGAACTCGCGCTCACGGTCGTGTTGCTGGCCGGCGCCGGCTTCATGATGCGCAACTTCGTCACCTTGTATCGCCTCGACCTGGGCATCGAGACCTCGCACCTCGTGATGATGCGGCTGGCGCTTCCCGATCGAAAGTATCCGGCGGTGGAACAGCGCCTCGCCTTCTATCAACAGCTCGAAGAGCGCCTGCAGGCCAAC
Organism: Vicinamibacterales bacterium; assembly: GCA_039934485.1. GTDB lineage: Bacteria > Acidobacteriota > Vicinamibacteria > Vicinamibacterales > UBA2999 > 12-FULL-67-14b. The sequence goes on from JBDTMB010000039.1 coordinate 2,049, forward strand.
GGGCAAATCGACTCGGTCACCATCGCCAGCAACACGCCGATGCAGGGCGGCTTCCTCCGCAAGCTGGCCGTCGACGGCAAGCCGCTCCAGCCGGGCGAGCAGGCGCCCAACGTGACGATGCTCACGGTGGATCCGCACTATTTCGAAACGATGGGCCTGCCGATCGTGCGCGGGCGCGGCCTCAACAACGAAGACGGCATGACTGGGCGCGAGAGCGCCGTCATCAACCAACGCTTCGCGCAAATGCATTTCGGGAACGAGGATCCGGTCGGCCGCCGGATCGAGTTGAGCATCGATTTGCAGGGAGGCGCCGCCCCGGCCGGCGGCATCCCAACCTCCCTCACCGCCACCGTTGTCGGCCTCACGCCGAACGTGCGGCAACGCAACCTCACCGAGCCCGAGCCCGACGCCGTGGCCTACCTGCCCTTCCGCACCGATCCGCGCGGCTTCATGACGCTGATGGCCCGCAGCAAGGGCGACCCCAACGTGGTGACGCCGCTCATCCGCGAGGAAGTGCGGGCGATCGATCCGGACCTGCCGCTCTTCGGCATCGAGACGATGGACCACAACATGGCGCAGCAGCGGTGGCCGTTCCGCATCTTCGGATCGATGTTTGCCATCTTCGCGCTGATCGCGCTCACGCTGTCGGCGGTGGGCCTCTACGCGGTCACCGCCTACTCAGTGACGCAGCGGACGCAGGAGATCGGCATCCGCATGGCGCTCGGCGCCGAGTCCAACCAGGTGACGTGGCTGTTCCTGCGCCGGGCGTGCGTGCACCTGGCCATCGGCCTGACGATTGGGATCGCCGGCGCGCTGGGCGTGGGCCAGTTGTTCCAGAGCACGAACCTGTTGATTCAAACGAACGGACGCGATCCGATCACGATCGTGTCGATCGCCTTGCTGTTGGCGGTGGTGGCGATGGCCGCCAGCATGCTGCCCGCACGACGCGCGACGCGGCTCGATCCCTTGGTGGCGCTGAGACGGGACTAATCCCGAACACCCGGTCCCGGCTTCAACATATACTCTCCGGACATTCACCACCGGAGCCAACCAGCATGAGCCAACGAACGTCCTCGTCTGCCTCTCGCCGTACGTTTCTCGCCACCCTTGGCGGCGTTGCCGCCCTTGCCGCCGGGTCCGGCGCGCAGGCACCAGCGCAGCCGGCGGCGGCCAGCGGCCTCGACATCAGTTGGTTTGATCGGTTCAAGGGCAAACACAAGCATGTCTTCGACCTGGGGTCGTTCGATCTGGCGGTGGACTCGCCGCTGCGACAGTCGGTGACGTATTTCGCTGCGCATCGAGAGGTCAATCACCTCGAGCCACCCGATGACATCAACGTCATCGTCGGCATCTCGCATAAGTCGTTCCCCATGAACGCCACCGATGCGCTGTGGGAAAAATTCCAACTCGGTGAAGTCTGGGGGATCAAGGACCCCGCGACGGGGAAGCCCTCGGTGCGCAACCTCTTCCTCGGCGGACCAACCGGCGGCGGCGCCACGGTCAGGGCGCTGCAGGCCCGAGGCGTCGTCTTCTGGCAATGCAATTTCGCGCTCGGCTCGGTCGCAGCGGAACTGGCCGGGAAAGCCGGCGCGAAGCCCGCCGACATCCGAACCGAGCTCGTCGCGGGACTGGTACCCGGTGTCCGCCTCGTACCCGCACATACGTGGGCGATCGGCTACGCGCAGGAGCGTGGGTTTACTTACGAGAATCTCTGAGAGGTGGCGCGACCAAGGCAGGCCGGTCGTCGCGGTCGTCGCGGTCGTCGCGGTCGTCGCGGTCGTCGCGGTCGTCGCGGCCGTGGTCATCCTTCTTGACCGTCGTCACTGCAATCCTGGCAGGGCGTGACCAGTCCTTCCCGTCGCTCACGCGGAACGTAAACGTCCCCCCTTGCTCAGCCTTGCGCGGAGGCGTGTAGGTGAACGCCCCGCTCTGCGCATCGACCACGACCTTGCCCTTCAAGTCGTTGGTCACCAATTGGAACGTCAGGCGGTCGCCATCCGCATCGCGCCCCTTGAGGACGCCGGCGAGCGCCGCGCCTGGCTTCACCTTGTAGGAGGCCGAAATCGCCACCGGTGCGCGGTTTTTCTTTTGCGGCGGAGGCGGGGGCGGCGGCGTGACCGTCACGCTGAACGAATCCGCTCCCATGTTCGCCTGGGCATCGGTGGCCCAGCAGATCACGACGGTCGTTCCCACGGCGAACGTCGAGCCGCTGGCAGGGTCACACGTCACGGCCACTGCGCCGGCGACATCGTCGATGGCCGACGCCGTAAAGGTGTAGGCGGCGCCAAGCGCGCTCGTCGCCGCGATCGTCACGTCTGGCGGCGCCGTCACGACCGGCGGCGTCGAGTCGGGCAGCGCGACGGCGACGGCGAATGGGCTGAGCGAGGAAGTCCGTGCGCAGACCCGTCGCGTCGCGAAGTCGGGGGCCGGTGAATCGGGCGCGAGGATCGTCCGGTCGACGAACACGCCCGCTTCACCGTGGAGGATGCGAACGGCATCGAACGCGGCGGCGTCGGTGATCCAGGGCACACTGAAGCACACCGTGATGTTGCCGCTGATCGACGCCGTGGTGGCCACCTGGTAGGTCAACCCGCCGACCACATCGAAGCCGCCGGTCACGCTGGCCGCCGTCGCCGGGTCGATCGCCACCACCGTCGTCTGCCCGGACGTGCTCACCGTGCTGAACGTCACGGTCGACAATTGCGACGGCGACACCGCGACACTGGCGCCGGCCGGCGTGCTGAATAGCGTCGCCATCGCCCGAACCACTTCCGCATTCACTTCGGCGTATTCGCTGGTGCCGCCAGCCGAGAACGGCCAGCCGCCGGAGGCGAACTGGTTCCTGAGGAAGAACGTCGCCGCCGCGGACATCGCCGCATCCGCGCTGCCGACCGTCGAAAGCCCGATCGTCACATAGGAGGTGATCTGGGAGTTGCCCACATCCCATGACCCGCCCAGGTCTTGCTGTGCCAGCAGGAACGCGCGGTACTCGGTGACTTGCGCGTCGAAACCTGGCAGGTCGTGAATGGCCCAGAGCAGCGAGCCCTCGCCGAGGATGGTGTAATCGAACGCCATTGGGTTATCGGCCGGACCACAGCCGGACGAATTGCCGCACTGGTCCCACCGGTGAGCCGGATTGGTGTCCTTCCAGCTCGACTCGCGATCGCGCACCCTGTTCGCTGCCGCCAGGGCGTAGTCCGGCCGGCCGATCGATTTCGCCGCTCGAATGAGCGACGCCGCGTCCCACACGGCCAGCGTGCGAATGCGTTGGGAGTCGCGCCCGGCCAGCTGTTCGTCGATTCGGGCCGCCGCGTCTGGATACCGGTCGATCACCAGCTGGAACCACGCTTGTGCCGTCGCGGCGTACGCCTGGTTGCCGGTGAGCGCGGCAAGGCCGACCAGGAACTCGATGTCCTGGCTGTACGGCAGTGTCGGCGGCGTCTGCGTGAGGGCGATGTTGTAGCGGGCGATCAGCGCGTCGCCGGCCGCGATGGCCGCCGGCCGCATCGCGGTGGTGCCCGTGCGCGCGTCGGTCGCCAGCAGTCCGAGCGCGATGATGCCAATCGTGTTGGAACACGAACCGTACGGACCGGCACAGCCGGCGCCGCCGACTTTGAAAGACCATCCGCCATCGGCGTTTTGCAGCGACTGGAGCCGGCCGCCTCCCAAGGCGACCGTGCCGATCACCGTCGGTTCATCGGCCACGCGTTCGGTCACGGTGACCACCGCCGACGCGGTGCCGATGTTGCCGGTCGTGTCCTGGTATCTGAAGACCACCGTCGTCGGCCCCAGAGGGAACAGCGTAGTGGTGGTGACGTTGACCGTGGACCCGCCGATCACGGCTTGTGGCGGCAATCGCACGGGAGCCACGTCACGAATGTCGACGGCCGAACCGCCGGCCACAAAGACGCCCAAGAGTTGAGAGCCGGTGGAACCAGCAACGTTGCCGCGCGCCCCCGCATATTCCGTTGACGCCACGCTGATCGGGGCCGGTGCCGTGACCGACGGCGGCGTCGTATCGCGCACCAGGACGACGAAGCCCGCGGAAGCGGTGAGGCCGTTACTGTCCGTGGCCGTGCAGTTGACGGTGGTCGTGCCTAGGGCAAAGTTCGGCCCGGCGGGCAAACAACTGACCGCCAGGTTGCCGTCCACAGGGTCGCTCGCGGTGGCGCTGAAGGCGTAGGTCGCGCCAGAGGGGTTGGTGGCCTCCAAGGTAGCGTTCGACGGGATGGTCAAGGCCGGCGGCGTGGTGTCAACCACGGTGATGGAAACGCTAGCCGTCGCCGTCGTGTAGTTCACCGTATCGGTCGGCGTGAACGTCGTCGCGAGCGTCTGATTGACGCCCGCGTGCAGCACGGTGCCGGTAGGCGGTACGTAGACGAACGTGCCTGGGACGGTAGTCGTCGCGTTCAACTGGGGACCAAGCGCGGCGCCGTAGACGATGTTCGCTGGGCTGGACCAGGTGATCACCGGAGTGATCATCACCTTGGTGACGCTCACCGCTGTTGACGTCGTCTGCCGGCCAAAGGCGTCGCGCGCCCGCGCCGCGAGCGTGTGGACGCCGCCGGACACGGAGGCCAGGCTCCAACTGAAGTTGTACGGCGCGGCGGTCACTTCGGCGCCGAGGTTCGCCCCATCGAGGAGGAACTGCACGCCGACCACTCCCACATCATCGGTCGCGTTCGCGGACAAATAAATACTGGCGCCAGAGACATTCGATCCGTTTGCTGGCGTGGTCATGACGACCGTCGGGGCCGTGAGATCGTTCAGCACGTTCACCGTTACCGCCGCCGCCGTCCCGGTTCCGCCGTTCGAGTCACGCGCAATGGCCGACAGGAAGTGCGTGCCGTTGGACGCGGTGGTGGTATTCCACGAAATCGAGTACGGAGTCGACGTGTCTTCGGCGCCGAGGTTGACGCCGTCGAGGACGAATTGGACGCCTGCCACCGAGCCACTCCCTGGCGCCGCGTTCGCGGACACGGTGGTGCTGCTGCCCGACACCGTCGATCCGGTCGCAGGCGCGGTAACCGAGACGGTCGGAGACGGCCCCGAACCGCCGCTCGTATTCAACGCGGTGGTCATCACATCGAAGCTCGACGTGCCCTGCGTCCACGCCAGGCCGATCTGACCGTTGGCGGGGGTCCGGTAGCCGGTGATGAAGTTCCGCGTCTGGGTGCCCGAGTCGGTGCCTGGCACCGTGGACCACGCCGTCCACGCACTGCCGTTGAACTTGGTGTAGAGAATCGAGTTGGCGGTGTCGGTGTTGACGACGAACAGCCAGACGCTCGTGCCGTCGGTGGCGCCGAACAGGCCGCCGCCGGGCTTGAAGGACTGCCCCGCCGTGAAGGCCGGCGGTGGTGTTGAGAGCAACGCCCAATTATTGCCGCTCACCGAATACAACGCCGCGTTGACCGCGGCGCCGTTCTTGCGGAAGGCGTAAATCGTCGTCTGGCTCACCGGGACCAGCGCCCAGTCGTTTTGATCGATCAAGGCGGCCGATGAGAACACGTTGGCGCCGGCGCCGCCGCTGACCGGAATGTTCGTCCAGGTTCCCGACGCGCCCGACCGCAGGTATCTCAGGTTGTTCAGGCTCGGCTGGGCGACCGCACCATTGCTGTAGACGGCAAGCATCACGTCCGACGCCAGCGGTGCGAACGCCAACGCCTTGCACTCGAAGGTCATCGACTTGTCGATCACGGCCACCGTCCACGGTGGTGAGGTCCCGGTGTTCCCGGTCGGACTCGTGTTGGTACCGAATCCGTTGGTCCACGAGGCCGCCGTGTCCGCGTTCGTCGATCGCCCGACCGCGCAGTCCACCTCCTGATCCATCGCCACGCTGAAGTGATGGATGTAGCCGCCGGACGAAATGCCGATGGCGTTGCCCCAGGGTGTCTTGGTAGACCCGCCGCTGTTACCCGTGCCGGACGGGCCCTGCCACTCGGATGCGGTGTTCGGGGAACCGGGATTGTTCCAGCTGCCGTCCCACGTGATCGAGGCCGCGCCGAGTTGGGCTCGAATGTGGCCATTCGACGACGTCTGGCCGTCGTAGGCCGCTGACGCGAAGACATGGACGTAGTCGGTGGTACCGATGCTGCGCACGGCCACGCCCAGCGATCGCCCGCCGGCCAACAGCGAACTGGTGGCGCCGTTCATGTTGGCGAGCGTCGGACTCACGGTCTTGGCGGTCCAGGTCGCCACGGCAAGATCCGGCCCGCTGCTCACGTAGCTCTGCACCGTGCGGTCGCCGAGCGAGTCGTGCGCCGACGACAACGTGAATAGCCACCACACCCCGGCATTCGGCGCAAACACCAGGTGCGATTGTCCGGAATGCCCCGTGGCGTCCTTGAACGTGCCGGCAATCAGGTTGCCGATCTTGACCGGCGCCGCCGGCGTGGAGCCTGCAGCCACCACCGTCACCGGAACGGCCGCCGTAGCGGTCGAGTAGTTCGCGGTGTCGGTCGGCGTAAATGTCACCGACAGGCGCTGCGCCGGCCCGACGGACAACATTGTGCCGGAAGATGGCGCGTAGACCAGGCTTCCTGGCGGGCTTGCCACGGTGGCGTTCAGTTGCGTCGCGCCGAGCGCGGTCCCGAACACGATGCTCGCGGGCGGGATCCACGAGATGACCGGCGTCGCCTTGTTCACGGTGATTGGGACCGCGGCGTTCGACGAGATGTAATTGGCCGTGTCGGTCGGAAGGAAGGTCACCGACAGCGTCTGACCCACGCCGGCCGGGAGCACGGTCCCGGCGGGCGGCGTGTAGACCCACGTTCCGGCCACAGCCGCGGTCGCATTCAGTTGCCCGGCGCCAAGCGCGGTGCCGTAGGTCAGGTTCGCCGGCGGGACCCAGGTGATCACCGGCGCCGTGCGGACGGTGACCGTCGCCGAAGACGTCACCGCTCCGCTGTCTCCATTCGCTGTCACCGTGTAGGTCGTCGTCGACGCCGGACTCACCAATCGCGTCCCCGACGCCGCGACCAACCCGATGCCCTGGTCAATCGACACCGAGGTCGCATTGCTCGTGTTCCACGTCAGCGTCGTCGACTGTCCCGCCGTGATGGTGGCCGGCGAGGCGCTGAGCGAGGCGGTGGGCACGACCCCGAGCGGCGCAATCGCACAGGTCGCACCGCTGATGCCGGGGCGAGTGACCGGCGTGCAGCCGACGGGCGGACGGGGCAAGACGTCCGAGGCGGCGTGATACACCTGGAAATTGTCGGTCGCGATCCCGTTGAACGCGTAGACGCGGACCTGATCCAGCTTGGCCAGGCACTCGGGCGCGGTGGCCACATCGCGCACCATGTTGATGTCGGTGGCTGGCTGTCCGGGCGCGGCGGCGAACCAGGTGTTCTTGATCACCACGAGCTTGTCCTCCATCCAGCAGCCATTGACCGAGCCGTTGGTGGGCACCAGCACGTTCTTCCAATTGCGCAGGAATGAATTCTCGATCGTCAGGTTCGCCGCGGGACCAAAGCCCGCCTCGGGCGCGACGATGCCCTTGTCCATGCCCTGGATGTCGGAGTTGCGAATGACAATGTCCTTCGCCATGTAGTCCGCGAAGAACACGCCGTGCCCGCAGCAGCGGCTACCCGCGTTGAAGTCGCCGCGGATCTTCAGCCCGTCAAAGGTCACCTTCTGGCCCGGGTAGATGTAGACGTTCTTGTTGTAGATGTGCCACGCCGTGAAATTCTTGACGACGCTTTCAAGCGCGGTCGGATAGGGTTGCGGGTCCTGCGAGTTGATCCACCAGTAGGTCAGGCCGCCCTGCATGGCGCCGTAGGCTTCGTTGTTCTCGAATTGCAGCAGCGGCAGGTTGTTGCCGTTCATGGTGGTCGATTGGCCCGGCCCCATCGTCCCCATGGTGTCGGCGCCCTGGAAGTTGGGGACCTCGATGTTGCCCAGGAAGCGGAACTGGAACACGAACCCATACGCGGCTTCGGTATTGGGGTTCTGGAAGTTCGCCGCGACGTTGTTGGTGATGTAGTTGTTCGGCCCGCGGAACCAGAAGCCGACGCCCTCGGTGCCCATCGCCATGCGGGCTTCCGACACCACGTCGTTGGGCTCGCCCATCCCGCGCAGCGCGAAGTTGTGGTCGAACACGTTGAAACTCTCGGAGCCGTCCTCGGTGGCGATCGCGGCGCCGTTGTAGTTGTAAACAACGTTGTCCTGGATGAGGCCGTAGTGGCTGCCGTGAACGGCGATGCCCCACTTGAATTGCGTTTCAACCGAGCCGCCGTCAACAGCGTTGCCGATCACCGTGAATTGGTAGCCATTGGCCGGCGTCGGCAGCGGGCCGCTGATGTGATGCAGGTGGATCGGGTAACGGCCGATGTGGTTGGTCACATCGTGGAGGGGCACGTACTTGGTGCGCCCCAGGTCCTTGAAGAGGGCGTAGCGGATGTCGGCGTCGGCCATGTGGATGGCCATCATGTGCCCGCGAGTGCCCGACGCGTTCGCCGAGCGGACGATCACATTTCGGCTCAGGTTCCCCACGTGCGGCAGCAGTTCGAGCGCGCCGTTGAGATCGCGGGCGCCGTAGTGGTCGTACAGCAAGGAACTGGTCAGCGTGATGGTCTTGCCGTTCGCCGAGATGGATTGAACAGTGCGTTCCTCCCACTGGTTGACGGTGTTGATCCAGCCTCCGGCCGTGGTTTCGGTTTCGAGGATGTGCCGCGTGTCCGGCAGCACCAGCCGATCGCCGGCCTTCCAGCCAGTGACGGCGTCAACCATCGTCAGCGTCGTATCGCCGGAGCGCGGCTCGGCCGCCAGGCGGCCGAAGGTCGGCGTTCGCAGGCTGCCGTGCATCACCACCTTGCCGAACACGATGATGCCCGTGCCGAATTGGCCGGGATCCGCCACGCCCATGCCGAGCGGCGAATCGGCGATGACGATCTCGGCGGTGACAGTGGAGACAATCGGGTTCGCGGCAGTGCCGACTTGCAGGACACCAGGCGTGCCCATCCCATCGCTGCCCGCCATCACCTCGAGGTTGGTGACCGTCAGCCGGGTGTTCGCGGTCGGCGAGAACGCGAGCGTGCCATCAACGGCCACCGTATACGCCACCGCGGCGGTGTTAGTGATCGTGACCGCGTGAGCCTGGAGAATCCGGACCACGTGGTTCGACGTCGGAATCTGTCCGCCTACCCACGTGGACGCACTGTTCCAGTTGCCGCTCTGCGCGCTCGTGACGGTGGGACGGGAGACGTCGGCGGAGAAATCCGGGATGCCTTCAGGCAGCGTCGAGGTCTGGGCGATGCCCGTCAGCTCGCCAGCCAACACGAGAAGGCAGACCACTACCAGACGCGTCGCGCAGAGCGCGAACCGCGGCAACCGACCGGGCGACGGGTCAAGCGAAAGTCCGAAATTCACGGGGCTACCGCACTCTGGGCACACGTACCCAAGGGTTGGCGTAGAGCAAGAACTTCGCCAACCCAGCTGGGGATCCTGGGGCCTGAAAGACTAATCGACTTTTCGGTCGTTGCACAATGTCTGCCTGGGGGCAGAAAAGATTCCCCGCCCCGGCCGACGGGAAATGCTCACACCATCGGTCGTCGGTTCCCAAACCTTGCTCATGAACTCGGAATAGAGGGCCTGGCCTCCTGCCAATCCCGGCAGCCAGCCGAGCACCTTGTATTTATCTGCGTTCATCTGCGGCTTCGTATTTATCTGTGTTTATCTGCGGCTTGTATTTATCTGTGTTCATCTGTGGCCCCAGATGGCTGCCAGCAGCCCTGTCGCATTGGCGACGGCGAAGCTGAGGCCCTTCAGGTTGTTCTCCACTGGCACGCCAGGGATCGGCCGCGGAAAACCTGAGGCGCGAAATGCGAGCCGGCCGCCCGCATCGGTGGTGACACGCATGTCCTCGCGCGGCAACGACCAATCCAGCGTCACGCTCCACACACCGGCCAGCGCACCGGGAAGCCAGCGGACGCCATCCTGCTCTCCGGCCGCCACAATGACCGCGCCCTTGCTGCGAAGCTGGGCGACGGCGCGCGTCAGCGCCGGCTCGTGCTCGGGATTCCGCGTGCCCAGGCTCATGTTGACGATGTGGATGTCGTGGATCGCGGCCCAGGCGCATGCGGCGACGAGCGCGTCGGCGGTGGCGGCGAGCTCCTGATCAAAGACTTTGATCGCAAAGATCTCAGCGTGCGGCGCCTTCTCGCGGATCGCGGCCGTCACGGCCGTGCCGTGTCCGAGGCGATCGGTGAAGTCGTCGTGCTCCCGCCCGGATGGATCGATGCCGATGCCGCCTGCCACGCCTCTGACGTGCGGGTGATCGGCGTGGACGCCGCTGTCGATGATCGCGATGCGAACCGCCATTAGGCGACGGGCACCACGGGCAAACCTAAAGGTTTGCCCCCACCTGCCTCCACACCTGCCTCCACACCTGCCTCCACACGTTTGCCCCCACCAATGACCGGTGGGGACGAGCCTTTAGGCTCGTCCTCCCCGATTTCAAACAGGGTTGCGAAGGCGCCGCTCCGCCCGGACAGCTCCTGCGGCGTGCCCTGATCAATCACGCTCGAGCCCTCGAGGACCACGACGTGGTCGGCGGACATCGCGAGTTCGCGCCGGTGAGTGATGAGGATGGTGGTGCGGCCGCGCATCACGGCCTGGTAGCCGTCGATCACCTGCCGCTGTGCCACCGGATCGAGCGCGGCGGTGGGTTCATCGAGCACCAGCACCGCGGGATCGGCGAGGAACGCCCTCGCCAGCGCGATGCGCTGGCGTTCGCCTGCCGACAGCGCCAGGCCCCGTTCCCCCACCATCGTCTGATAACCCTGCGGCAGCGCATCGATGAATCGCGCGATGCCGGCGGCTTCGGCGGCACGCTGCACGTCCGCCGCCGACGCGCCGGGCCGCACGTAGCGGATGTTCTCGGCCACCGTGGCGTGCAGCAGCGTCGGCTCCTGCTCGACCAGCACGATGTGATGGCGGACGTCCGACAGCTTGAGCGTGCTGAGGTCGTGACCATCGAGCCGGACCACTCCGCTGTCGGGATCGAGCATGCGCGTCGCCAGGCTCGCGATGGTGGACTTGCCGACGCCGCTCGTGCCGACGAGCGCCACCGTGGTGCCAGGACGCGCGACGAAGGACACCGCATCGAGCACCCGCGCCTGGCGATCCGTGGTCAGCGTCACCCGCTCGAATGTCACCTCACCTCTCGTCTCGGGCAACGGTTGCGCATCCGGGCGCTCGACCACGTCCATCGGCGCGTCGAGGATCTCCAGGACCCGCTGCCACGAGACCTTGGCCGTGGTCAGGCTGGCATACAGCCCCATCAACGCCTGCGCCGGCGCGAACACCCGCATCTGGTAGGCGAGGAACGCCCCCATCGTGCCCAGCGTGAGCGTGCCCTCGATCACCCGCAGGCCTCCATAGAAAAACGCGATCGCCGATCCGATCGACAGCACCGTGCCGGGAAGGCCGCCGGCGAAATACGTGACCCGCTGCATCTTCATCACCGCCTCGATGAAGGCGGTGTTGAGGGCGCGGAATCGCGCCGTCTCACGCTGCTGCGCGTTGGAGGCGACGATCAGGGAGGTCGCCTGCAACGTCTCGATCAGGAAGCTGCCGATGTCGGCGCTGCGCTGGCGCAACTCCAGGACACGGCTCTCGAGCCGGCGGCGATAGAACGTCAGCGCCACGAGGCTGATCGGCATCGGCGCCAGGGCGATGAGCGACAACCGCCAGTCGAGCCAGAACATCAGCACGAGGCTGCCGATGAGGAACAGGACGTTCCCCACCCACGCCAGGGCGGCCTCGGCGGCCACGCGCTGGATCTCGCTGATGTCGTTGTTGAGGCGCGAGACGATGTCGCCGAGCCGGGTCCGCGCGTAGAACCGCGGCGACAGCCGTTGCAGGTGCTCGTAAAGGGCCAGCCGCATGTCGAACAGGATTTCCGCCGAGACGCGGGTATAGCGGAGGCCGCTGGTGACGTTGAGGACGAAGCCGAGCACCCCGAGCGCGGCGAACCAGAGGACGATGCGGCGAAGCGCCGCCGGGTCGCGGCCGACGAGCGCGTTGTCGATCAGGCCCTTCGACAGGTACGGCATGCCCAGCGTCGTCGCGGTGCTGACAAAGCTGATGCCGACGACGAGCGCCAGCCGCCGCCAGTAGGGGATGAGATAGGCGAAGGCCCTGCGATCCATGCGAAGTAGGAAGTTAGAGGTGAGAAGTCAGAAGCGGTGGCTGCGGATCCAGCCTCTCACTTCTCACTTCTCTCTTCTCACTTCTCATTTCTCATTTCGGCAGTATGAACAAGTTCGTCGTCTGATCCGCGTTCATCTGGACGGTGCGCAACAGCTTGTAGGTCGCCGCGTCGTAGACGTCGATCGTCGCGCCGGCCTGGAAGACATAGAGCAACCTGCCGTTCGACGACACGCGCAACGCCATGCGCGGGCGGCCGGCGAATTCCGTCCGCGACATCAGCTTCTTTTGTTCGACGTCGAACGCCCAGAATTCGTAGCGGCCGATCTGCTGCATCAGGCCGTAGCCGCGCTTGCGATCGGGAGCCAATGAAAAGCCGACCCCCTCGGCGGGACCGATCGGCGTGAAGTCGATGCTCTTGGCCACCAGGTTGACGCGGCCGAGGCCCATGATGCGTCGGTTCTGCACCGGATCCTGGATGTTGAACAGGCCGGTGAAGAATCCGGGGTCCTCGTTGAAGTCGTCGACCGGGCCAAAACTGAGGCGGCCGAGCCCGGACTCGATCGGCTGGCTCAGCGCCCAGGTGTCGACCTCGGTGAAGTTCTGGGTCTCGAGGATCAGCACGTCATCGCCGAAGAAGTACAGCAGCTTGCCGTCGGGTGAGAAGCGGATGTTGACGCCTTCGCGCTCTTCACCGCGCGGCCACGGGATGGTGCGGGTGATCTTCTTCTCGTTGAGATCGTAGAGTTGGAGCGCGATGTCGCTGATCGCCCAGCGATCGATTTGCTTGGTGGCGGTCCGCGTCAGCAGGATCAGGAAGCGTTCGAGCGGATCGACCTGCAAGCCGCGAATGCGCGTCCGCTTGTTGCCTTCGCTCAGCGTGAAGTTGCTGAGCGAGGTTCGCGACGCGATGTCGACGACTTCGATCTTCTCCAAGGTCGAGTCGAGGACGTAGAACTTCTTCCGCGATTGCGACAGCGTGAGCGACCGGGGAATGCCGGTCTTGAGCGGGATGTCGGCGATCTTCTGCTCGGTGGCCTCGTCGATGATCTGGATCGTGCCGGCGTAGGTGCCGACGTAGAACAGCTGGTTGCCACCGCTCGGCGCCGGCGCGCGCGCCGCCTGGCGCTCGGCGTGCAGGCCAACGGCGGCGACGGCCAGCGCGATCGTCAGGAGGATCGGCCTCATCTACTTCTTGTCCGGGAAGATCAGGTCAATCTTGCGCCAGTCTTTCTGCGCGGCGGCGCACTTGGCGGTCCAGTCGGGCGCGTGGTTGAGCTGATCGGGCACCTGCGCGGGCCAGAAACAACCCATGTGACAGTCGAAGAGGTCCCTCTCGACCGGCTGGCACAAGCCGGCGGTGCCACCGTTACGGTCGGCCTCCCAGCCAGGTGAGAACACCAGCGAGCAGCCATTCGGGATGTGCGGCTCGGGCGCCGGCTGTTGGGGCGGGCCCTGTCCCTGCAGCGCGACCACGTCCTTGGTCACCTGCTCCATGCGCGTGGCCTTGCGATTGATCGGAGTGAGATGCTTCATGACACCCTCTCGGCCGGCTCCTCGTCGAACTGCCGGAGGAATTCCGGGTTGCGTTCGGCGAGCTCGCCGTAGATTTCCAGGCAGGTATGGGTCCAGCCGCGAATCCACTCGCAGTAGTGGAGGTTGGGCTGGTTGGTCGATCCGTAGCGCGTGTTCGCTTCGTGATAACAGCCGCCGGCGCAGATCGGACGCGCCCAGCAGGTCTGGCAATCGGTCTTGTTGTTGATGTGATGGCTGTCGAGAAACGACTGTTGTTTCTCCCACGACACACCATCGCGGACGGTGCCAAACCCGTGGTCGTCGGAGCCGGCAAAGCGATGGCAGAGCGCGACCCGGCCGTCGGTGGAGACGCCCATCAGCCCGATGCCGGCGCCGCACGGATACGCCTTGGCGTGGCCCTGGTGAATCTCCTGGAGCGTCTCGCGGACGTTGGAAAACCCGTGATGGCGATTCTCGAGCGACGCGGCCAGATAGTCGGCGGCGAGCGCCCGGAACTGGCCCAGCAAGTGATCGAAGCCGCCATCGCCGATCGCGTAGTCACGACCCGGCGCGGTGGTCACCGGCGCGAACCCGACTTCCCAGAACCCCAATTCGTCCGTGAGGTGGCGATAAATCTTGCTGACGTCCAGGGTTTGCCTGGTCAACGTCACGCGCGCGCCGACCGGGCGGGTCCGGTGACGCTCCAGGAGCGCCTTGATCTTCGGCGCCGCCACTTCGTAGCTGCCCCGGCCGTCATGGAAGACCCGGAACTTGTCCTGCATCTCCTCCGGCCCGTCGATCGAGATCGTGACACCCACGCGCTCGTCGGCGAGGAACTCGATGATCTCGGGCCGCAGCAACGTCGCGTTGGTGGTGAGGCTGAAGTCCATCTCCTTGCCCACTTCAGCCGCGCGCCGGCGCGCATACGCGATCGTCGCCTTCAGCACCGGGAAGTTCATCAGCGTTTCGCCACCGAAGAACGTAATGTGTGCGTGGGTGTTCTCACGCGACTCGCGCAGCGCGAACTCCACGCTCTCCCGCGCGGTCTCCTCGCTCATGAACTTCGGCTGCTGGCCGTTGGTGGTGTCGACGATCTTGTCTTCGCCGTACTCGTAGCAGTAGGTGCACGCCAGGTTGCACTGGTTGGTGACGTTGACGACGAGCGTTTGCAGCGGCACCGGGCGCAGCGGCACGATCTTCGGCAACGGCTGGGGCTTGGCCATCATCTCGCCGATGACCCGGACCCGATCGAGTTCGGCGAGCGTGTCGGCGACGACGACCGCGTCGAAGCGCGCGGCCAGGTCGCGGGTGAGGTCGGACGCCGCGCGCGGGCCGGCGCCGAGCGCCTGCAACACCGCTTCCGAGCAGTCATCCAGCGCAAATACCGCGGCGCTCGGCACGAGATACAGGTAGCGGCGGCCCGCCGCCTCGAACGGATGAAACTCGCGCAACCCGATTTGGCTCACGGAATCACCGTTGGATCGAAGCGCATGTAGAGCGGCACGGTGACCAGCAGGTGGGCCCGCGCCTTCAGCGTCGGCACCGGCTTGCCGCTGCCCGGATCGGGGTTGTACTTCGCCACCACCCAGACATCGCCGACGTTGTTGCGGCTGCCCTTGCGGTCGGGGTTGGGACCCTCGATGTTTGGCGTGAACTGCCCGGTCGCCTCGTTCAGCCTGCCGACATACTTCATGTCGTCATCATCGTAGGTGGTGGTGTATTCCTCCATGCTCCACGTCGCGTCCACCAGCCCCAGGTTGATGTCGTCGGCCGTGTCGGGCTTGCCGTCCGGGCCATTCTGGTAGGCCCAGGCCTCGAACTGCGCGAGCATCTTGGGGAACGTGACGCCGCCCACCCGCGCCATCGCCCAGTCGGGTTTCACCTTGATCGAGTCGACGCGATCGAAGACGGCGACGGCCTTGGGCCGCGAGGCGCCGGCCACCGACAGGTCGCGGAGGCCGAGCGTGGCGCCCGCGGCCACGTCGACGACGATGGTGGCCATCTCGGGAGTCGCACTCGACACCCGCGCCACGGTCACGCCGCGGCCGAGGTCGATGTCGGCCGGCCGTAGCGACGCGGGCAGGTTAGCCCCGTAGATCCTCAACTCCTGCCCGGCCGTTCCGGCGCGCAGCGCGGTGAGATCGGTGCCAAGCACGCGCGGCTCAGAGCCAATGCGCTCGAGGCGGATGTCGAGGCCGGTTTCGTCGTAACCGCCCATGAACCACCGGCCTTCAATCTGCCGCCAGTCGCGATCGATGAACATCACTTCCTTGAGCGCGGTCTCATTGTTGCCGGCCTGGAGGGATCGTCCCCGCCACTGGAAACCCGTGTAGACCAAGGCGCGCCCGGTGCGCGTGACGGTTTCACCGGTCCGTGCCACGCGATAGGTAATCGCCGTCGTCAGCTCATCCGGCGCATTGGGGTCCGCGGTGATCGTCACCTTGCCGTAGATGGCGCCCTTGCCCAGGTCCCATCCGTTGAGCGCCCAGTTGCCGTCAAGGCGCGCCGTCCGCATCGAGGCCGACCACGCGTTCCACTCCGGCGTCTTCAGCGGGAAGGCCTTGGCCAAGTGATCGAGCGCCTTCTCGACCGGCTGACGCATGTCGGGCGGACGGCCGTCGGGCGACGGATCGCGCGGCGGTGAGCCGGTGCGGCGGAAGGCCTGGCCGTCGACCAGCGGATACCAGCCGCGATGCATCGCGATCAGCAGGTCCCATTCGCTCTTGGTCCGGCGCTGCGAGATGACGCGCCCCATCGAGTGGCACTTGGTGCAGACCGTCTCCGCGTCGGCGCTGGCGGTGTACTTGTAGTCGGCCGGCAGGTGTTCCACCTCGAACGCCGCGGGCTTGGCTTCTTCCGGCGCCAGCCCGAGGTTGTTCGACAGGTACTTCACCACCTGGCGCGCGGTCGGCGGATCGACCTGCAGGCCGTTGAGCGACGCCATGCGCTGGATGATCGTCTGCCAGCCCTCGGGGGTGTTGCGCTGGAACGAGATGCGGGACAGCTGGTTCTTCTCATCCGGCCGATGACACGACCCGCACGCCTTTTGCACGGTGGGATCGGTGATTGGAATGCCCTCGTCTGGCTTGGCGGTGGGCGCGGCCGTTTGGGCCAGCGCCGGGGTTGCCAACAGCGCTACCAGGAGCAGCGTAAATGGAGCTTGGGCCATAAGAATGTTGCTCATTCTGCCACAAGCCAGCCCCGGGCCAACACAGAAGCGAGGGCGCGCAGGAAGTCCGGCAACGCTGCCTGCGCAACGCGCTGACCGTATGCCTCATAGAGGTCGGGCACGTGAGAAAACGTGGGGGCAAGCTCGAGCAGCGCCAGGAGATCGACGTTGCGAACGTAGCGGATGCCGGCGGGCCGATCGGCGGTGATGATTCTCGGTTCCATCACGATCTCGTGGCCATGGATGGCGGGCCTGGGCTCGACCAGTACCGGGCCCCGTCGAAGGCTCGGTTGGGGCGCTTGCCGCAGCGCCTCGAACGCGGCGCGCACATCGGCGCCCTCTTCGAGTGGCGTGGCGTTCCCCTCTGGCCCCGGCAGCTCGGCGCGATCGTTCCAGAACGCGTGTTGATGACCCGCGGCCGCGCCGGCAAGAAAGCGCCGGCTCGCCTTCGCAAACTCGGCTTCGACCTCGGCCTCGCGCGCAGAGAAAAAGGCGCCTGCGGCGGCGCGCATTTCCGGCCTCGCCACCGTGGTGTGCGCGACGATGGCCGCTAACCAGCCGGAGGCCAGGGCCTTCTTGACGCCCGCCGACGAGAGCGGGTCGATGAACGAACCGGCGTCGCCGGCGAGCAGCCAGCCATCACCGGCGTACGCGGTGGCGTGATACGTCGAGGCGTCCCACCCCCAGGGACCTGCCGTGAATGACGCGCCGCGCGTCTGGTCGCGAAAGACGCGCGTCTTGGCGATCTCACCGAGGTAGATGTCGCGGGCCGGCACGCCGCGGGCCAGGCCGGAGCGCTGTGGATCGACCATCACCGCGATGTGCCGGCGCCCCGCCGCGGTGGGGACCGACCACGCCCATCCGGCCGCGTAGGACTCGACGAGCGTGTGCGAATCGTCCGGCACCGGCCACGCCGGTTCCCGCCGCCATTCGGCGACGAGCGCCACCGTGCGCGGACCGTCGTCGTACACCCGCACGCCTGTGGCGCGCGCCAACACGCCGGAGCGCCCGGTGCAGTCGAGGATGAACGCCGCGGCTGCGGGATCGAGATCGCTGTCCGCGATGGACCGCCGTTCGATCGATGCACCGGCGAGCGCGGCTTGCGCGAGGAGGACTTCCTCGAGCTGGTGCGCGTCAACCTGCCAGCCTCGCGCGTGATCGGCGAACGTCTCGTGACGTGGCTCGCCGCTGCCCCACCACACGGTGTTGCCCCGGGAGCGGATAAACGACGCGCGGGCGATCGCCGCGGAGATGCCGATGGCCTCGAAGAGCTTGTAACAACTCGGGGGCAGCGATTCGGCGAGCCGCGGCTCACCCGCAGGCCGCGTGATCAACCGAACGTTGTGTCCCCACTCCGCAAGGAGCCGGGCCGCGGAAGATCCGGCCGGGCCGCCGCCGAGGACGCAGATAGGAAGGGATGGGGCCACAGATGGACACAGATAAACACAAATGCGGGCCACAGATAAACACAGATACGTTGGTCAGAGCCGCAGATGACGCAGAACCACG
>JBDTMB010000040.1:0-20291 GCA_039934485.1 Vicinamibacterales bacterium
ACGACCGGATCGCACACGACTTTGGCGCCGCGCTCGCCTCGGGCGTGACGTCGGTGGTGTCGCTCACCGACAATCTTGGCGACATGCGGTCGCTCTCCGCCGCGGTGGCCGCCGCGACGTTCCGTGCCCCGCGCACGTTCTTCTCGGGACCGTCGATCACGGCGAAGGGGGGGCACCCGTCGGAGATGTTTTCATTCCTGCCTGGGCTCGCCGAACAGTTGACGCGCCAGGTGGAAACGCCGGAGCAGGCAAGGGCGGCGGTGGCCGAACTCGACCGCGCGCGCGTCGACCTCGTGAAGCTGGTCCTCGAACCGGGACTCGCAGATCGTCCGCTGCCGCGCCTGCGCGAGGACGTGTTTCGCGCGGCCATGGACGAAGCGAAGACGCGCAAGATGAAGACCACGGTGCACGTCGGTACCGATGCCGACGCGCGACTGGCGGTGGACGCCGGCGCCAATGGCATCGAACACGCGGCTCGCGGCCTGACCGACGAGACGATCGCGATGATGGCGGCGAAGAAGGTCACCTTCACGCCGACCAACGTCGTGCTCGATTTCGCGTGGAAGCGCCGTGTCGTCGGCGGCGAAGACGCGCTCGGGCGCCGCCTGGCCCTGCCATCGATCCTGCAAACGCTGCTCGGCCCGTCGTCACCGATGGCGCCGGTGCTGACAGATGGACCAACCGCGGACAGCCTGGCGCGGGCCTTTGCCGGCTCGCTGGATCAAACCGCGCGGGCGTTTCGCGCCGGCGTGCCGATCCTGGCGGGATCGGATGCCGGCAATCCCGTGACCTTCCACGGCGTGGCGCTGGTTCGTGAGTTGGAGTTGCTTGCACAGGCCGGCATGCCGCTCGGCGAGGTGTTGAAGTCGGCGACCTCGCGCGCGGCCGACCGCCTTGGACAAGCGACACTCGGGCGCATCGCCGCCGGCGCCGTGGCCGACCTCGTCGTGCTCGAACAGGATCCCACCGAGCAGGTGAACGCCTACCGTCACGTGGTGGCGGTTTACCTGGGAGGCCGCAAGCTGGGCGAGGAGCAGTTGACGACCACCTCACCCGGGTCGTGGCATCCGGGTGTACGCTGAGGGCCGTCATGACGCCGGGATTCTTCGGGAAGCGCAGGCAGTTGGGTTGGGAGTCGTATGCGTGGCTCATCTACTCGCTGCCGTACCTCTTCGTGTCGTTCGACTCGCGATTGAGCCGCGCCGAGACCGCCGCAATGCTCGTCGGCTACGTGGCGTTCCTGGGGATCTACCTCAGTGGCCAGGTGATTCGCGGACCACGCTTGTTGTGGAACGTGGCGGCGCTCGATCTGCTGGCGATCCTCTTCAGCCGGCACAACCCCTCGGCGCCCACGTTTTTCATTTACGGCGCGGCGCTGCTGGCCAACGCGTTTCCGCCCAGGCAAGCGGCGATGGCGCTGGTGGTGCAGGTGCTGGTAGGCACGGCGGCTGCCGCGGCGCTCGGCATGCCGTGGTGGTATTACGTCATGGCGGCGGTGATCGCGGCGCTGATCGGCGCGGTCACCATCCAGGCGGCGGCACGGGAAGCCGGCGACGCCAAGCTGCGTCTCGCGCAGGCCGAAGTGGAACGCCTGGCGAAACTCGCGGAACGCGAGCGCATCGCGCGCGATCTTCACGACGTGCTCGGTCACACCCTGTCGGTGGTGGTGCTCAAGAGCGAGCTGGCGCAGAAGCTGATCGATCGCGATCCGGCCCGCGCCGCCAGGGAGATGGCCGAAGTGGAACGGATCGCGCGCGACGGGTTGGCCGAGGTGCGCGAGGCGATCACCGGCTACCGATCGTCGGGGCTCGCCGCCGAGATCGATCACGTTCGCGAGACGCTCACCGCCGCCGGCATTGCCACCACGATCGAGGCGCCCGCGGTGCCGCTGGCGCCGGCCCATGAAACCGCGCTGTCGCTGGCATTGCGAGAGGCAACGACCAACGTGATCCGGCACGCCGGCGCCACCAGTTGCCATATCCGCTTCTACGCGCAGGATGGCTCGGTCCTGATGGAAGTCGAGGACAACGGCCGCGGCGGCGAGGCGCCGTTTGGCAACGGACTCACCGGGATGCGCGAGAGGATCCAGGCGCTTGGCGGCGTGCTGCGGCGTGAAACCGGCCACGGCACGCGCTTGCTGATCAAACTGCCCGCATGAGCATTCGCGTGCTGATCGCCGAAGACCAGGCCATGGTGCTGGGGGCGCTGGCCGCCCTCCTCGAAATCGAGCCCGACATCGACGTCGTGGCCAGGGCGCGCGACGGCAAGGAGGCGCTGGCCCTGGCGGCGAGCACCGACCCCGACGTGGTGTTGTCGGACATCGAGATGCCGCTCATGACCGGGCTCGAGCTGGCCGCCGAGTTGAAACGCGTGCGCAAGGCCGGACGGCCCAGGGTGATCATCCTGACCACTTTCGCGCGCCCCGGCTACCTCCGACGCGCGCTCGATGCCGGCGCCTCGGGGTACCTGCTCAAGGACGCGCCCGCCGAAAAGCTGGCCGACGCCATCCGCGGCGTTCACCAGGGGCTGCGCGTGATCGATCCGCAATTGGCCCAGGACGCCAGGGGCGACAGCGATCCGCTCACCGACCGCGAGCGCCAGGTCCTGCGCGCCTCGGAGGAAGGCCTCACCAGCGCCGACATCGCCAGGCGCCTCAACCTCTCCGACGGCACCGTCCGGAACTACCTGTCCGAAGCCATCGCCAAGCTCGGCGTGACCAATCGCATCGAAGCCGCCCGGCTGGCCCGTCAGCGTGGATGGCTATAAGCTATCCCGCGTGCGCCTCGTCCTCGTCCTCGCCGCGTTAGCGCTGGTCCCCTTCGACTCGGGCCCTTCCCTCGTCGCCCAGGACAAGCCGCTTCGCGGCTTGCAGGCCATTCTCGACGCCCAGGCCGCGGCATTCCCCGGACGGGCCGGCATCTGGGTGAAGCACCTCACCACCGGCGAGGAAGGCGCGGTGCGCGCCGATGAGACCTTCAACAGCGCGAGCGTGATCAAGATCCCGGTGCTGGTGATCGCGTTTCAGATGGCCGAGCGCGGCGCGCTTAACCTGGACGAGCGCGTCGAGATTCGCAAGGCGGACATTCGCGGCGGCTCCGGCGTCTTCCGCCATCTCGACCTCGGCCTCAAGCCGACCTTCCGCGACGTGCTGATGCAGATGGTGATCACGAGCGACAACACCGCCACCGACCTGGCGATTGCCAAGGTGGGCGGCGTCGCGCGCGTCAACGCGTGGCTCAAGGACCACAATTACGGCGACGCCCTGCGCCTGGTGCAGACGACCGGCGACCTGTTTGCGAAGTACAACGCGCTGACGGCGGCCGACGACCGAAACGCCAAGACCAATACCGATCACGCCTATTGGCTCGGCGAGATCACGCCGCGCGCCACCGGCCGGATGATCGAGGCGATCGAAAAGAAGACCATCGCCTCGGCGGCCAGTTGCGAGGCGATGCTGCGCATGATGCGGGCGCAGCAGGCTGGGCAGCGCCGGCTCAATCACTTCATCACCGTCCCCGTCGCCCACAAGACCGGGGACTTCGCGCCGGTACTGGCCAACGACGTTGGCGTCATCTACGCCCGCTCGGGACCGATCGTCGTGTCGTTCCTCGGCAACGCGATTCGCGGGAATTATGGCGAGGCCGAGGATCAGATCGGCCGCGCCGCGCAAGCCATCGTGGAGTATTTCGACCAATGACATCAGGCTACAGGCTGCGGGCGACGGGCTGCAGGAATTTCTCTTCCCTAATATTTTCTCTGGGTCTCTGTGTCTCTGTGGCCTCCCCCCTGTGGGCCCAGGAGCCAGAGCTGTGGCCGGGCGCCAAGTACGATCCGGCAATCCCGACGCTACGAGAAGTTGTGGGCCACGAGCCTGGCGCGGCGATCACCACGCCTGAGGAGGCCGCGCAGTACCTGCAGGCGCTGCAGAAAGCCGCGCCCACCCGCACGAAGCTCATTGAATACGCCCGCACCTGGGAGCACCGTCCCCTCTGGCTCTTCATCGTCGGCAGCGCGGATCGCATCGGCCATCTCGACCAGGTCAAGGCGGACATCAAGCGGCTGGCCGATCCTCGCGGCGTGCCGGCCGTGGAGAGCGAGCGACTGGTCCGGGAACTGCCCGTGGTCGTCTGGCTCGCGCACGGCGTGCACGGCAACGAAATCTCCTCGACCGACGCGTCGTTGATGGAGGCCTATCACCTGCTGGCGGCGCAAGGCGACGAGGGTGTCAACACGGTGCTGCGCGACGCGCTGGTGCTGATCGACCCGATGCAGAACCCCGACGGCCGCGCGCGGTTCATCTTCCAGAACACCGCCGGCCAGGCGGCGATGCCGGACGCCGCGCCGTACAGCGCCGAGCACGATGAACCGTGGCCGGGCGGACGGTCCAACCATTACCTCTTCGACATGAACCGCGACTGGTTCGCGCAGTCGCAGCCGGAGACCCGCGGCCGCATCAAGATCGCGCTCGACTACTTTCCGCAGGTCACCGTGGACCTGCACGAGCAGGGCGGCGACAACAGTTACTATTTCGCCCCTCCGGCCGAGGCGCTCAATCCTCACATCACCAAGAGCCAGATTGACGGGTGGGAACTGTTCGGCCGCGCCAACGCCGCCAGGTTCGACGAGCGCGGCTGGGCGTATTACGTCCGCGAAGTCTACGACGCGTTCTATCCCGGCTACGGGGATTCCTGGCCGACGTTCCAGGGTTCGCTCGGCATGACCTACGAGCAGGCGTCGGCGCGCGGGCTGACGTTCTCGCGCAGCGACGGCCTGACGTTGACCTATCGCGACGGTGTCATGCATCACTTCAACGCCGCGATCACCACCGCCGTCACCGCGGCGCGCAACCGCGAGCGGCTGCTGCGTGAATACCTTGAATACCGGCGCAGCGCGGTCAGCGAAGGAGAGAAGGGCTCGGTCCGCGAGTACCTCCTGCTCCCCGGGCAGGATCCGTCGAGGGCGGCCGCGCTCGCGCGCAACCTGGCGACACAGGGGATCGAGGTGCGCCGCGCCGAGGAGCCGATCAAGCTCGCCACGCGCACGCTGCCGCCCGGCACGTTCATCGTGTCCAACGCGCAGCCCGCCGCCCGCCTGGTGCGCAACCTGCTCGAGCCCAAGACCGAGCAGTCCGCCGCGTTCATCAAGCGCCAGGAAGAGCGGCGCCAGATGCGGCTGAACGACGAGATCTACGACATCACCGCGTGGAACCTGCCGATGTTGTGGGACGTCGAGTTGGCGACCAGCCCCGCCGCAATCACGGTCAAGGCCACGCCGGTGCCATCGCAGTACGACGCGACCATGCCGGCGCGACCGCTGCCGCAGGGGAAGGTGGGCTACCTCATGCCGTGGGGGACCGCGGCGGCGGCGCTGGCCGCCGACGCGATGCACGCCGGCATCCGCCTCCGCAGCGTCGGCGGCACCTTCACCCACAATGGGCGCAAGTATCCAATTGGCACGGCGATCATCCGCAACTCGGAGAATCCGGCCGACCTCAACGCGCGGCTCGCCGCCCTGGCGGCGAAGCATGGCGCCGAACTGGTCCCGATCGATTCCACCTGGGTGGATGAGGGCACCTCGCTTGGCAGCGGCCAGGTGGCGGCGCTCAAGGCGCCGAAGGTGCTGTTGGTGTGGGACGTGCCGACGCAGACGCTGTCGGCGGGGTGGACGCGGTACGTGCTCGAACGCCGTTTCGGCCAGGCCGTGACAGCCGTGCGCGCCGCGTCGCTCGGCCGCGCCACGCTCGACGACTACAACGTGATCGTGATGCCTTCAGGAAACTTCGGCGGCATTGGCGAGGCGTTCATCAGCCGGATCAAGGACTGGCTGCGCGCCGGCGGCACGCTGGTCACGATTGCGGAGGCAACGCGCTGGGCGACGACCCCGAACGTCGGCTTGCTGGACACGACGGCCCTGCTGAAGGATGGGCGTCCCGATGTTGCGACGTCGGGTGCGTCAGGCGCATCAGGGGCGTCGGGTGCGTCGGGTGCACCAGGTGCAGGCGCGAAACCCGACGCGGCCTTCGACTTCGACAAGGCGATTCAGCCGGATCGCGAACGGCCCGCGTCCCAGCCGGGCGCCATCCTGCGCGTCACGCTCGACACCAATCACTGGCTGACCGCCGGCAACGACTCGGAGACCCAGGTGATGATCGAAGGCCCGCGCGTCTTCGCGCCGATCAAGTTGGACAAGGGCCGCAACATCGGCGTCTACGGCACCAAGGACAAGCTCATCGCCTCGGGCCTCATCTGGCCCGATGCCCAGGACATCCTGGTGCAGAAGGCGTTCCTCATGTATCAGCCCTTCGGCCAGGGCCACGTGGTTGCCTTTGCCGAAGACCCGAACTATCGTGCGTTTACCGAATCGACGATGCTGCTGTTCATGAATGCTGTATTGCTGGGCCCCGGGTACTAAGGCCACTGAGACACAGAGGCACAGAGAAGACTCTTTTTGGAAATACGAGAAAATACTTATGAAACACAAGAATCAGTCGCGCAGCTGGCAATTGCCTTTGACCATTTTGACTCTGTGTCTCTGTGCCTCTGTGGCCCCCGCTCTGTGGGCTCAGTCACAGCAGGCGCCGTACTTTCCCCCCGCCGGGGCGTGGGCGAAGAAGGCACCCGCGGAGCTTGGCCTCGATCCGGCAAAATTGCAGGAAGCCGTCGCCTACGCGCAGTCGCACGAGACCAGGCGCGAGATGGACTTCTCCGACCAGGAGCGCATCTTCGGCACGTTGCTGGGCTCGGTGCCGAACATCCGCGCGCACACCAACGGCGTCGTCATCTACAAGGGCTACCTCGTCGCCGAGTTTGGTGACACCACGTGGGCGGATCCCACCTATTCGGTCGCGAAGAGCATGCTCTCCACCGTGGCGGCGATCGCCGTGCGCGACGGCAAGCTGACCAATCTCGACGAGCCCGTCGGCGCCACCGTCAAGGACGGCGGCTACGATTCGCCGCGCAACTCGCAGATTACCTGGAAGAACCACCTTAACCAGGAGAGCGAGTGGGAAGGCACGATGTGGGGCAAGCCCGACAACTTCATCGGCCACGAGGCGTTCGGCGAGGGCGAGATGAAGCCGCGCGAGCAGCTGAAGCCGGGCACCCATTACGAATACAACGATGTGCGCATCAACCGGCTCGCGCTGTCCTTGCTGCGGACGTTCCAGAAGCCGGTGCCGGACGTGTTCCGCGACGAGGTGATGAACGTGATCGGCGCGTCCAACACCTGGCGCTGGATCCCGTATCACAACAGCTTCGTCGAGATGAACGGCCGCAAGATGGCGTCGGTCAGCGGCGGTACGCGGTGGGGCGGCGGGGTGTGGATCAACGCCATGGACATGGCGCGCTTTGGCTACCTGTGGCTGCGCGGCGGCAAGTGGGGCGACAAGCAGATCCTGCCGCCGGCGTACGTGAAGGCGGCGGTGATACCGAGCACCGTGCCCAACTCACCTGACTACGGCTACCTGTGGTGGCTCAACACGCGGCAGAAGAACTACCCGGGCCTGCCGGCGAATGCGTTCGGCGCCAAGGGCGCCGGGAGCAACACCATCGTGATCCTGCCCGACCAGGACCTCGTGGTGGTGTGGCGCTGGCACGCCGGCAACGAAGCCGAGTTCGCCAAGCGCGTGGTCGCGGCCATCAAGTAAACAGATCAGGGAGTGAGGCCTTCCCCCTTATCTTCCCCATCAGAGTGATGCGGGCCTCTGGTCCGGAGTAGCACCATCATCCACGTTCCTCCTCGATTGGAGGACGTGGATGGCAAGTTCGACTCGTCCCGAGAGACCGAGCTTGTCGTAGATGGTGGCCAGGTGCTTCTTCACCGTTTCTTCGCTAATCCCGAATTCCGCCGCGATCTGGCGGTTTCGCAGGCCTCTGGACACCGCATGGGCCATCTGGTGTTCGCGAGCCGTGAGGGACTCGACGTGCAACTCGAGGGGGTAGGCCATGGCATTCTGCTCCGGGTGGGGGCACAATTGCTCCCGTATCTACCCAAACGAGGCAGACTGGAAAACCGAACACCGCCCCCCGGATCTCGACAAGCGCCCAGCGATCCGTCGGCGACGCTCGTGTTGCTTGACCGGATTCGCCAGGGCGATACCGCTGCGCTCAACCAGTTGATGGACCGCTACCTGCCGAGGCTGAGCCGCTGGGCCTCGGGGCGGCTGCCGCGGTGGGCGCGCGACCTGTCCGACACCGACGACCTGGTGCAGGACACGCTGATCCGGAGCGTGGCCAACCTCGATCACTTCGAAGCGCGCGGTGAAGGCGCGCTGCAGGCCTACCTGCGCGGCGCCGTGATGAACCGCATTCGCGACGAGATTCGCCGCAAGCGCCGGTTGCCCACGCCCAGCCCGCTCGACTCGACGATTCCGGGCGACGGCCGATCGCCCCTTGAAACCGCGATTGGATCGGAAGTGCTGGCCAAGTACGACCGCTCGCTCGACAGGCTCGACGCCGAGTCGCGCGAAGCCGTGATTGCGCGGGTCGAAATGGGCTGCTCCTACGCGGAGATCGCGGAGGCGATGAACAAGCCGACCGCGGATGCCGCGCGGATGATGGTGAGCCGCGCGCTGCTGCGCCTTGCCGAGGAGATGCGCCATGGCGAATGACGCCCTGGTCCGCGCCGCCGGCCGCATCGCTGACGGCGAGGTGGTGGATTGGCAGTCGATTTCCTCCACGCTCGGATCCGATGCCGAGCGCGAGGTCGCCGACGAACTGGCCGTGATCTCGCGCATCGCCGCCGGGCATCGCCAGTTGCACGAGATTCTTCCGGTGGCGCCCGATACGCCGCCCAACCTGATGCCCGATCGCGCCAGGTGGGGCCACCTCGATCTGCTGAACATCGTCGGTCGCGGATCCTACGGCACCGTCTACCGGGCGTGGGACACGCGGCTCGAGCGGCTGGTGGCGCTGAAGCTGTTTCACGGCGCGCACGATCCCGAGGTGGTGATGCAGGAAGGCCGCATGCTGGCGCGCGTGCGGCACGAGCACGTCGTCACGGTCGACGGCGCCGACGTCGTCGACGGCGTGGCCGGGCTCTGGATGGAACTGATCCACGGGCGCACGCTCGATCAGATCGTCAAGGACAAGGGGCCGATCGATCCGCGCGAGGCGGCGCAGATTGGCGTCGACGTGTCGCGCGCGATTGCGGCGGTGCACGCCGCGGGCCTGCTGCACTGCGACGTCAAGGCGCAGAATGTGGTCCGCGAAAGTACCGGGCGCGTGGTGCTGATGGACCTGGGCGCCGGCCGCGTCGTCCCCGAGGCGCGCGATTCGGATCAGCTGTCGGACATCGCCGGCACGCCGCGCTACATGGCGCCGGAGCTCTTTCACGCGGGCGCCGACGCGACCAGGGCCACCGACATCTACAGTTTCGGCGTGTTGCTGTTCTACCTGGTCTCCGAACGCTTCCCGGTGGACGGCAAGTCGCTCGGCGAGCTGAAGCAGGCGCACCTGGACGGCCGGGTCACGCCGCTCAAGGAGGTGCGCGCGAACGTGCCGCCGGCGTATGCCGCTGTCGTCGCGCGCGCGCTGGAGCGCGATCCGGCGATGCGCCAGGCGTCGGTCGAGGAAATCCAGTCGGCGCTGTCGCCGCTCGCCAAGCCGGAGGCGAAGGGCCTGACGCCGAAATCGATCGCACTCCTCGCGGCGGTGGCGGTGGGTATTGGCGCGCTGGCTTTCACGCTGTTGTCAGGGCCGGGAGCCGCACCGGTCGCTCCACCGGGGGCCGAGATCCGATCGATCGCGGTGTTGCCAATCAAGAACCTGACGGGTGATCCGTCGAAAGCGTACGTCGCCGATGGCCTGACGGAGGTGTTGATCTCCAACCTCGCCCGAGTGCGCTCGCTGCGGGTGTCGTCATTCTCGGCCGCGGCGCCAGTGCAGCTGCTCCTGGCCGGCTCGGTCGCGCAGGTCGACCGCAAAGTGCGCATCGCTGTCCAATTGACCGATCAACGCGGCGACATTCTCTGGGGCGAAGAACTCACGCGCGAACCGTCTGCGATCCTTTCGGCGCAAGCGGAGATCGCGCGAATGGTGGCAGCGCGGCTGGCCCTGACCCTCAGTCCGGTTGAGAATGCAGGCCTGACCAAAAGCGAGTCGCCGCTCAATCCAGAAGCCGCTGACGCTTATCTGAAGGGCCTGTCGCTACGCTCGTTCGCGCCCGCCAGGCAGGACGAGGCCGTCTCGCACTTTCGCCGGGTCGTCGAGATTGAACCCGCGTTCGCGCCCGCCTGGGCGGAAATGGGCTACGCGGAGATCTGGGCCTACTCGACGGAGCCAAACGCTTCGGATCGCGTTCGCCGGGCGTCCGAAATCAAACTGACGGCCGATCGCGCGCTCGAGCTCGACCCCCAGTTGGGCAAGGGCTACCTGGTCCGGGGAACCATCGAGTTTTACCAGGATTGGGATTTCCGATCCGCCGAAGCGACTTTCCGGCGTGGCCTCGAGGTCGATCCGAACGATGGGTCAGTCGGCCAGCGCCTCTCGATGTTGCTCGCCGCGCTTGGCCGTCTCGACGAAGCCATCGAACTCGGGAAGCGTAACCAGCAACGGGAGCCGAACGAGGCCTTTCGCTCCAGCTCGCTCGGGATCCTTTTCTATTACGCCCACGACTATGATCAGGCGGTCCGCGAAATCCAACGCGCGCTGGCTGTCAATCCCGCATTTACGGCCGCACATTTCATGCTGGGTCGGGTCTATGCCGCGCAGGGCAAGACCGACGCGGCCCTCACTGCCATCGACACGGCCCTGGCCACGAATCGCTACCCGGAGTGGCTGGCCGAGTATGCGAGAATCCTCGCCTCGGACGGGAGGCGTTCCCAAATGCAGGCCGTCGTCGCGGAGTTGACCGACGCCGAGCGCCGGGGCGAGCCCTCATCTCCAGACCAGGAAGCGTACCTGGCGCTGGCACAAGGCGATCGCGATCGGGCGCTCGGAATTCTCGAAGCCTCGGCTCGAGACCATGTCGCCAACACGTTGTGGATTGGCGTCGATCCGCGAGTGGACGCGCTTCGCGGCGATCCACGATTTCAACAACTGCTCGTTCGCATGGGCGTACGTCCGTAACGTTCAATCAATCGACCAAAGGAGATCTTCGATGCCTGCCAAGCCCCCCGTGACCGTGTCCTCTGCGCCGGTCAAAGTCCCGATCAAGACGACGATGATCCAGATCAAGGAAGCGATCAAACAGGGCAGGAGCGCCGTGTCGAAGAGCGCCAAGGCGGTGAAGGCCAACCCCAAGGACAAGGGGTTGATCGCCACGCACCGAAAGAACGAGCACCTCCTGTCGACGGCTGAGGTCATTCTGAAAGGCCTTGAAGCGTCGGAGGCCGTCGCCAACCTGATGTGTCCGCAGCAGACCGCGAACTTGATGTTCGACTACGAGTAGCGCGACGTGGCATCACGGCGCCGTGCGGGTTCGTCGCAGTCGCCGCGATTTCGGCGTTCCCGGACTCTTGTGACGTACTGGTCCAACTCCGGGTTCGTCTACTTCGACTGCCAGACCCAGACCCGGCGCACCGCGCCGGCCTCCGTCGTCCCGCTTCTGGATGCCATGGAAAACTGGCACACGCCGGAGTCGTTTGCGAAGCTGCATCCGGAAATCGGAGCCGAGCGACAGGTCGCCTCGCTGTTCGAGAGCCTGGCAGGCCTGGGGCTGGCAGAGCGCGAAGGTGATCGCGGCGAGAAGTACGCCTGGAGCGATTGGCTGCCCGAAGCGGCCTTCTTCCACTTCGCCACCCGGGATTCTGTCTATCCACTCGACATTCTCGAGTACGAGTTGCCGCTCGTCGAGAAGGCCAAGACCATTCCCCAGCCGGTGCCGACCAAGACGTCGGCGGGGCCGCGGTCGCCCTTGCCGGCCGCGCGCGACATGGGCGAACTGGGCCTGGCGCTCAAGTCCCGGCGAACCTGGCGCCAGTTTCGTCAGGCCCCAATCGACCTGGCTTCGCTCGCCACCTTGATGGGCTTGACGTGGGGAATCCAGCGGTGCGGCGTCGTACGGGGCCAGGGAAAGGTGGTCTTCAGGACTTCGCCCTCGGGCGGTTCTCGTCACCCTGGTGAGGCGTACGTGATCGCGCACCGGGTCACGGGCCTCGCGCCGGCGGTGTATCACTACGATTCGGCCACGCACGAATTGGTCAAGGTTGGACCGCGACTGCCCCGCGATCGATTTGTCCGCATCCTTGCCAACCAGCACTATTTTCGCGATTGTGCCGCGGCGATCGTGATGACGGCGTGCTTCGAGCGTCCGATGTGGCGCTACCCGTTCACGCGGGCCTATCGGTCGGTGCTGATTGAAGCCGGGCACCTCGCGCAGACGTTTGCGCTGCTGGCCACGACGATGCAGTTGGCGCCGTTCCAGACGATTGCGTTTCGCGACAGCGAACTGGAGCGCGTGATTGGCGTCGATGGTGTCAAGGAGTCCGCGATGTACGTGCTCGGCGTCGGACAACAAACCCGGCCGGTGGTCGATCATCCCGGCCGCATGCTTCCGCGGAGGTCGTAACGTGCCGGCAGCAACCTGGACAACACAGAACTACATCGGCATCAGGCTGTTTGCCGGCGCTCCCAATCCGCGCTGGGCCGAGCCCCAGGCGTTCTTCGACGCGCTCAAGCGCGAGATCCTGGCCCTGCCCATCCGAGTGCAGTCCGACAAATACCTGGTGCCCAACTCCTGGTACGGCGGCGTCGCGGTGCATTTGGTCGAGGGCGGCAAGCGCCGCCTGTTCGTGATCCACGCCGAACACGTCTTCGATTCGGCCAGCGAGGTCGTCCGGCTCGACGCCGGGCGTCACCTGGAACAGCGGCTGTTCAGGGCCCTGCCCGTGAACTTCATGGCCGTCGTGAACAAGCTGGAGTTCCAGAACGCCATCGTCGTCCTTAACGAGGAGAAGTCGGTCATCGGCGCTGCGCCGGGGCAGCCCAAGCCGTCGTGCGAAGGCGCCCCGGTGTTTCAGCCGGCGCCTCCCAAGAGCAAGTGGGACCGGCACCCGGGCATCAGCGACAACAATTGCTACAACTACGCCAACAACGAGTTTTCCAATATCGACGATGCACAGCCGGGTCGCCAAGGCTGGACGCCCGTTACCGAGGCGGAGATGCATGCGCGCCTGATCTCCGACGGACTAGTAGCGGTCGGCGCCAATCCCAAGACGCTTCCCGCGCACTGCTCCACCGCCGCCAGCGCGCACCTGATTGCTGTTTGCCTGCGGGATCGCCGCGGCACCAGGCTTGAGAACGGTGTCCAACAGCCGGTCTTCCACGACTATCACTGTTTTCGACTCGACAAGAGCGGCGGCGGCCGTTGGTCGCACAAGGACGGGGAGAGCCCGAGCACGGAAAACGACAATCGCGAAGCCGGGTTTCCCCTGGATAACCTGGCCACCGCAATCTTCAAGCTCGAGCACGTGCTGGTCGGCTACTACTGGAGCATCCCCGGCACGAGGAACATCGGGCCGCCCGTGTGAGGCCCGCCGTTGGCCGCGAGAGAATCGGCCAACATGTCCGTCTATTAGGGATAGAGAATAGATGGAGTCCCCCCTCTCCGTTGTACCGCTGAAGCTCGCGCTGATCCTGGGTGCGAGCGTCGCTTACATCGTCCTCGGCGTTGCCGCTGCACACTTCTTCCGCAGGCCGGTCGAAGGCGCGTTCTGGCGGATGCGCCTCAACCAGGTCACCGCCATCGCGTTGGCGCTCGCCCACATCACCACCCTGATCATCAGTCGCGGCCTCAATCGAACGGCGATGGCGGTCGGCACCGCCTGTTACCTCGCCGGGCTGCTGCTGTTTCTGTGGGCCCAGGAGACGCTCAAGCGGCAGCCGCCCTACTTGTCGTTCTCGGAAGTGCCCCCGGATTCGTTCGAGGACGGCGGCCCGTATCGCTACGTGCGCCATCCGATCTACGTGGCATACGGGTTCATCTGGCTGGGTGCGCCCATCGCGACCGGCAACCTGTGGCTGCTGGTGTCGGCGCTGTGGATGATCGCCAGCTATGCGGTGGCGGCCACCGAGGAGGAAGCGCTCTTCGACCGGACCCCGTTGGCCGCGCGCTACCGCGCGTATGCACGCCACACCGGCATGTTCGTGCCGAGGCCGTCGTTCACGGCACGGCCGACGGACCCGGCGGAGAGCGAATTCGGCCGCGTCGTGCTGTGGCTGGTGATTGCGGTGATCTTGATCCTCACCGGGGTGCTGGTGATGGATGCCCTCTGGCACGCGCCACTGCCCGGACGCTAGTCCAGCAGGCTGCTGAAAAACGCAGCCTGAAGTCAAAAGTGAAAGGTGAGAAGTCAAGAGAGCGAGACCCTGCGGCCTAGCGCGAGTTGACGCGCGCGGCGCGGAGTGCGTCGAGGGTGCCGAAGCCCAGGCGGCGGGCCTTCCGAAACGTGCTGACAAAGAGCATCAGGCGTTTGAACATCGGATTCGACAGAGAGTATTCTACGATTTGGCCGGGTCGGCCGCTACCGCGATCAGTTTCTGCGCAAACACGAAGGACGGGCATGGTTTACCGATCGATCGACCGAGGCTGCTGAGGTGTTGTCGCGGCCGGACACCTTGCTCGAAGTGGCACTGGCCGTGGCCGGTGGCGCCACGTTGATCGTCTTTGCCGTGGCGTTGCAGAACTTTTTCGTGCAACCGCCGGTGCTGACGCGGATGCAGCGCTTCTTCCAGGACCTGAGCGTGGTGGTGGGCCTGACTCACGGCATCAGCCTGTTGCTGCTCGATACCGCCAACGCCGCGTGGGCGGGCATCGGGGTGGGCATGTACAGCGTGGCGCTGGCGCTGTTCCTGGCTGCCATCGAGGCCGCGCGCCGCACGCCGATGACGCGGACGTTCGTCTACGAGCCGCGCTGCGATCGCATCCTCAACACCGGCCCCTACCGGTTCATCCGGCACCCGATCTACCTCTCCTACTCGATCGCCTGGATGGCCGCCCCGGTCGCCATGCACAGCCCCATCCTGGGCCTGACCGCGGTCGGGATGATCACCTGCTACGTCATCTCGGCGAACGAGGAGGAACGGCGCATGCTGCTTGGACCCAACGCCGTGGCCTACCGCGTCTACCAGGCGGCGACCAAGCGCCTGATTCCATTCGTGTTCTGACGGAGGGCACTTCTTGTCGGGAGGGCACTTCTTGTCGGGAAGACATCTCCCGTCGGGAAGGCCTCTCCCGACAAGCGTCCTCTCCCGATAAGTGTCGCCTCCCGACCAGCGTCCCGGCGTCGCCTCCCGGCATCCCATCACTCGTCCCGCCTCTTTCCCCCACTCCTGTTGACATCCGACAAGAGCCGGGTCAAGCTCTTGTCGAATGGCGACACGAACCCTCGACCTGCTGCAGGGCACCCTGGACCTGCTGATCCTCAAGACGCTCGCGCTCGGGCCGCAACACGGCTGGGGCATCTCGCAACGCATCCAGCAGGTCTCCGGCAACGTCCTGCGCGTCAACCAGGGCTCGCTCTATCCGGCGCTGCAGCGCCTCGAAACCGCGGGCTGGATCGAGTCGGAGTGGGGCAGTTCCGACAACAACCGGCAAGCCAAGTTCTACCAGCTGACCAAGACGGGGCAGAAGCAATTGCGCGAAGAGACCGCCACCTGGGAGCGGATGACCGGGGCGGTCGCGAAGATCCTGGCCAGCGAGGGATAAGCCATGTGGAAACGACTCTCAGCGTTGTGGCGCGGCGGCGAGCTCGATCGCGGTCTCGAGGCCGAAGTGCGCTTTCACATCGAAATGGAAACCGACAAGAACGTCGCGCTCGGCATGAGCCGCGACGAGGCCCGCAGCCGGGCGCTCAGGAGCTTTGGACCCATGGAAAAGCACAAGGAAGAAACCCGCGAGGCGCGCGGCGTCAGCTGGATCGAAACGCTGCTGGCCGACCTGCGCTACGGCGCCCGCGCGCTGGTGAAGCGGCCCGGCTATGCGCTACTGGCCATCCTCACCCTTGGCCTCGGCATCGGCGCTAACACCGCGATCTTCAGCGTGATTAACGGCGTGCTGCTGAAGCCCCTGCCGTACGAACACGGCGATCGGCTGGTGATCGTCCAGCAGTCGGCGCCGCTGTCGGGCCGGCCCCGCATCGGCGTCGCGGTGGCCGAGTACTACGACTACCGCCAGCAGGCCAAGGCGGTGTTCGACGGCCTGGTCGAGTACCACCAGATGAACTTCGATCTGATCAATCGCGGCGAGCCCGACGCCGTCGACACCGGCGTGGTGTCGCACAACTTCTTCGATCTGCTCGGCATCAAGCCGATCCTCGGCCGCAGCTTCATCGCCTCGGATGACGTCCCCGGCGCCGAGGCGGTGTTGATGTTGAGCCACACCTACTGGCGCACGAAGTTCGGCAGCGACCCCAACATCATCGGACAGGTGTTCGAGATGAACGACCGCCCGCACCGCGTCATCGGCGTGCTGCCCAACGTGCCGCACTACCCGCAGGAGAACGACGTTTACATGCCGGTGCTGGCCTGCCCGTTCAGGGCCGCCGCGGAGAAGAACATGGCGTCGAACCGCCGCGCCTTTGCCGGGCTCAACGTCTTCGGCCGGCTCAAGCCCGGGGTCACCGCCGAGCAGGCGTCGAGTGCCGTGTCGACGATTTGCAATCACTTCACCAGCGACAACGCCGGCGTCTACAAGGCTGCGACCTCGGGCTTCCAGGCCACGACCAGGGAAGTGCGCAGCGCGCTCACCGACGGCGCGCGCGAGATGCTGTTGATCCTGCTGGGCATCACCGGGCTCGTGCTGTTGATCGCGTGCGCGAATGTCGCCAACCTCACGCTGGCGCGCATGCTGGGCCGCGATCGCGAGCTGGCGATGCGGGCGGCGCTCGGCGCCGGCCGCGGCCGCCTCGTCCGGCAGTTGCTCACCGAAAGCACGCTCCTGGCCGTGGCTAGCGGTGTGGTGGGCGTGATCTTCGCCTGGGCCACCGTCGGCATGCTCACGACCTTTGTCGGCCGCTTCACCACCCGCACCGGCGAAGTGTCGATCGACGTCTCGGTGCTCGCCTTCACGCTTGGCATCTCGGTGGTCACCGGCATGTTGTTCGGCACGTTGCCGGCGCTCGGCGCGCGCATCGACGTGATGTCGGCGCTCAGGCAGGGCGGCGGCGGGCAGACCGGCGATGCGAGGGGGCGCCGCCGGATGCAGGGCGCGCTGATCGTCGCGCAAGTCGCGGTCTCGGTGGTGCTCCTGGTGGGGGCCGGCCTCTTGCTCGCCAGCTTCTATCGCCTGCAGCAGGTGCCCACCGGGTATCGCACCGACGGCGTGCTCTCGGCCCAGGTCTACGGCAACTTCTCGCGCTATGGCAGCATCGACGCCCTGCGCCGGCTGTACCTGCCGATGATCGAGCGCCTGCAGGCGCAGCCGGGCGTCGTCTCGGTCGCGGTGACCAACGCCGTGCCGCTCGCCGGGTCGGTGCCGGGCACGACGCGCTTTGATATCGAAGGCCGTGTCACCGACGATCCCGATCGCCGGCCGACCGCCGACATCCGGATTGCCAGCCCGAAGTATTTCGACACCCTCGGCATCCCCATCGTCAGCGGCCGCGCCTTCACCGACCTGGATGGCGAAGAGAATCAGGCGGTGGTCGTGATCAACCGCTCCCTGACCAAGCAGTGGGACGGCGCCGATCCGGTCGGCTCGCGAGTCTCCATCGATCGCGGCGAACACTGGCTCACGGTGGTGGGCATCGTCGCCGACGTGCGGCAGTTCGGGATCGCCAGGGACACGGTGGGGCAGGTCTACGTGCCGCTGGCGCAGACCACGCAAGGGTTTGGCGGCCAGGTCCTCGTGCGAACGCAGGGCAACCCCGCCGGCTTCTCCCAGCTCCTGCGGGACACCGTGCACGCCGTCGATCCGAATCAACCGGTGGAAGCGATCCAGACGCTTGAGGATCTCCGGTCCGAGGATCTCGCCGCGCCGAGGCTCACCGCCACCCTGCTCGGCGTCTTCGCCGGGCTCGCCCTGCTCGTGACCCTCGCGGGCATCGGCGGCGTGATTGCCACCTCGGTCACCCAGCGCACCCGCGAAATCGGCCTCCGCATGGCGCTCGGCGCCAGCCGCGAGTCGGTGTTGACGATGGTCTTGAGGCAGGGGTTGGCGCTGGTGGCGATTGGCCTGGCGATCGGCATCGGCGGCGCGCTGGCGGCCGGCCGCGTGCTCTCGGCCTACCTGTATCAGACGGCGCCGAGGGATCCGATCATCTTCGCGGGCGTCGCCGCGGTGTTCCTGGTCGCGGGCGTGCTCGCGTGCTTCGTGCCGGCGCGCCGGGCGACCACGGTGGATCCGTTGATCGCCCTGAGAGCCGAGTGACGGTGTCTGACCCCGTTAGTCGATAACCGCGGTCGATGGCTGCCGGGTCTTCTGCAACCGGGCCGCGACCTCGCCGGCCTGGCGGAACGCGCGCAACACGTTCAGGCCGAGGATTTTCTTCACGTCCTCGTCCTGGTAGCCGCGCTTGAGCAGCTCCGCGGTCAGCGCCGGGTAGGTCGAGACATCCTCGAGACCCTTCACGACGTCGGTGATGCCGTCGAAGTCGCCGCCGAGGCCGATGTGGTCGATGCCGGCCACCTTGCGGATGTGGTCGATGTGATCGGCCACCTGTGACAGGGTCGCGCGCGGCTTCGGGTTCTGTTTGCGCCATTCCTCCGGCTTGGCCTCGTAGTCGGCCACTTCCTGCGAGATGAAGCCGGGCACGAACGTCACCATGATCACGCCGCCGTTCTTCGGCAGCATCTGCAGGATGTTGTCCGGCACGTCGCGGGGGACGTTGCACAACGCGCGCGCCGACGAGTGCGAGAAGATCACCGGCGCCTCGCTCACCCGCAGCGCGTCTTCCATGGTGTCGGCCGAGACGTGGCTGAGATCGACCAGCATGCCGAGCCGGTTCATCTCCCGCACCACTTCTTCGCCGAACTTCGAGAGGCCGCCGAGCACCGGCTTGTCGGTGGCCGAATCGGCCCACGCCAGGTTGCTGCCGTGCGTGAGCGTCATGTAACGCGCGCCCAGCGCATGGAACATCCGCAAGGCCGCCAGCGAGTTGTCGATCGAATGGCCGCCTTCCATGCCGATCATCGAAGCGACATGCCCGGCCTTGAACGCGCGCTCGGCATCCGCTGCGGTCAGCGCCAGCTCGAACGTCTCCGGCCAGCGCTTCGTCATCCGGTGCACGATGTCAATCTGCTCCATCGTCGCGCGGACGGCTTCCTTCCCCATCATCGTCGCGGGCACGTACACCGACCAGAACTGCCCGCCAAGCCCGCCCTGGCGCAGGCGCGGGATGTCGGTCATCAAGGATGGGACCGGCTTGGTGATGTCGGCTTTCGCGAAGTCGCGCCCGGGGTCCAGACCGCGCAACGCCCACGGATAGTCGTTGTGCCCGTCGATAACGATGCTTTGTTTATGGATGGCCTTGGCGCGGGCGAGCAGATCACCTTGGGCCACCAGGTGTGATCCAAGCGCGGCCACCGCGACGCCGGCGGCGAGGACTGAGAAGACAGTTCGATGAGACATGGCGGGATCCTCTCATGAGTCGGCCGCGCCCGTATACTTCCGACGCCGAGCGAAGCGAGGCGCCCAAGAAGCGAGCGCGAGCGAGCGACTCCCACGAGGCCACGGAAGTGGCCGAGTCCGACGCGTGGCCGAAGGCCACGCGTCCCCCCATGGCCACGAGTCTAGAACTCGAAGCGTAAGCCCAGCTGCACTTTGCGCGGCGCGTAGCTGGTGCTGTAAGCGGTCAGCAACAGGAACTGCGTCGACGCCTGATTGCCGGTGGGGTTCAGGAAATTCGTCCGGTTCGACAGGTTGAACACGTCCGCGGAAATCTCCAGCCGGCGGTGCGACTGCACCTTGATGCCATAGCCGAAGCGCATGTCGAGACTGAAGAAGCCCGGTCCATAGGCGCCGTTGCGCTCAGCGGTGTAGTTCTTGACGGTGAACGCATTCTTGCCGTTGCCGGCATAGTCACCCGCCGGGAGCGGCTCGGCGAGAATGCCGTTCAGATCGGGGTCGAAATTGGCGTTGGTGAGCGTGAACGGCCGTCCGCTCAGGGCGCGGGCCACCCAGCTCAGGTTGAGCCCGCCGGTATGCGGGACCAGCGCGGTGCCACTGACCGTGAAGTTGTGGCGGTTGTCGAAATCCGTCGGTCCTTCGTTCAACTCCAGGTGCATGTCCTGGCCAATCTGGAAGTTGCTGACCGGAGCGCCGTTCCCCGAGGTGTTGCCGCGCGACTTGGCCAGCGTGTACGACACCTGCGCGCTGTAGTTGTGGCTGAAGCGCTTCTTCAGCTGCAGCATCAG
>JBDTMB010000041.1:0-19769 GCA_039934485.1 Vicinamibacterales bacterium
AAAGCCCCCGCTCTCCAACATGATGGAGGGCGATGGCTTTAGCCGTCGCCCGGGCCAGCGGGGGCTAAAGCCCCCGCTCTCCAACATGATGGAGGGCGATGGCTTCAGCCGTCGCCTGGGCCAGCGGGGGCTAAAGCCCCCGCTCTCCAACATGATGGAGGGCGATGGCTTTAGCCGTCGCCCGGGCCAGCGGGGGCTAAAGCCCCCGCTCTCCAACATGATGGAGGGCGATGGCTTCAGCCGTCGCCTGGGCCAGCGGGGGCTAAAGCCCCCGCTCTCCAACATGATGGAGGGCGATGGCTTTAGCCGTCGCCCGGGCTTGCGGGGGCTGAAGCCCCCGCTCTAAAACGGGACCTCATGAGTGCCATAGAAGTAGTCAACATCAAGAAGACGTTCGGCGACTTCACCGCCGTGGACGGGGTGTCGTTTGCGGTGCAGCCGGGCGAGGTGTTCGGGCTGCTCGGGCCCAACGGCGCCGGCAAGTCGACGTTGATCCGCATGCTGACGACGTTGCTGCCGCCGACCAGCGGCAAGGGCATCGTCGGCGGGTTCGACGTGTTCAAGGACGCAGACAAGGTGCGGCGGGTGATTGGCGTGATTCCCCAGGCGATGACGAGCGACACCGAGCTCAGCGTCGAGGAGAACCTGATCATCTTCGCGAAGCTCTACGGCGTGCCGCGCGCCAGGCGGAAGACATTGATCGACGAGCTGCTCGCCGCGGTCGATCTCGCCGAGTGGCGCGACAAGCAGGTGATGTATCTCTCCGGCGGCATGCGCCGGCGCGTCGAAATCGCGCGCGGGCTGGTCCACGAGCCGCGCATCTTCTTCCTCGACGAACCGACCACCGGCCTCGATCCGGTGTCGCGCGTGGCGGTGTGGGAAATGATCCAGAAGATCAAGCGCGAGCGCGACCTCACGGTGCTGCTCACCACCCACTACATGGACGAAGCCGATCGCCTGTGCGACCGCATCGCCATCGTCGATCACGGCAAGCTGGTGGCGCTCGACTCGCCGCTCAAGCTGAAGGCGTCGATCCCGAGCCAGAACGCCATCGAGGTCAGTTTCTCCGCGGTGCCCGAGGGCTGGACCGAGAAGCTCAAGGCGCTGCCGCACGTGCAGTCGGTGACGAACGAAGAACACGTCTTTCGCATTGCCACGTCCAGGGGGCCGGACACGACGATGGCGCTGGTGGCGGCGAGCGAGGCCGCGGGCCTCACGGTGCAATCGCTGGCGGTCAAGAGCACCACGCTGGACGATGTGTTTGTGCACTACACGGGACACGACCTGCGCGACGCACTGCAGGATCCGGCCCCCCGTCAGTTCATCATGAGGCGCTGATACTGGAGGGCGACGGCTTTGGCCGTCGCCAGCGGGGGCTGAAGCCCCCGCTCTCCAAATCAACAGAGGAACATATGCATCGCACCTGGGCCATCATCGAGCGCGAGCTGCGGCGGTTCCGCCGCAGTCCGTTGTTGATCATCATGTCGCTGGTCTTCCCGCTGATCCAGCTGATCGTGCTGGGCTACGCCTTTGGCGGCAATGTCCGCAACCTGAAGATTGCGGTCGTCGACCAGGACGGCGGCATTCCCGCGGTGCGCGTGCGCGAGCTGGCCGGCGCGGTGGCGGCCAACGCCAAGACGTTCTCGACGATTGCCTACGCCAACGAGGGCTCGGCGCTCGACGACCTGCGCGCCGGCCGCGTCAACGGCGTGCTGACCATTCCGCCCGATTATTCCCGCCGCGTCGTCGGCGACCGCGAGCCGCGGCTCGCCATCATCCAGGACAACACCGACAACTTCGTGGCGGCGACGATGGCGGCGTCGGTCGGCGGGCTGGTGTCGGGCCTCAACGAGAAGCCGCACGAGGAGCGGACGTTCAGCTCGACGCGGCTGGACGTGGTGGAGCTCTACCCCTACGTGCCCTACGTGCAGTACCTGCTGCCGGGGTCGGTGGTGATGTCGATCTTCATGATGGTGATGATCGGCGGCGGGATCATCTTCATCGACGACAAGGCGCGCGGGCTGCACGAGGGCTACCTGGTGACCCCGATCAAGCGGCTGGAGCTGATCGCCGGCTTCAACATCTCGGGCACGATCAAGGCGGTGATGGCCGGCTTCGTGTTGATGACGATCGGCTCGATCATCGCCGGTGTCCCCAACCCGCTCGATCCGATCCGCATGTTCAAGATGTCGGTGGTGATCGTGATCACGGCGCTGGCGCTGGTCAGCATGATGTTCCTGATCATGGTGCGGGTGTCGGATCCGCTGCTGCCGCGGGCGATCTTCGGCGTGCTCAACACGCTCCTTTATTTCCCGAGCGGCGCGGTCTACCCGCAGCAGGCCTTCCCCGGCTGGATGAAGGTGATCGCCGCGGTCGATCCCTTTACCTACGCCGTGCATGCGTTCAAGTGCCTGCTGCTCAAGAACACGGGGTTTGGCGCGATCACCTTCGACCTCGCATTCCTGACGGTGTTCTCAATTATTGCGATGACCTCCGCAACCTTACTGTTCAAAAGAACCCTGTGACAGTTGTAAAGGGGTCTGGCCCCAAACCCTCAAAAACGTCGCAGGATTTGCAGACTCGAGAGCGGCTGATCGAGGCGGCCTCGACACTTTTTGCGGATCGCGGCTTCAAAAAAGTTACGGTCCGCGAGATCTGCCGCGCGGCGCGCGCCAACGTGGCGGCGGTCAACTATCACTTCGGCGACAAGGCCGGACTCTATCGCGAGGTCGTCCAGGCGGCGATCGAGACGATGAGGGAGACCAACGAGCTCGGCCAGCGGGCGGGCGAGGGCAGTTCGCCCGAAGAACAGATTCGCGGGTTCGTGAAGGTCTTTGTGAGCCGGCTCACCGGCACCGGGCCCAGCGCGTGGATCCACAAGCTGATGGCCCGGGAGATGGAAGAGCCCAGCGATGCGCTGGATCTCATCCTGCAGCAAGTGATTGGGCCGCGCATGGATTACCTCGGCGGCATCGCGGCCACCATCATGGGCGTGCCGGCCGGCGATCCACGCGTGCTGCGCGCCGTGGCCAGCCTCCATAGCCAGTGCTTGATGTTCGCCAAACAGGTGCCACCGTCGATGTCCAAGCGATGGGGACCAGTGGCCAGCGACATCGACGCCATCGCCAGTCACGTGGCGGAGTTCTCCCTCGGCGGGATGCGCGCGATTGCTCAACTGGAGCAGCCCGCGTAAGCTACAAGCCCCATGTCGCTGGCTGACCTGACGCTGGATCCCACCGTCGCGCTCCAGGCGGAGTTCCGCGTCGACGGCACGCCGCTGCGCTGGATCGAGCCGCCGGTGGCGCTGTTCCTGGCCCCCGAACTGGTGGCCGTGCTCGAGCGCCTCGGCACCATCGTGCAAGAGGCGCTGCAGGCCGTGGCGACCGCCGCCGCCGTGCGCGCGCAGATCTTCCCGCGCGAGCGGGCCAGCGCGTTGATCCAATCCCTCATCGAGAAGCACCTCGCCGGGCATTCCGAAACCTGGCGATGGATCGAGGCCACGCGCGACGCCGACGGCCGGGTGAAGTTGACCGCGAAGCCCGAAGGGTTCGAGGGCTTCGTGGCCACCAACCGGGTGACCATCCGGCTGCGCTTTTCGAAAGGCGAGCGCAAGGCCAGCGTCGAGATTCCGCTGTCGAGCGCGAGCGCGCTGGCGGTGATCATGGACGTCCTGCGCGGCGACTATCCGCCGGGCCTCGACCTGGCCCTGGCCGATCGCGACGTGCGCGGCGTGATCGCGGCGCTCGAAAAAATCGGCGGCCTGATTCCCAAGGCCGACGCGGGCCCGCTCTTCGTGCCCGAAGCGCACGACGCCACCGTGCTCACGAGCACCCACATGGGCCACGCGTTCCTGATCGTCGACGGCGGCAGCCGCCGCGTGTTGTTCGACCCGGTGCTCCACGAATGGCGCGACGCGTTCGAGCAGCAACCGCTGAGCGCCCGCCAATTAGGGCCGGTGGATGCGATCTTCTTTACGCACCATCACACCGACGTGATGGACCTCGCCTCGCTCCTGCTGCTGCCGCACCGGGTACCGGTGTTCGTGCCCGCCGGCAGCGATCAACCGCTCACGCCGCACTGCGCCGATTACCTGCGGATGCTGGGCTTCACCGACGTGCGCGAGATGGCGACCGGCGAGGTGGCGCCGGTGGGCGTGATGCAGGTGCACGCGCTGCCCTTCACCGGCGAGGGCCGCGAAGTGCTCGGCTTCGGCGCCAACGTCTTCATCGCCGAACTCGGCCCGCAAAGCGTGCTCGTGTATTCCGACGCTTCGCCCAACAACGCCGGGCATTCGATCGTGAGCACCGGCGAACTGGCGAGATGGGTGGCGGCCAAAGGACCGATCCGCGCGATTTACGGCACCTGGTGGCAACAACGCGCGTTCCTCTGCGCACTGTCGCCGCTGGCCCTCCTGAAGCCGGACGTGACGA
This sequence comes from Vicinamibacterales bacterium, assembly GCA_039934485.1. Classification (GTDB taxonomy): domain Bacteria; phylum Acidobacteriota; class Vicinamibacteria; order Vicinamibacterales; family UBA2999; genus 12-FULL-67-14b. Next base: position 4,431 of record JBDTMB010000041.1, read on the forward strand.
GCGAACGCTGGCTGGCCGACGTCGAGTGCTGCGATTGCCCGCCGGATTTCCTGATCAACCTGGTGAAGACGACGCGGGCGCGACGGTTCATCACCTACGGCGAGGGCAACGACGAGGACTTCCTGCCGCCGACGCTGGCCTCCGGCCAGACCCGGGCGGATTCGCTGTTCTGGAAGTCGCGAAGCGACGTCTGCCTCGAGATCACCAGGCACACCGCGGCCGAGACGATGGTGGCGCGCCCGTATCAGCAAATCCGGCTGGAATAGTGCCGAAGCGCGCATAATTACTACTGACGAAATTGGGTCTTGCTAGAGTGACTTAACGTGTTTTAAGTTACCTACATGAGCGCAGTGTCGCTTAGAGTCATATTGACGGCGGTGCTTGCGGCCACTCCGGTGGCCATGCATGCGGCGGAACCGACCTTCAAGAGCGGCTCGAACGTGGTGTCGATCTTCGCGACTGTCACCGACGCGGATCGTCGCCTGGTGCCCGGCCTCGATCAGTGGGACTTCGAGGTCATCGACAACAAGACCCGCCAGCCCTTGACGCTCTTTGCAAGGGAGCAACAGCCCATCACCGTCGTCACGCTGCTCGATACCAGCGCCAGCATGACCGGCACGCTGCGGTTGCTGCGCCACGCTGCCCGCGAGTTCACCGGACGCTTGCAGCCGGGCGACCGGGCGCAGATTGGCGGCTTCAACGACCTCATCACCTTCAGCCCGGGCTTCACCGGCAATCGCGAGACGTTGGCGGACGCGATCGAGGATTTGGGCTGTGACGGCGGCACGCGCCTTTATGACGCGCTGCTGGCGAGCCTCGATCAACTGCGGGGTGTCACTGGGCAGCGCGTGATCCTCGTCTTCAGCGACGGTGAGGACACGCAAAGCAAGGCCAGCCTGAAGAAGGTGATCGAGCGTGCGGTCGCCCAGGACGTGATGGTCTACGCGATCGGGCTGCATCCGCAGGCGTACGCGGCCAACGCGAAGATGGGCGCCAAGCCGGGCGCCGGCTTGAAGCGCGTGGCCGGCGAAACGGGAGGCGGCTACTTCGAGCTCGGCTCGAAGGACGACCTCGTCCCGACGTTCGCACGCGTCGCGCAGGAACTCCACAGCCAATACGTCCTCGGCTTCGAGCCGCCGGCGCTCGACGGGCGCGTGCACAAGCTGCACGTGAGGCTCCGTCATGCCGGGATGACGGCGCGCGCGCGTGGCACCTACCTGGCGTCGGCGACGGTTCGGTAGCCAATCCGCCGGGCTGTGCCCATTTGAACACCGGAATATCGACGGACGTGCCTATGTTTCGTAGGTGGCACCCTCCGGCTCATTCCTCGCGGCCGCGCTGGCGGTTGGTTGCCTGGCACTTCCGTCGCCAAGCCTCGCGCAGGGCCACCCCCGCGATCTCAGCCAGGTGTCGATCGAAGAGCTGATGAACATCGAGGTGACGGCGGCCGGGCGCAAGCGACAGCTGGTCGTCGACGTGCCGGCGGCGGTGTTCGTGATCACCCAGGACGACATCCGCCGCTCCGGCCTCCGCACGGTGCCGGAATTACTTCGCCTCGTGCCCGGAGCGCAGGTCGTGCAAATCAATTCGGACAAGTGGGCCGTCTCCATTCGCGGGTTCAACCAGCTCTATGCAAATAAGCTGCTGGTGCTCGTGGACGGCCGGTCCGTCTATAACCGCAGCTTCTCGGGAGTCTACTGGGAGTCGATCGACATGCTGCTCGACGACATCGATCGCATCGAGGTCGTCCGCGGGCCGGGCGGTGCCACCTGGGGGGCCAACGCGGTCAACGGCGTCATCAACATCGTGACGAAGAGCGCGTCAGAGACGAAGGGCGGATTCGTCCGGCTCGGCATGGCGACCTTCGACGGATCGCAAGTGTCCGCCCGGTACGGCGGCGCGCGCGGTCGCGCGGCCTACCGGGTGTTCTCGCAGTGGTCGCGCCACGGGGACACGGTCCTCGAAGCAGGCCCGCCAGCCGGCGACGACTGGACCAGCCTCGTCAGCGGTTTGCGTGTGGACTGGGCCGGCCAAAAGAGCGCGTTGATGCTGGACGCAGGAGCAGTCGCAAGCCGTTCCCACTCGCTCTGGCTGGAGCTGGCGGGCCCGACTTCAGGGATCCCGGCCTGGACCGGCGCCAGGAGCGACCTGAATAGTGCCAACGTCCTGGGCCGCTGGACCAGCACACCAGACGGCCCATCGTCCTGGCAGGTACAGGGGTCGGCCGACGTGCGCTACAGGACCCAGGCCGGAACCCCGGAGCACGAGAGCATCTTCGACATCGACGCGCAGTATCACGCGAAAGCCGTGGGCCGTCATGACGTGGTGACGGGCGCCAGTTACCGATTCGTGTCCACATGGAGCGCGGCCTCATTCACTCATTCACTGGCTCCGGCGGCCAGCGAGATCGCGGTGGCCAGCGCGTTCGTTCAGGACGAGTTCGCGGCCGGCTCACGCGTGCGCGTGACGCTCGGCGGACGCCTCGAGCACGACACCGTGGCGGCCTGGGGCCTCGCTCCGACCGCGCGGGTGCTGTGGGACATCAGTCCCCAGCGCCAGCAGGTGTGGGCCGGGATCGCGCGCGCGCGCAGGACGCCGTCGGTGAGCGACCTCAACCTGCGGCTGAACTACGCGACAGTTCCGGGGCCGCAGGGAATTCCGGTCGTGCTTGGCATCATGGGCAATCCGGCGTTCTCGAGCGAGAGTTTCGTCAGCGCCGAGATGGGCTATCGCCTGCAGCTCGGACACCGCGCGTCGGTTGACCTGGCGGCGTTTCGCGGCCATTACGACAGCCTGCAAACCAACGAGCCGGTTGCGCCAATGCTCGAGCCACTGCCGGCGCCCGCGCACCTGCTGGTACGCACGCAGTTCGGCAATCTCCTGGACGTGAACACGGCGGGCGCCGAGGTCGTGGCGAACTGGATTCCCGATAGCCGATGGCGGTTCGATGGTTCGTTCTCGGCCTTCCGCCTGGTGCCCCATCGCGATCCGGCGAGCACCGACGTCGCGAAAGATCGGTTCGACGGGAATGCACCGGCTCGCAGCGCCCAGCTCCGCTCGACGATCAAGCTCGGACCAAGAGCCGAGTGGATGGCGGCGATCTATCGAGTCGGGGCGTTACGTGAGCTGGGGGTACCCGCGTACACGCGAGTGGACACCAGGCTCGAGTACGCATTGTCGGGCGGACTCTCAATCGTCGCTGGCGGGCAGAACCTGCTCGATCGCAGCCACGCGGAGCAGGTGGGTCGCGCGGGTACCGCTGCGACGCTGGTGCCACGAAGCGCGTCGGTCAGCGTGGTCTGGAAGTCACAATGACGCGGTCGCTCCCGGTGCCCGCTGCGCTCGTCGCGAGAATCGTCGCGGCGGTGCTGGCGGGTGGTCTCGTCGCCCTCCCGGCGCCTGGCCTTGCGCAAGGCCGCCCACCCGACCTCAGCCAGGTGTCGATCGAAGAGCTGATGAACATCGAGGTGACGGCGGCCGGGCGCAAGGAGCAGCGTGCCACCGACGTCGCCGCGGCGGTCTACGTCATCACCAACGACGACATCCGCCGCTCCGGCATGACGACGATCCCGGACCTGCTTCGCCTGGCGCCGGGCGTGGATGTCGCGCAGATCAACTCGAACAAGTGGTCCGTGTCGGTGCGCGGGTTCAACGGCCTGTTCGCCAACAAGCTCCTCGTCCTGGTCGACGGCCGCAGCACCTACAACCGACTCTTCTCCGGCGTGATCTGGGAAGCCCAGGATCTGATGCTTGATGACATCGAGCGGATTGAAGTGATTCGCGGTCCCGGCGCCGCGATGTGGGGCGCCAACGCCGTCAACGGTGTGATCAACATCATCACGAAAACCTCGCTCGACACGCAGGGTGGACTCGTGCGCGCCGACGCCGGGCGCATGGGTGTGCAGGCCGCCGTCCGCTACGGCGGGGCCGTGGGCGCCGTTCACTATCGGGTCTTTGCGCAAGGGACCGGCCGCGATCAATCGCTCGTCGAACCCGGCACGCGCGCCGACGATCGGTCCCACAGCGTCGCCGCGGGATTCCGCACCGACTGGGCCAGGCGGCCGGGCGCGTTTGTCGTGGAGGGCGCGTTCACCTCCGGTCACACGCGCGGGCTGTGGCTAAACTTCGACCCGGTCACCGCCGCCGACGAACCGCTGGTGCGCGATCCTTCCGACGCCACGGACGGCCACCTCCTGGCGCGCTGGACGCACACCGGCGCCGGCGGCGCCACCCTGCAAGTGCAGTCTTTCGTCGATTTCGCGGATCGGCGGGAACCTGTCGGGCACTACAGCCGGCACGCGTTCGACTTCGACACGCAGTACCACACGGCGCTCGGTGCGCACCAGGACGTGGTCTTCGGAGGCAGCTACCGGTTCGTCGGGGAAGCGCTCGTCGGACGCAACGGCTTCTCGCTGACCCCACCCGATGACGACGACGCGCTGTGGACCGCCTTCTTCCAGGATGAGATCGCGGCCTACGACAACCGGCTGGCAGTGACGTTCGGCGCCCAGGTGCAGCACGACACCGACTCGGGGACCGGTGTGCAGCCGACCGCGCGCGTGATGTGGAAAGTGCATCCCCGCCAGCGTCTCTGGGCGGCCACCTCGCGCGCCCTGCGGACGCCATCGCTCGCCGACAGGGGGCTTCGGCTGGATTACCCGCCGGTGCCGGGCCCAGGAGGGCTGCCGCTGGTCGTCCGGGTGCTCGGCAATCCGGCGGCGTCCACCGAAACCTTCGTGGACGTCGAAGCCGGATACCGGCTCGAGGCCACGGTGGCGTCGATCGATGTCACGGGATTCGCCGGCCACTATGGCCAACTCCAAACACAAGAGCCCGGAGCTCCCGTCGTTGAATTCGTACCGTCGCCACGGATCCTCGTCACCGCCCAATTTGGCAACCTGCTCGAAGCGACGACGCGCGGCATCGAGGTGGCGGCCCGCTGGACGCCGCTTCCGACGTGGCACCTCGACGGCAGCTATACCGCGTTCGCATTGACCCCGCATCTTGCGGCGGCGAGCCTGGATCCCAAGGCTGCTGCGGAGGACGGCAGCAGCCCGCGCCAGCAATGGCAGCTGGAGTCGGTGTGGTCGCCGGACGCGCGCGCGACACTTGCCGTCGCGCTCTTCCACGTCGGGCGGCTCGAACAGCTGCAGGTGGCGCCCTACACGCGAGCCGACATCACCGCCGAGTGGCGGTTCACCAAGCGCCTGTCCGTCATGGCGATCGGCCAAAACCTTTTCGATGCGGCGCACGCCGAGTTCGGGGCGACTGGCTCGCTGTTGCTGGGGACCCAGGTCCCGCGCAGCGCCAGCGTGCGCGTGCGGTGGACGCTGCCATGACGCCGCGCACCGGTGGTCGTGCCGGGTGGCTCGGCACTGCCAGCCTCGTGTTGGCCGCGGCGCTCGTGCTGGCTCCAGGGATCGCGGCCGGCAGCGCCGACACCGCCGCCCAGGACGTCGCCGACGTGAAGGCGGCGTTCGTCTACAACTTCGCGAAGTTCACCGAGTGGCCGGCGTTGCCGCCAGGCGCCCCCATTGCCGTCTGCGTCGCCGGCAGTAACCAGATCGCTTCGACGCTACGTGAGACGATCCGCGGCCGGAACATCGACGGTCATGCGCTCGTGGTGTCGATCCCGCAGGACAGCACCACATGGCGGGGGTGCCACCTGCTCTTCATCACGGAGGCCGAAGCCGGCCGCGCCGCGGCTGGATTGGCCGCGCTCAAGCGGCTCCCGGTGTTGACCGTGAGCGACAGCAAGGGCTTCGCCACCTCGGGCGGCATCATCGAGCTCTACCTGGAAGACGGGAAGATGCGTTTCGCGATCAACGCGGAAGCGGCCGGCGTCGCGGGGCTCCGCATCAGCTCGCGGCTGCTCGGCCTCGCCCGGATCGTGCGGGGCGGTGATGTGGAATAACCTCGTCGCCTGGTTTCGCCGCCAATCGGTGAGGCGCAAGCTCACCGCGACGATCCTGACCACCACCGGGGTGACGGTGGTGGCGTCCTGTACGGTCTTTGCGATCGTCTTCTATTACACCAGCCGGTCCCGCGTCGTCCTCAACACCGAGATGCTGGCCGATGTCGTCGGCGCCAACAGCACTGCGGCGCTGACGTTCAAGGACGCCGCGGCCGCGGCCGAAACGCTGCGCGCCACCGGCAAAGACCAGAACATCATCAACGCGCAACTGTTCACGCGCGACGGCGCGCTGCTGGCCACCTACGTGCGCCCCGGTTTGCCGCTGAATCCGACCTGGCTGCAGGACGCCAGGCCGCCCGGAATCGACGCGATGGCCGCGTTCGACGGCAGTCGCCTGCGGGTCGTCCGGCCGATTTCGCTCAACCACGAGATCGTCGGCAGCATCGTCGTCGAGTCGGACACCAGCGACATCTGGAACCGGCTCGCGAACTTCGCGGCGGTCGTCGCGATCACGCTGGTTGGCGCCTTCGGGATCGCGTTCGTCATGGCGCGCCAGACAGCGCGGCTGATCTTCGACCCGGTGGGTCGGCTGATCGACGTCATGCGCCTGGTGCGCGGCGGCGGCCGCTACGACGTCCGCGCCGAGGCCGGCGACGCCGATGAGATCGGCGAGCTGATCGACCAGTTCAACGCCATGCTGGGCGATGTCCAGAAGCGCGATCAACAGCTGCTGCTGCAGCAGGACGACCTGGAACGCTCGGTGGAAGAGCGCACGGCCGAGCTCAAGATGACCAACGAGGAACTGGTGACGGCCCGCGACCGGGCGATGGAAGCCAGCCGCGCCAAGAGCGAATTTCTCGCCAACATGAGCCACGAGATCCGGACGCCGATGAACGGGATCATCGGCATGACCGACCTCGTGCTCGACAGCGTGCTCACCGCGGATCAGCGCGAAGGCCTCGTCACCGTGCAGGCCTCGGCCGCCACGCTGCTGTCGATCCTGAACGACATTCTCGACTTCTCCAAGATCGAATCGCGCAAGCTCGATCTCGAAGCGGTGCCGTTCTCGCCGCGCGCGTTGATCGCGGCGGCGCTCAAGCCGCTCGCGCTCAACGCGTACCAGAAAGGGCTCGAGCTGATTTGCGACATCGATCCCGGGGTGCCGGCCGGCGTAGTGGGAGATCCGATTCGCCTCCGGCAGGTCGTCACGAACCTGGTCGGCAATGCGCTCAAGTTCACGCCGCAGGGCCATGTCTTCATCGCCGTTCGCGAAGACGCGCGACAGGACGGCCGCACGACCCTGCACGTCAGCGTCACCGACACGGGGATCGGCATCCCGGCGGCTCAGCACGAGTCGATCTTCGCCGCCTTCCGGCAGGCGGACGGCTCGACGACCCGGCGGTTCGGCGGCACGGGCCTGGGCCTGACGATTTCGGCCTCACTCGTGCACTTGATGGGCGGGCGGATCTGGGTCGAGAGCGAGCCGGGCGCCGGCAGCACGTTCCATTTCACGATCGTGCTCGGCGTCGCCGCCGCGCCGGAGGCCGCAACCGCCGAGCCCCTGCCGCCGCGTCTCGACGTGCTGATCGTGGACGACAACGCCGTGAACCGTCGCGTGCTCGCCGAGCAGGTCCGGCGCTGGGGCATGACGGCCACGGTCGTCGCCAGCGGGCAGGCCGCTCTCGAGGCGTTGATGGCGGCGGGGCCGGACCATCGGCCGTTCGACCTGGTCCTGCTCGACGCGCAAATGGCGGACATGGACGGCTTCGCGGTGGCGGCGGAAGTCGCCGAGCACCCCGAGCTGGGCGGTGTCACGATCATGATGCTCAGTTCGTCCGCCGACTCTGGCGAGCAGGCGCGCTGCGCGGATCTCGGGATTTCCGTGTATCTCACCAAGCCGGTGTACGCGGCCGACTTGCTGGCCGCGATCGAACGGGCGATTGGCGCCACACCATCGCTCGCCGCGGCGCCGGCCGAGGCCTCCGTGGCCGGTGCGCTCGCGATGGGCGCCGGCGGACGGCGCGCCCGCGTCCTGCTCGTCGAGGACAACGTGGTCAACCAACGGGTGGCGATCGGCCTGCTGACCCGGCGCGGCCATCACGTCACGCTGGCCCGTGACGGCCGCGAGGCGCTGGCGCTGCTCGATCGCGATCCCTTTGACCTGGTGCTGATGGATCTGCAGATGCCCGAGATGGGCGGGCTCGACGCCACCATCGCGCTGCGCCTGCGCGAACGCGGCACCGGCAAGCACGTTCGCGTGGTCGCCATGACGGCGCACGCCATGAAGACCGACCGCGAGAAATGCCTGGCTGCGGGCATGGACGGGTATCTGTCGAAGCCGTTCGATCCGGCCAGGCTGTTCGCCGTAGTCGAAGAGCAAAGCGACCCCAACCGTGTCGAGCCGGTCGTCGATGGGCCGATGACCTTCGACGAAGCCGCCCTGCGGCGCCGGCTGTCGGGCGACGAGCCGTTGATGACCGAGGTGATTCGGCTGTTCCTCGACGACCTGCCGGTGAGGCTGGCCGCGATCGAGGCTGCGGTCACCGGCCGGAATGCCGATGCGCTGCACAAGGCCGCGCACGCGCTCAAGGGCGCCGCCGCCACGATGTCGGCGGGCCGCCTGTTCGACGCCGCGAGCACCCTGGAGAACATCGGCGAAACATCGCGCATGGACGCGGCGGCTGCGGCCCTGAAGGTGCTGGAGCTCGAGGCCGGTCAGGTCATCGGCGCGTTGCCCCACCGATGAGCTCTGCCATTGCGGAATTTTTCACACTTTTCCTGCAACGGCCTGTACTTACGAAAGCGTTCCCTGCCACTTCCCTCATGTATCGAGATGTATCGAGCGGAGGACTGCTCGGTAATTCGGTCTTGTGGTCTTGAATTCTGGGGTTATTTGCGGAAGCGCCTCCGCAATTAGCCATCGATGTGAAGGGACAATCGAGGTTGCGTTTCGCGTCCATTTGAACGTGTGACGATGAAGGCCAGGTAAGAACAGGGGATCATCGCACCCGACAGACCGCCGCGAGTACCGTCGATCGTGAATTCTGCGTGAACGGGTTCATCGATCACCGGCTCGGCGCAAGCGCTATTCGTACGCCCCTCTGCATCGCTACATCGAAGCGTTCGGTCGGATATCCGACTTTCGTGGAGAGGGCATGTCCAAAAATCAAACGTTAGCCGGCCGCGGCGCTGCGGCCGTTCTTGCCAGTGTAATTCTGCTTACGGCGGTGACGACGGTCGTCCTGGCCCGCTCTTCAGGCGCGGCCCCAGCGCAACAAGCGACAACGCCCCAGGGGAATCTGGTCCAGGCCGCACTGGACAAGGACAACGTGTGCACCGAGTGCCACGACCCTTCCTCACCCAAGCACACGCTGACGATCTATCAAACCCGCCACGGCGTGAAGGGCGACGCGACGGCGCCGTCGTGTCAGAGCTGCCACGGTGACAGCACCGTCCACATCAAGGACACGAAGAAACCCACCGACGTGGTCTTCAGCGAGAAATCACCGAACCTGTCGGCGGCCGAGGCGCGTAATACTGCGTGCCTCACCTGCCATGACGCGAAGGCGCGCACGAACTGGCCCGGCAGCCAGCACGAAAGCCGTGGCGTGGCCTGCAACAGTTGCCACAACATCCATGCCCCCGATCAGAAGGTGTTGAGCAAGACCACCCAGGCGGAGGTCTGCTTCACGTGTCACAAGACGCAGCGGGCGCAGGTGCATCGCATCTCGGCGCATCCGCTGGCGTCAAAGAGCCTCGCTACCGCGCCGAAGATGTCGTGCTCGGACTGCCACAATCCCCACGGCTCGACGGGGCCACACCTGATGGCCAAGGCCTCGGTCAACGACACGTGTTTCGCGTGTCATGCCGAGAAGCGCGGACCCTTCCTCTGGGAGCACGCGCCGGTGAGCGAGGATTGCTCGCTGTGCCACACGCCGCACGGCTCGGCCAATGCGCCGCTGCTCAAGGTGCGCCAGCCGGTGTTGTGCCAGGACTGCCACAGCGGCGACCACGCCAACCAGGTCGGCAGCGGCGCCAACCTGACCACCGGCAAGGTGACCACGATTAACGGCACCCAGCAGCCGGGGGCCCGGGCCCCGCGCCAGCAACTGGGCGCCCGTGCCTGTATTTCCTGCCACCCGCTGGTTCATGGTTCGAACCATCCGGCCGGGGCAAAGTTCTCGCGCTAACGCATTCTGACGAGGCAGTCATGACGACCAAACCAACAACGTTCAACAGGGTCTCGACGGCGATCGTGCGGGGCGTGATGGCCGGACTCGCATTTTCAGCAGCCGCGGGGCCGGCAGCCGCGCAGGATGTGACGCGGCCGACCAGCACGTTCGAAGCGGGTCCCGCGGGAGTGGGCAACGGGGCGTACAAGGCCGCGGAATACAGTGGGCTTCCCAGTAAGGGGGGGTTCGCCATCGGCCATTTCGACTGGCGCGGTGGCGGGCTGTTCGACAGCGATAGTGCGCTGCGGTGGCGCATGACGGGCGTCGATCTCGGCCTCGACACGCGCGGCATTTACGCCGAGGTTGGCGTCCAGGGCCGCTACCGGCTGAGCGTTGGATACAACGGCGTGCGGCGAAACCGTTCCGACTCGTTCCAGATGCCCTTCGCCGGCGCCGGTACCAACCGCATCACCTTGCCGGGAAGCTGGCAGGTGCCGACGGTCGCCGGCAGCGCGGCCGCCAACAACGTGACCAACGTCATCAGCGCGCGCGGCCTGACGCCATCCGTTGCCACGGCGCCGTACATCGACACGCAGACGACCTCCCCCACGCTCGGCGGCCTGCTGACGCCGACGTCGGCGCAGATGTCGCGTGTACTCGGCGCCGCCAATGCGGACCTCGCGCTGTTCCAGAACGTCAACCTGTCGACGATCCGCAACCGCTATGACCTGGACTTTGGCTACAACTTCAGTCCGACCCTGGGACTCGACGTCAACATCCGGCCCGAGCATCGGGAAGGGGCCAAGCCGATGGGCGTCGTCAGCCGCGCCACCGGCGGCGACATTTCGGCGACGATTCCTGACCTGATCGACACCAATACCACGCAGCTCAGTTCGAATTTGAACTTCCACAACAAGAAGGCCTTCTTCCAGGCCGGGTACTACGGCTCATTCTTCAGGAACGCCGTCCCGTTCATGTCGTTCCAGAACTGGGCCATCGGTCCGTCGGGCCCGGGCACGCTAAACACCATGAGCAGCACGCCCAACTCCAACTTCAACCAGGTCAACCTCTCTGGCGGGTACAACAAGTCCCGCACGACCCGGTTGACCTTGAACGCCTCGTACGGGCGCAATACGCAGAACGACGCATTCCTGATCGACGAGAGCACCCCGGTGGTGCCGGTCAACTCCCTCAACGGGCTGGTCATCAACACCGCGTTCAACGCGCGGTTCTCTACCAAGCCGGCGAAGCGGCTGACGGCGAGCGCCGCGTACAAGTACGACTACCGCGACAACCGGACGGACGTCCACGTCTTCCAGTTCATGGACGCCAACCAGCCGCTGGCGGCCAACGCCAGTTTCGCCGCCGGTCCGAACAATCCGCTGGGCCCGGTGCTCGCCACCAACGCCGGCGCCAACCGGCATATCAACACGAAGCGGAACATCGGATTGGCGGAATTGGAATACGCGGTGACGCCCGGGCAGTGGCTGAAGGGCGGCTACGATTTCCAGCAGGTCGATCGGCACTGCCCGGGGTCGTGGATCACCTGCGCGAACGCGGACACCACCTGGGAGAACACCGGACGCGCGGAATGGCGGATGCGTCTGGGCCAGACCACGGCGCGGGTGGGCTACGCATATTCCACGCGACGCGCGTCAAATTACAACGAGAACGCCTTTTTGGCGCTCGTGCCTTACGCCGGTGTGACGCCGGCCGGGGTCACCGGCGGCGAGACCTACGCCAGTTACCTGCAGGCCAATAACCTGACCGGCTGGGGCCCTTCTCTGGGCTTCTTCCCCTCGCCGACGGGCAACGCCGCGGTGTTCTTCCCCGGCAACAGCGAGACCCACCTCAACGTCTACGCCTGGGAAAACCGGATTGCCGAACTGCCGGGCCTGCGCCGGTTCGATGTGGCCGATCGCGATCGCCACAAGGTCCGTTCGGGGCTGGACTGGGCCGCCAGCGACCGCGTGTCGATCGCGGCCGACCTGGACTACAGCGGCGACGACTTCCTGCACTCCCGTTACGGCATCCAGGATGCCAGGACGCTGGCCGGAACCGCCGACCTTACCCTGTCATTTGAGGCGGTGACCTTCAACGCGTTCTACACCTATGAGGATCTGCATTCCCATAGCGCGGGTAATACCTTCACGGTGAACAGCAACGGCACCAACGTCAACGGCGCGACCGGCCTGTCGGGCAACACGGTCTGCAACGGCTTTGTGACCCTGCAAGAGCGCAACAACAACGCGAAGCTGGACCCGTGCCTGGACTGGTTTGCGGATCGCCGCGACCTGGTGCACTCGGCCGGCGTGAACCTGACCAAGCAAATCGGCGAGCTGGAGTTGCTCGGCAGCATCGTGGTGTCGCGGGCGACCTCGAAGAACAACGCGACCGGCGGCAACTATGGCAACAACGTCCTGATTGGACCCGGTGCGACGCCCACCAATGTGGCCGCCTTTTACATTCCGGCCACGCCGTTCCCGAGCGTTTACACCGACACCGACGATCTGATCTTCAGCGGCACCTATCGCCTTCGCACCGGACAGGCGCTGCGCGTGCAATACAGCTACCAGCGCATGAACTCAGACGACTGGGGATACGAGGGTCTGCAGATCGGCGAAGGCGCCATTGTCAATGTTCTCCCGACCAACGAACAACCATTCAAGTACCGCTCGCACGCCTTCGGCCTCGGCTACGTGTTCAGCTTCTAGGCCGCACGACAGATGACGCAGACACGCTTCCAGCAAAGGACTCGCCCATGAAATCGACAGTCGCCGTGGTCATGACGCTCGGGACGATTTTTGCCGCCACGATGGGCGTGATGCAGGCGCAGGAAAAGCGGCGTGGCTACACGACCGACCCTCGCATCACCGCCTACGACAGGGGGCCGGCGAAGATCAACGTCTCGAAGTATCCGCCCGAAATGAAGGAGGCCTACAAGGTCTTCGCGAACCGATGCGCGGCGTGTCACACGCTGGCCCGGCCGGTGAACTGCGAGTACGTCCTCGACGAGGAGTGGCAACGCTACATCAGGCAAATGATGGACAAGGGCGGCTCGTTGATTAGTCCGGAGGAGGCGAAGTCGATCTTCGAATTCGTGACCTACGACTCACGAACCCGCAAGAAGGAACTGTATGAAAAGAAGCTCGCGGCGTCGAAGTGAGGGGCCATCATGAACTCGGAACTTCCGTACGCATCCCCAGCCTTGCAACCGCCCATCGCGGGTCCCGGGCGCCGCAGCTTTCTCCGCGTCGCCTTCAGCATGCTGTCGGGCGGGCTGGCGGCGGTGGCCTCGGTGGTCGCCACCGGCGCGACCGCGGCCACCGTGCTGACGAAGGCCGCCGTCGGCCGGAGCCTCGTCCCTCGAGCGCCGCAGTGGATTCGCGCCGGCCGGCTCGATGAGCTCGAGACCGATATCCCGACGCCCGTGACGCTGCGGATTACCCGCCATGACGGCTACCTCGAGACGGTGGACCAGCAGGTAGTCTTCATCGTGCGTTCCGCGGCGCAAGAGGTCCGCGCGATGTCGTCGAGCTGCGCGCACCTGGGATGCAGCGTCTCGTTCAACCGCGAGCGGCAGCAGTTTCTCTGTCCGTGCCACAACGGGGTCTTCAACCTCGATGGTTCGGTGGCGGCCGGGCCGCCGCCGAAGCCGCTGGAGCAGTTGCCGGTCAAGGTGGACAAGGCCCGCATCCTCGTCGAGGTGTGATCATGGCGTGGCTCCCGCGAATCGCCGACTGGCTGCACGAGCGCACCGGCTACCGCACGATCCTGGCACTCGCCCGGGATCCGTCGCCGCACCGGGTGCACTGGGCCTACACGCTTGGCATGGCACTGCTGGCCCTGCTGATCGTGCAGGCCGCCAGCGGCGTCACGCTGATGCTGTACTACGTGCCGTCGCCGACGCATGCCTACGACAGTGTTCGCTACATCGAGAGAGAGATTCCGCTGGGCTGGCTGGTGCGGGGGATCCATTACTACGGCGCCAGTTTCCTGGTGGCGATCGCGGCGGTGCATTTGCTGCGAGCGTTATGGTTCGGCGCCTACAAGGCCCCGCGCGAGTTCACGTGGCTGAGCGGTTTCGTGCTGTTCGTGCTGATCGTCGCGTTCGGCCTGACCGGATACCTGTTGCCGTGGGACCAGCTGGGGTACTGGTCAACGGTCGTGCGCGCCAACATCGCCGGCACCACGCCACTGGTCGGCGCGCAGGTGGCGGCGCTCATGAGGGGCGGGCCGAATGTCGGCGCGCTGACGCTCAGTCGTTGGTACGCGCTGCATGTCGCCGTGCTCCCGGCGGCGCTGACCCTGTTCACCGTCACGCATCTGTATCTCGTGCGGCGGCACGGCCGCGCCGGGCATTACGTCAAGCCCGACGCGACGCCCAGGTGGATGCCGACACAGATGGTTCGCAGCAACATCGTCGCCGGCGCCATGCTCGGCGTGCTGATGTGGGTCGCGCTCAGGATCAAGGCGCCGCTCGAATCGATGGCCGACACCGGGGACTTTTCGTTCATCCCGCACCCCGAGTGGTATTTCCTCTGGCTGTTCCAGTTGATGAAGCTCACGCAGGGACCGCTCGAAGCGGTCGGCGCGCCGGTGGTGCTGATGGTCGTCATCGGTTTCCTGGTGATGCTGCCATTCCTCGACCGTAGCGAGGATCGCCATCCCCGCCGCCGCCGCTCGGTGATGGCGGCGACGACGATTGGCCTGGCGGGCATTTCGTTTCTCACCTGGATGGCCGCGCGGGAACTGGCGCCGCCACGGGACCCGAGCGCCTGGAGCCCGGTGGCGATTGCCGGCCACGGTATTGTGTCGCGGAAGGCCTGCCTGAAATGCCACGGTGCCGACAGCGTCGGGCCCAGCCTGACGCGCGGCCACATCGCCCACGACACCGCCTGGATCAAGAACCACCTGTCGGACCCCGACGTGATGGCGCCGGGAATCCGCCCGATTCCGTTTGACGCGCCGACCAGGTCCGAGGCGGGCGCGGTGCTCGCCTTCGCGCGCATGGTGCGCGCCGGGGCGCCCCTGCCGGTGGCCTCCGACGCCGACCGCGCCGTCGCCACGCAGTACGCGATGGCCTGCGCGAGCTGCCACACGATGGACGGCGACGGCGTCAACGACGGTCCCGACCTGTCCCACGCCGGCCGCCACCGCGACGCGGCGTGGATCGCGAAGAAGATCGTGGACCCGACCGCCGATGATCCCAAGGCCAGGATGCCGTCGCTCAAGGACAAGATGTCACTCGAG
>JBDTMB010000042.1:0-19719 GCA_039934485.1 Vicinamibacterales bacterium
GTCGCCTCATGCGGTGCTGCTGCTCGACGAGATCGAAAAGGCGCACCCGGATCTGTTTTCGATCCTGCTGCAGGTGATGGACCATGCCACCCTCACCGACACCCACGGCCGGCAGGCGGATTTCCGCCACGTCATCCTGATCATGACCACCAACGCCGGGGCGCGCGATTTGTCCGCGCGCCGGCTCGGCTTCGGCGACGCCGGGCAGGGCAGCAAGGCCAGCAGCGTCCTCGAGAAGATGTTCGCGCCCGAGTTCCGCAACCGGCTCGACGCGACGGTGCACTTCCTGCCGCTCGGCACCGCTGAAGTCGAGCGCGTCGTCGACAAGCACGTCGACGAACTCCGCGCCCTCGTGGCGGGCCGCAAGATCGCCATCACGCTGACCCCGGCCGCCCGCGCCTGGCTGGCCGAGAAGGGCTTCGACCGCGCCTTTGGCGCCCGGCCGATGGCCCGGTTGGTGGAGAAGTCGATCAAGAAGCCGCTGTCGGAGTTGCTGCTCTTCGGCGACGTCCAGGACGGTGCGCAAATCGTCGTGGATTTGCAGGGCGACGCGTTGACGTTGGCGGTCTCGGCCGGCGCGCCCCTCGTTGTAAACTGAAGCGCTATGGAGATCGCGCGCGAGCGCTTCCTGGACGATTCGCGAACCTATCACCTGACCCTCGGGGTGCGGAGCCGCACCACCCAGGCCCACAGCCTGCTCACCGGCCTCACGCCGGAGGAACGCGACGAGGTCAGCCGCGCCATCGTCCGCGCCCTTGACGAGATCGAGCGCGTAATCAAGCCGCACGTGGGTCAGACGCTGAAATAATCGCCATGCCCCGACTGGCGGTCCTGCTCACCGTCGTCCTCGTCAGCATCGTCCAGCTGGCCGCCCAGCGAGCACCCAGGACGCGCGCCCCTCGGCTCTGGACCGACGCCGCCCTCAGCACGTGGGCGCTCCCGATTGCCGGCGTCAACGCCACCCCGGATTTCTACAAGGAAGCCGAGTACTATGCCGCGCCCGTGGACGAATTGCAGACGTATCCCGTCTACGTCAAGGACCGCGAGCCGAGAGGCTATCGTGAGGGCCTGCGCCAGCGCGGTCCGCGGCCGCTCATCGAGATCGGCAGGAGCCGCACCGACGCCGAGTGGGTCGCCGCCGGGCGCGAGGTGTTCGTCGGGATGGACCTGCCAGAGAATCGAACCGCCAGCCCTGCCGCGATGGCGTGGGTCGATGATCCCGCCGCGCCCGCTCGCGAGAAGGCGCTGGTTTCAAGAGACGGCGAGATCATCAGCCTGCGGTGGGTCGTGGACCGCGACCGCACGCTGAAGCTCACCCTCAATGAATGCGCCGCGTGCCACACGCGCGTGCTGCCCGACGGCTCGACGATTCTTGGCGCGCAGGGGAACCTGAACTTCAACATCTCGGTCGCCGGCATGATCTTCGAGAGCGCCGACGACGTGCGGAAGCGCCAGGGCCGTTTCCGCACGCCACGGGAACTATCGATCTCGTCGTATGTCGTGCCGTGGCTGAAGGACGACATCCATGCCGGTTTCCAGACGATGCCGGAAGGCGACCGCCAGCGCATCGATGGCGCACCGGCGACGTCCGGCACGTTTTCGCGTTTCAACGGCAGTCCGTTTTTCATCAACCACATGCCGGATCTCATCGGCGTGCGCGACCGGAAGTACCTCGATGCGACGGCCACTCATCGTAATCGCGGCCCCGAGGATATCGCCCGCTACGGCATTCTCGTGAACACCGCGGACGATGGCGCGATTGGGTCGTACCGGTTCCAGTCGGACGCCGTGCGCACGGTCCAGTCCCGTAACAGTGACGATGCGATGTACGCGCTCGGCAAGTACCTCTATGCACTGCAGCCGCCGCCAAACCCGAATCCGCGCAACGACCTGTCGGCGCGCGGTGAGCAGGTCTTCGCGCGCTCGGGATGCGCGGCGTGCCACACGCCGCCGCTCTATACCAACAACAAGCTGGTCGCCGTTGACGGCTTCGTTCCCGGTTCGCATGCCAGTGCGCCGCCGGCCGACGATGTGCTGAGCGCTCGTGTCGGCACCGACCCGGGCCTGGCGCTGCGGACGCGGAAGGGCACGGGCTACTACAAGGTGCCGTCACTCAAAGGCGTGTGGTATCGCGGCACGCTCGAACATTCCGGCTCGGTGGCGTCGTTGGAAGAGTGGTTCGATCCAGCGCGGCTTCGCGATGGCTACCGGTCGAAGGGATGGAACCCGCCGAACGTCAAGACGCGGCCAGTGCCCGGCCATCCGTTTGGCTTGAATCTCCCGCTCGAGGACAAGCAGGCACTGCTCGCCTTTCTGCGAACCCTGTAGCGTAGCGCCGTGTGGGACGCGGTGGCTCGGCGACGCATAGTAGTTGTGGTACATTCCCGCAGCGTGGGCGGCCCGACCATGCCTTGGAGCATCACGTGATCAAGTGGATTGTGCGCGGCGTCGTGACCTTGCTCGTGGGCTATGTCGTGCTCGCCGGCGCGGTCACGCTGGCGATGGTGCAGCCGCCGGAACGCTTCGGCCAGATCATGAAGCGGGTGCCGGCGCCCCTGGTGTGGGGCGTGTTGCCCGGACCCAGGCTGTGGGCATGGGCGCGCCGCGGCGCGCTCAGCGTGGGCGACGAGGCGCCGGACTTCAACTTGTCCACCTACGACCACAAGCAGCGCGTCTCGCTCTCGTCGCATCGCGGCCAGCGCCCCGTGGTGCTGGTGTTCGGCAGCTACACTTGACCGCCCTTCCGCCGGGCGGTGCCCGCGCTCAACAAGATGTACCAGGACTACCGCGATCGCGCGGCGTTCTACATCGTTTACATCCAGGAGGCGCACCCGATTGACGCCTGGCAACTGGACGACAACCTCAAGGACGACGTCCTTGTGGCGACGACGACGACCACCGACGAGCGCATGAATGTGGCCGGCCTGTGCCTGACCAACCTGGGCATTGAACTGCCGGCGCTGGTGGACGGACACGACAACCGTGTCGAGCAGGAGTACACCGGGTGGCCCGACCGGCTGTATGTCATCGATCGCGATGGGCGAGTCAGCTACAAAAGCGCCGCCGGCCCGTTCGGCTTCAAGCCGGCGGAAGTTGAAAGCGCGCTTCAACGGCTGTTGCCAGGCAACTAATGAGGAGACGGTTCATGCGTTTGCGATATCTTGGACTCGGGGTGCTGATTCTCGCGGTCTGCGCCACCGCGAATACCAGCGGCCAGGCCCAGCGGCCCGCGGCGGCGTCCGCGCCGGCCGCCGCACCCGCCGATCCCTTCGCCGGCCTCACGTTCCGCAACATCGGCCCCGCCACGATGGGCGGCCGCATCGATGACCTCGCCGTGCTGGAATCGAACCCGGCAATCTTTTACGTCGGCGCCGCCACCGGCGGGTTGTGGAAGACCACCAACAACGGCACCACCTGGGAGACCCTGTTCGACGACCAGGAGGACGCGGTCTCGATCGGCGACATCGCGATTGCGCCCAACGACGCCAACACCGTGTGGGTGGGGAGCGGCGAGAACAACAACCGCCAGAGCGCGTCGTGGGGCAACGGCATCTACAAGTCCACCGACGGCGGCAAGACCTTCACCAACATGGGGCTCAGGACCTCGAAGAGCATCGCCCGCGTCATCGTCGATCCGATCGATCACGAGGTGGTCTACGTGGCGGCGCTCGGCAGCCTCTTCGGCAAGGGTGGCGAGCGCGGCATCTACAAGACCACCGACGGCGGCCTCAACTGGCAACGCATCCTCTTTGTGGACGACGATACCGGCGGCACCGAGCTGGTGATGGATCCGTCGAACAACAAGGTGATCTACGCGGCCACCTATCAGCGCCGGCGCGCTACCTGGGGCTTCAACGGCGGTGGCCCCGGCAGCGCGATGTGGAAAACCAGCGACGCCGGACGCACCTGGACGAAGCTGACCAGCGGCGTGCCGCCGGGCCCGCTCGGCCGCATCGGCATGGACGTCTACCGCGCCAACCCGAACATCGTCTACGCCCGCATCGAGCACGAGACCGAGAGCGGCACCTACCGGTCGGACGACGCGGGCCAGACCTGGCGCAAGATGTCGAGCACGAATCCGCGGCCGATGTACTTCAGCCAGATTCGCATCGACCCGAAGAGCGACGCCCGCATCTACGTGCTCGGCGTCCAGCTCCACATCTCGGATGACGGCGGCAAGACCTTCGTCGAGAACGGCACGATGCACTCCGATCACCACGCCATGTGGATCGATCCGAACAATCCCAATCACATCCTCGACGGCAATGATGGCGGCATCGGCACGAGCTGGGACCGCGGCAAGACGTGGGACGGGATCTACAACATGGATCTCGGGCAGTTCTACCACGTCACTTTCGACATGAAGACGCCCTACAACGTCTACGGCGGCCTGCAGGACAACTACACCTGGGGCGGGCCGAGCGCGGTGCGCAGCCGCCAGGGCATCGTCAACGACGACTGGGTGTCGATCCAGGGGGGTGACGGGTTCGAGGCCATTGTCGATCCGGCGGATCCGCGGACCATTTACGCCGAGTCGCAGGACGGCAACATCGTCCGCGTCGATCGGGTCAGCAACGAGCGCAAGACCATTCGCCCGGTGGCCGCCCGCGGCGAGCCGCCGCTGCGCTGGAACTGGAACACGCCGATCGTCGTGTCTCCCCACGACCACAACACCATCTACGTGGGCGCCAACAAGGTCTTCAAGTCCACCGACCGTGGCCAGACCTGGACCGCGATCAGCGGCGACCTTACCGAGAACACCGATCGCGAATCGCTGTCGTTGATGGGGGTCGCCGCCAAGGACATCAAGATCGCCAAGAACGACGGCGTGCAATCGTACGGCAACCTCGTCACGCTCGCCGAGTCGCCGAAGGTCCCCGGCGTGCTGTGGGCCGGATCGGACGACGGCGTCGTCCACATGACGAGGGATGGCGGCAAGACCTGGACCAACGTCACCAGCAAGTTCAACGGCGTGCCGAAGAATTCCTACGTGTCCCAGGTGACGCCGTCGATGCACGACGACAGCGTGGTGTATGTCACCTTCGACGGCCACACCAACGACGACTACACCTCGTACGTCTTCGCCAGCGTTGACGGCGGCACCAACTTCCGATCGATCGGCGAGGGCATTCCGAAGGGCCACACCATCACCACCTTCGCCGAAGATCCGAAGAACGCGAGCGTGGTCTACAGCGGCACGGAGTTCGGGCTGTTCGTGAGCCCCGATCGCGGCGGCACCTGGAAGCGCATCCGCGCCAACCTGCCGACGGTGCCGATTCACGAGATCGTCTTCCACCCGCGCGACAACGACATGATCCTCGCCACGCACGGCCGCAGCATCTGGATCCTGGACGATGCGACGGTGGTGCAGCGGCAGGCCGAGGCGATGAAGTCGGCGGCCTACCTGGTCGAGATGCGTGCCGCGACCTACTTCAACCAGGCCAACGACCGCGGCTTCGTCACCGACAAGCCGTTCTTCGGCAAGAACCCACCCTACGGCGCGATCATCACGTATTACTTGAACGCGGAGGCCAAGGACGTCGCGCTGCGGATCAAGGACGCATCCGGAACGCTGGTGCGCGAGATCACCGGCAACGACCTGCGCACGGCGCGGAAGGCCGGCTTCAACCGCGCGGTGTGGGACCTGCGGCATCAGCCCTTGATCCCCCTGCCCGGAGCGCCGCAGGGTGGCGGCGGCGGTGGCGGCGGGTTTGGCGGCGGCGGCAACAACGGCCCGAACGTGCTGCCCGGTGAATACCGTGTCACGCTCGTCGTCGACGGCAAGGACGTGAGCACCAAGCCGGTGCGCGTGAGCGGCGATCCCGACATGCCGATGACCGACAACGAGCGTCGCACGTGGCACGACACGGCGCTGTCGCTGCACGAAATGCAGAAGGTCGCCAACGATGCGGCCACCGCGGTGACCGCCCTGGGCCCACAGATTACCGCCGTGGAGACCATGAGCAAGAGCGCGTCGAATCTCCCGGCGGCGGCAAAGACGGCGATCGCCGACGCGCAAACCAGGATCGCCGACCTGCGGCGACGTCTCGGCGTGACCGCGCCGCGGCCGGTGGAGCCGGGCAGCGAAGCCGCGCCGTTTGAAGCCGGCGGTGGTGGTGGTGGCGGCGGTGGATTCGGCGGGCAGAACCAGAATGTGCGCGGCCAGCTGGGTCAAACCAAGGGCCAGGTCATGGGCTCGACCTCGATGCCCACCGCGCAGCAAATCCGCACAGCCGGCGAGCTGCGCGAGGACCTGACGAAAGTCGTGACCGACACCAACGCGCTGATCACCGCCGTCTCGGCGCTCTACGACGCGGTGGGCGCGCCAAACCTCAAGCCGGCGCCGCGCGCGGCCGTGGGGCCGCTGCCGACGCCGCGATGAGTGCGCGCGTCGAATTCAAGGGCCACAAATAAACACCGATACTCTTGAGGCTGACTGCGCTCGCGAGAATCAGATGGCCGCGTGTCGCCGCCGAGAGTTGAATGCTATTGAGCTGGATAGCGCGCGCCCATCGCTGCCATCAATGCCGTTACCTCGTTCTTGTCCACCTTCCACGGCCCGTCATCGGTCGTGAGTTCGCCGACATAGAAGACCACCCGATCACTGGGGTTGAGGATCGTAGGGAAGATCTTGATTTGCTGGCGTGTGACCTTCCCCGGTGCCAGGTTCTTGACGGCCGGCAGCATCTGTGTGGCTTTGACCTTGTTGTCTCCCGTCAAGACAACGGCGGTTATCCTGTACGAGTTCACTGGCGCGAGGCTACGGTTTTTCGCTGTAATCGCCCAGAGACTCGGTGGGTTCTGTTGGCGCACCTCTTCGACCTCGACGACGGCGATCGGACCCTTCTCGTAGCTGTCGACGGCGAACACCCTCCAGCTCGAACCTTTGGGCTCGTCGTTCATGAATTTTGGCGAGTCAGGCGTCATCTTGGTCA
The DNA here is from genome assembly GCA_039934485.1 of Vicinamibacterales bacterium. Lineage (GTDB taxonomy): Bacteria > Acidobacteriota > Vicinamibacteria > Vicinamibacterales > UBA2999 > 12-FULL-67-14b. The sequence goes on from JBDTMB010000042.1 coordinate 6,936, forward strand.
CCTGGGGAATCAGGGACAGGATCATCGCCATTGCAGCGAGTAGCAGGCTGAAATTCATTTCGCGAATCTTCCAGACGGAAGCACCAGACGCGGCGACGGCATTGCCGTTTGATTTACGCCTTCAACCTGGTGCAAGACCCCGATGGCGAAACCGGGCAACTATGTTTATCTGTGGCCGGCGTTATCTGTGTTCATCTGTGGCCGGCGTTATCTGTGTTCATCTGTGGCCCTTCTCGCTGTCCAACGTCTGCATGCCGCGCGCGTCGTAGCGCGTGCCGGCGATCGCGGATGCCGGCACCGCCGCCTCGACCTCGGCGAGATCCTGTGGCGACAGCTGCGCTGTTAACGCGCCGAGCGATTCCTGCAACTGCGCACGCGTGCGGGCGCCTATCAAGGCCACGACGGCCGGGTGCTTGGCGAGCACCCAGGCAATCGCGAGTTGCGTCCCGGTGAGGCCCTTGCTCCGCGCAATCGCCTGGAGCTTCTCGACGACGGTCCGGTTCTGGGCGAGGTTGTCGCCGGAAAAGCGGGGCAGGTGGGCGCGAAAGTCACCGGCGGCAGCGGGGACCGAGCCGCTCAGCAAGCCCCGCGACAACACCCCGTAGGCGGTCACGCCGATGCCGAGCTCGGCCAGCACCGGGAAGATCGCCTGCTCCGGCGAGCGGCTGATCAACGAGTACTCGATCTGCAGATCCGAAATCGGATGCACCGCGTGGGCGCGCCGGATCGTCTCGGGTCCCACCTCCGAGAGGCCGATGGCGCGGACGTAACCGGCCTTGACCATCTCGGCAATCGCGCCAATCGTGTCTTCGATCGGCACGTTCGGATCGAGGCGCGACGGGCGGTAAATGTCGATGTGGTCGACGCCGAGCCGGGTCAGCGTATGCGCGAGCGCGTTCTTGACCGCCGCGGGACGCGCATCGAAGCCGATCCAGCTGTGGTCCGGCGCCCGCAGTGCGCCGAATTTGACGGAGAGCAGCACCTGGTCGCGCCGCCCGCCCTGGAGCGCGCGGCCGATCAGCAGCTCGTTGCGGCCGAGGCCGTAGAAGTCGCCGGTGTCGATCAGGTTCAGGCCGCGATCGATGGCCTCGTGAATGGTGGCGATGCTCTCCGAGTCGTCCGCCTTGCCGTACATCGCCGACATCCCCATGGCGCCGAGCGCGAGGGGAAAGACGGTGGGGCCCGCGGTGCCGAGCCGGCGATTCGTGATCATCGGAGGTCCTATCGCCTGGCCTCGCGCAGGCCAAAGGTCACGAGCGTATTGCCCGCAATCACGGACAGGTACTGCTTGCCTTCGACCTGATAGGTGATGGGCGCCATCACGATCTGCCCGCCGAGGCTCGCGCGCCAGAGCAGCTGGCCCGTCCGTGCATCGAGGGCGTGGAAGTGTCCCTCGCGCCCGCCCGTGAACAGCAGGTCCGACGCCGTCGTCAGCATGCCGCTGTCGGAGACGTCAAATTGCTCGAAGCGCCACTTCGTTGAGCCGGTCTGTGGATCGACGGCCAACAGGGCGCCGTGGCCGACTTCGTCGGTCCAGTTGTTGATCGGGCCGCGCCGCCCGATGCCGACCGTTGGCGCCCCTGCGGCGGGTGCCACGACCGTGAACCCGCCGCCGAGGAAGTTGCGGCCCGGTTCGTACTCCGACTCCTCCTTGCGGTAGACAGTGCCGTAATTGTCCCAGGCGGCGAAATAGAAGAGGCCCGTGCGCGGGCTGAAGGAAGGCGGATACCAGTTGGTGCCGCCCTGGTTGCCAGGATAGGTTGGCTGGCCCGCCGGTTGCGGAGTCTGGATGGGTCGTCCGCGCTCATCAAGGCCGCTCGACCAGTTCACTTTCACGAACGGCGTCCCCGACAGGAACTTTCCGGTGACCCGATCGAGCGCGTAGACGTAGCCGTTGCGATTAGCCCACAACATCAGCTTCGCCGGCGCGCCGCGCCAGTTCATGTCGGCCAGCACCGGGACCTGCACCGAGTCGTAGTCGTAGCCGTCGTTGGGCGTGAACTGGAAGTGCCAACGCAGCTTGCCGGTATCGGCATCAAGCGCCACGACGCTGTCGGAGTACAGGTTGTCGCCGGGCCGCTGATCGGGATTCCAGTCCGGGCCGGGATTGCCGATGCCCCAGTAGGTGAGATTGAGGTTCGGGTCGAACGATCCGGTGATCCACGCCGGGGCGCCGCCGTGTTCCCAGTCGTCGTCTTTCCACGTCTCATGCCCGGGCTCGCCTGGTCCGGGAATCGTGTAGAAGCGCCACGCCTCCTTGCCGGTCCTGGCCTCGTAGGCCGCGACGAAGCCGCGAATGCCGAACTCGCCGCCGCCGACGCCGACGAGGACCTTGTCCTTGACCACCAGCGGCGCCATCGTGATCGAGTAGGCCTTGTTGACGTCGCCGACCTCGGTGTTCCAGATCGGCCGCCCGCTTTTGGTGTCGATGGCCACCAGGTGCGCGTCGAGGGTGCCCATGAAAACGGTGTCGCCGAGAATCGCGACGCCGCGGTTGTTGGCGCCGCAGCAGACGCGCGCCTTGTCCGACGGCGTGTAGCGATACAGCCAGAACATCGCGCCGGTCTTCGCGTCGACCGCCATCACGTCGTTGGGGCGCTCGGTGAGGTACATCACGCCATCAACGACCAGCGGATTCGATTGCCAGGCGCCAAAGACCTGGTTTTGCACCATCCACTTCACCTCGAGGTCATTCACGTTGGCCGCGGTGACTTGCGAGAGCGTGCTGTAGCGCTGGCTGAAGTAGCCGCCGTTATAGGTGAGCCAGTTCTGCGGCTCGGCGGCGGCGCGGACGATGCGGTCGTACGGCACCTGGGCCAGGACCGGGTAGCCAGCGACGAGGACCAGCGCCACCAGCACCCAGCGAAGATTCAGCGAGAGTCTCATTGCATCCCTTTCAGCGAGAGCAGGTACGCCACCAGGTCGGCCACTTCGTCGGCGGTGAAGGTCCCGGCTGCCGATGGCATCGGCGAGGTCTTGCCGACCTCGAACACCTTGAGGTCCGCCTTGTTCAGCGACACCAGCCGTTCGTCCTGATCGATCAGCTGCACCGTATAGGTGTCTTCGTTGAGGCGCCGGCCGCGAATCTCGCGGCCGTCCTTGGTGACGATGTGAACCGGGCGATTGATCGGCCACATCGAGGCGGTGGGATCGAGCAATGCGCGCTGCAGGGCGGCCGGCGAGCGCGCGGCGCCGATGTCGGTGAGGTCCGGCGCCGTGCGAGGCCCGTTGGCGGCGATGCGATGGCAGGTGGCGCATTTGCCCTTGCTCGCATAGAGCTCCTGTCCGCGCGCGACGTTGCCCACTTTCACCGCGACGCCGCTCGGGTCGAAGCCGGCGCGGATGAACGCCAGGATCGCGGTGACCTCAGCGGGGCGCAGCGTGAAGCCGGGCATGCCGGCCGCGGGCACCCCGGCCGCGATGACTCCCGCAATGTCCTCGTCGGAGATGCTGCGCCGGAACTTGCCGCGCCGGAGGTCGATGCCGCTGACGGTGTCGCCGTTGACGCCGTGGCACAGGGCGCATTGAGCGGTGTAGACGCGCGAGCCGGCCTCGATGTCCTGTGACGTGTATTGGTGATCCTGGCTGCCCTGCGCATCGCCGCGCTCCGGCGCGCCGGCCAGCAGGCCGGCGACGCCCAGGATGATCAGGACTGAGCGTGGCATCGTCATGGCCGCCTCGCGGCGATGCGGACCACGTACTGGTTGTCGGCGTTGAGATTGATGAGCGCGACGAACGTCCGCCCCTCGTACTTGCCGATGGTCGCCGACTGCGAGACCTCGGTCACTTCCCAGCCTGCCGGCAGGAGGACGGTGTTGCGAAGGCCCTTCATCGTCCGCTTGAACACTAGGCTGCCGCCGTCCATCGTGTAGGCGGCGTCGTGGAGCGTGCCGGTGAGCCGCAGGTGCGCGCTCTGCCTGTCGTCGGTGATCGGCACTTCGAGGGCCACGGTCGTGGCCGCGCCGGTCGCCAACGGCGTCAGCGTGTGAGCGGTGTCGAGGTCGGTGACCTTGAGATCCTGCAACGCGAGATACGACAGCGAGTCGAGCGTGGCCCTGGCGCCCTTGCGGTAGTCGCTGTAGCTCTGCTCCACCGTGATGCGGTGCGACTCCGGCGTCGCGAGGTCGTAGAGCGTCTTGATGTCATCGAAGAACATGTCCTCGGCGGCCGACGGCGTGAAGGTGGCCGTGGTCTTTCGCGCGTGGATCGTCACCGGGTTGCTCTGGCCGCTCGGGTTGGCGAACGCCAGCTTGAGCCGTCCGTCGCTCGTCGTCGACAGTTGCGCGGCGACGTTCGACGACAGGAACGCGAACCCCTTGGGCAGCAGCACGCCGAGCCGATAGCCGCTGAGGCTGCGCACCCAGACGATGTCGTCGCCGTGCATCATGTAGGTGCGCGGGTCCTTGTAGGTCTTGTAGATCAGGACGCGGCCGATGCCGCCGGCCGGCACCGGGATCGGCAGCTTGGCGTGAATCGCGTGCGTTTCGGGATCCGCGGGATCCTGCGCATAGGTGAACGGCATCGGCTTGCCGGTTCGCGGATCGTAAACCTCGATGCCGGAGCCCTCGCTCCCGCCCCGCGTGGCATTCACCAGTTCCGTGGCGCCGACGCGAGTTTCTTCCGGCAGGAAGCGGATGCGGAAGGCTTCGCTGCCCGGCTCGAGGATCGCGTACTCGGTGTAGGCGTCCTGCGTGAAGAGCCGCGTGAGCGGCGCCGTGGGCCGGAGTGAACCGTCGGGGTTTGTCCCTCCCGGGAACGGGTTGGGGGCGCGTTGCCCGAGGGCCACCGCCACCGCGGCCGCCAGAACGCACGCCGTCGCGAACGCTCGTCCGAAACTCTTGCTGGGCATCCGGGAAGTGTAGCCGAAGCCCGCCTGTCGTTTCTTACTTCCACTCCCCCTGGAGGCCGAACGCCGCCCAGTAGTGCGGATTGGTCCACCGGGGATCGCGGAGCAGCGTGAGCTGCGCCGCGCGAAGCGCGCTGGCGGGCGACAGGCCCTGGGAGAGCATCGCGGTGTAAAAGCCGGTCATCAGCCGCGCGCTGGCGCGGTCGTCGACGTTCCACACGCTCGACACCACGCGCGAGGCGCCGGCATAGATGAAACCGCGCGTCAGGCCGATCAGGCCCTCGCCGTGCACCTCCTTGCCGAGCGCGGTGCTGCACGCGCTCAACACCACCAGGTCGGCGTCCAGGTCGAGGTTGTAGATTTCGTGGAGCCGCAGGAAGCCGTCCACCGGCTTGGCGTTGGAGTCGACGAGAGACAGCACCAGGCCCGAGAGTTCGGGATGTTCCGTGTCGAGCGATCCGTGCGTGGCGAAATGCAGGATGCGGTACTTGCGGAGGTCGCGCGCGGTGAGCGTTTTCTTGGCGGCGTTGAAGTCCAGCGCCTCGAACGCTCCGGTGGCGGCCGCGCTGATCGCATCGGCCTCCAGGCGCGAGAACCGAAGGCGCGAGTAGCCGCCGGTGGCGCCGCGGCTCTTCGACGGCATCGCGGTGGCGGTCCGGGCGCCCGCGACGCGCGGATCGTCCTTCGAGAACACCGGATCGGCGAACACCGCCACCGCGGATTTCGCCTGGATCGGGCGGCTCTCCTTCCGAATCGTTTCCAGCACCGACGCCGAGGGCACGTAGACGATTTCGTGCTTGACGATCAACAGCTCGCCGGTCGAGCCCGGCAACGCCGCGAACGGCACGTACTGGAGCACGCCGTCGGCGGCAATCAGCAGCCGCTTCCCCCGTACCCGGGCTTCAATTGGCTGCCACACCATCGCCGCCAACCGCCGCCCGAGGCTGGCGATGTCCGTCGATAGCTGGCTCCGCTCGCTGGTCGCGAGGCCGTCGGTCTCCCGGCTGAGCTGCTGGTGATACCGGCGCGCCACGGCGTCGATCGTGGCCATCGGCGGCAGGTCGTGCATCGTGATCGACTGCCGATCGATCACCCAGACGTAACTGCGGGCCGCGCCGAGGTGGTATTCGACGAGCACGCTGTCCGCGTCGAGGAGCGAGGTTTGCACGCGCTCGACGCTCACCGGTTCCGGCGACTGCAGCGCCCAATACGCCGGGCTGGCGTCGCGCACCCGGGCGCGGGCATCGTGCCACCGGTCGAGCAGCCGCTCGACGTCTTTCTCAACGGCGATCGCCCGCGGGCTGTTCTGGCCGCCGGCAACCACGACCTGCGCACGGTAGTTTTCCTTCGCGTTGAGCGCCGCCTGCGCGGCGCGCAAGCCGGCGAGCAGTTGCGGATCGATGCCCTTGCTGATCTTCGACGCGGCACTGGCCAGGCCTTCGAGCAGCGTCCGGGCGCGGGCGTGCTCGCTCATCTCGAACGCGGCCGCGGCGTCGCCCTTCTGCCGGAGGAGATCGATATACAAGTCGAAGTAATTGCGGACCGTCGTCAGGTAGGACGTCCGCATCTCGCTGCGCCGGATCAACGCGCGCGTCGTCTCGACGCTTTCCACCGCCGCCGCGATCGCTCCAACTGCGTCATCCAGCCGGCCGTTCTTCTGCAGCGCCCGCGACCGCACGTAGAGCGCCTTTTGTTCCGCCGCCGGGTTGCGGATCGATCGACTGAGGCCGAGCGCCTCATCGGCCTTGGCGAGCGCGGCCTCGGTGTCGCCGCGATCGAGATCGACGTCGGCCCAGGCGCTAAGGACCCCCGACAGGGCCAACGGACTCTGCTTCAGCAACGGCAGCGCGCGCGCGAAGAGCTCCACCGCGGCGGTGGTGTCCCCGTTCGCATGGCGCATCAGGCCGTAGAAGCCAAGGGCCTGGGCCGTCAGGGTGTTGTCGCCCGACTGCGCGTACAGCTCCAGCGACTTCCGGATGCTCGTCTCCGCGCCGGCGCGATCGCCGCTTTCGAACTGTGCCGCCGCCAGCATGTGCCAGGTGCGCGCTGTCCGGCGCGGCAGGTTCAGGCGGGCGACGACGACGAGGCCGCGCTGGTAGGTTTCAAGCGCCTTGTCGTACATCCCGAGTTGCGTGTAGCCCTCGGCGATGTTGTTGACGAGGGCGGTCTCGACGTTGGCGGAATTCACTTCCTGGGCCAGCGGGATCGCCGACTGCAGCTGTCCGATCGCTTCTTCATAGCGGCCCAGCGTCAGCAACAGCAGTCCCGAGTTGTTCAGGATGTCCGCGGTGGTCACCGGGTCGGCGGCCTCGCGCGCCGCCGGCAGCGCCTCCCGGAAATAGCGCTCGGCGTCGTCGATTTCGCCGACCTTGCGCGAGAGATCACCGAGCCGGTTGAGGACGCGGGCTTCGCGGTCGCGCCGGCCGAGCGCACGGAATAGCGCGAGCGCCCGGCGCTGCCCTTCGATCGCGCCCGGGGTGTCGCCCAGGTTATCGCGGATCCGCGCACCCTGGTAAATGGCTTCGGCTTCGAGCACGGTGTCGCCGAGGTCGTGCGCAGCGGCGGCCGATTCCTCGTACAGCGCTTGCGCCGGCACGAAGGACCTGGCGTCGCCGCCCCACGCGGTGTCCGAGGCGAGTTGATACCGGGCCCGCGCCGCGGCGATCGCCTTCAGCCGATCGTCGGCGGGCTGCATCTCGAACGCCAGCGTGATATTGCCGCGCGCGGCGAGCGGCAGCGCCGTGCTGACGTAGATGTTCCAGGTGGCGGCGGTGTCGCTGACGGGGACCACGACCACCTCTTCGCCGCCCGGTCCCGCCACCATGTCGAGGCCGTGCTCGGGCAGGCGGCTGCCACTGCGGCGCAGCGTATAGCCGACATCGATGCCGTCCTGCCGCACGACCACGCGCGCCGCCGCATTCGCGGGCACGTCGATCGCGAACACGCGCTGGTCGCCGCCGGCGAGCGATTCGGTGAGGGCGCCGCCGGCGACAAGCGGACGTATCTCCTGCGCAGTCGCCGCCTGCGTCAGGAGAAGCGCCGCCGCCAGCAGTCGCACGATCATCGGGTTCGTGTCACCTTCACGGTCACAAAGCCGAGGGCCTCGGGCGCCCGGGACGGGTTGACCCCTTCCACCGCGAGCTCATAACTGCCGTCGGCAATCGCGGTCGCGGCCATGGTGGCGGCGACGATCGACTCGCCGCGATCAATGGACGGTTGGAGATCGCGGCCGTCCCACACGACGTTGCCGGATGACGAGCGTAACGTCATCGCGTATCGATCGTACCGGTCGGCCGGATCGAGCCGCACGCGCAGTTGCAGCATCGAGACGTCCGGCCTCAACGCGATCTGGGTGATGTCTCCGGCCGCGCGAGATGTGCCGAGCGACAGCGCCACGATCATCGGCGCCGGAGGGGTCACGGCCTGGGACACCGGCGTGCTGACCGCCGGCGGGTCCTGCCGGGAGCGGAGCACCCCTCCCACCGCGATCGCCAGCATGGCGGCCGCCGCCAGGGGGATCCACACGCGCGGCACGAAGCGCAGGATGCTGGCCGGCCGCTGGCTCCGCCGAGCGAGCGCGCTCGCGAACGTCAATCGCGCGGCCTGCGCGCCGTATCGCGCGATGAATTGCTCGCGCTCGGTGGCATTCAAACGGTGACGGGCGTAGTCGTCGAAGAGGTCGTCCTCGACGCTTCGCGCCACCTCGAACGCCTCCTCGTCCTCCAGCAACCGCTCCTCAATGCGGACGCTGTCGGCTTGCGGGGATTGTCCGAGCAGATAGGCGCGCAGTTCAGCGTCGGTCACGTGGATCTCCTGAGAGGGATGAGGAGACGCGCCAAAACGTTTCATCGCGGGCTCTCCAGGCAGCGTTTCGTGCACTGCTCGAGCCGCTCGCGAAGGCGGTGCACCCGGATGCGAAGCGCGGTGATCGACAGGCCCGCTTCATCGGCCAGTCGCCGTCGCACGTCCTTCGCCTTGCCGTCGTCGTAATAGCGGAGCACGAGCTGCCGCTCGCCGGCGTCGAGCGACGCCAGGCACCGGTCAAAACAGGTGAGGGCAGCGCCCTCGGGTTCCGCCGCGGCGACGGCCGGCGGGTCAACGTCAACCGGCTCCGGGCGCGGCCGGCGGGTCCATTCGTAATAGACCATCCGCGCCACGCCGCGGGCGTAGGCGCCGATCGATCCCGCCGCGATGACGGCGCCTTCATCGAGCTTGCGCGCCATCCGATCGAGGGTTTCGTCGGCAAGTTCGTCCGCGGGCTGGGCGCCCCACCATTGCAACAGGCCGATCAGCCGCCGGCGCAGCTGTTCGTAGGTGTGGGCGGCACGCTGGCGGTCGTCGTCCAGCTCAGCCAGGAGGCGCTCAAAGGCGGCGGCGTTGAGCGTCCAGCCGCGCTTCGGTCCTGTCTCTGCAGTCACGTCGTCCGAGGGCATTGGGAGATGCCACCGAAGTTTAGCCTAAGCCCAGCCAGAGAGCGCTAAGAACGGTGTCAGACACCGTCCAGAATTTGCGTACCGCGAGGAAATTCGTGCCAACCGGCTTAAAAATACCGGGCCAACAGACTGCGCGATCGCCGCTGGTACTCCACGAACCACGTGCACGCAAAGTAAAGCAGGACGATGGCCAGGGCGGTGATCGCGTAAAGCAGCCACAGGCTCCACGCATATCCATCCGGGGGCGGCGGTGGTTCCATCGGATGGTTGCCGAACAGCCACGGCGTCACGCCACCAGACCGCACCAGCGAGACGCCGACCGCGAGCAGGTGAATCAGCGGGATGTGGAGCACGTAGTAGAAGAGCGGCGCGCGCCCGAACAGTTCCAGCGCGCCAGCCAGGCGGCCGCGGGCGTGCTCAACGAGCGGCAGCAGCGTGATGAGCGGCCCGAGCGTCATCAGCAGGAACAGCAGCGAGGCGGGATATTTGTTGGTGTTCAGGAATGAGAAGACGGCCGGGAAATTCGGCCCGCCCCACGGACGTGGGTCGCCATAGATGTTGAAGGTGCGCAACAACACGAACGCCGTGATGGCCGCAATGCCGATGATGAGGCATCCGCGCGTTCGGCGCGCGGGCGGCAGCTCCAGCACCAGCCCAAAGCCGTAGCCGGCGGCCATCACGCCGATCCAGGGGACCAGTGAGTAGAGAATGACCAGCCGCGGTCCCGTTCCCGCGAGCCGGAACGATCCGCCGAAGTACATCACCTGCCAGGCCCACGCGAGCGGATCGTCGGCCAGCGATTGAACCAGCGATCGGACGTGCGGGTCCAGCAGGTTGTGGCAGGCGATCATCATCACGCCGAACACGCCCACGACCTGCGCTGGCAGCCACACCAGCGCCGACAGCGCGACCAGGCACCAGCCGATCATCCACAGCACGCCGGCCAGGTTGTAGTTCCAGAGATCGAAGTTGAACGTCCACGCCAGGCGCATCAGCGTGAGTTCGAGCAAGACCAGCCAGAGCCCGCGCCCCAGCAGGAACCGCGACAGGCCTGGCAGGCTGCCGGCTTTCTTGCCATAGAGATACGCCGACGTCCCGGCGAAGAACACGAATCCCGGCGCGCAGAAATGCGTCACCCAGCGCGTGAAGAAGAGGCCCGCCGTCGGGCCGCCGGCCGGCACCCCCGCGAACACGCGAACGTGATCGATGGCCATCAGGACCATGATCAGGCCGCGCACGATGTCGATCTGGCGAAGACGGGTCAAGCCACACCCCCTGGATTGGCGGAGCAGTCTAGCGCCAAGCGCGGGGTTTTCCTAGGGACGAACGACGTTCGGCCCACCAGAATACAGCTCGCCGACGAGGGCGGCGCGCCGCTCGAGCACCGCACGCTGGTTGATGTAGCCCTTGTCGGTGATCTCGCCGGCGTCGATCGACAGTGCCTCGGTCATCACCATCGCCCGGACGGGACACCTCGAACTGCCGCCGGGCTCGCCGGCCAGCGTCGCGAGGGCGGCGGCGATTCGCTCCCGGATGGCGGCAGGTTCCATCCCCGTCGCGGCCGCCGACAGGAATACGAGGGCGCCCACGTCGTCGCGATCGTGACCGGTGATCACGGCATCCTGGATCAACGGATCACCGGCGGCGATCAGCCTCAGGCGCACGGCGCCGGCGTGCACCCAGGTTCCGGTGGTGAGCTTGAAATCTTCCGCGACGCGGCCGTCGAAGACCAGGCCGCGCGAGGGCGCCGCGGGATCGGCCAGCCTCAGCGCGTCGCCGATCCGATAGAACCCCTCGTCATCGAATGCCGCGCGAGTGAGGCCGTCGTTCTTGAAGTAACCGGGCGTCACGTGCGGGCCGCGCACGCGGGCCTCGAGCTTGCCGGCCGACGGGACGAGCTTGATCTCGCATCCCGCCGCCGGCAGTCCGACGACGCCGGCGCGGTCGATGGCGAAATGGACCTGCGTGGCCAGCGGCGACGTCTCGGTGGAACCCCACGCCGACAGCATCGCCGGCGTGCGGCCGTGCTCCGCCGAGGCGAGCGTCTCGATTCGTTGCCACAGGTTCTGCGGCAGCGCCGATCCGGCGTAGAACAACATGTCGAGATGGCGGAAAAATTTGTGCCGGAGCGCCGCGTCGCTCTCGAGAAACGGCAGCAGCAAGTCAAACCCTCTCGGCACGTTGAAATACATCGTCGGCGCGATCTCGCGGAGATTGCGCACGGTCGTGTCGATCAGGCCAGGCGCCGGCTTGCCGCCATCGATGTACAGGCTGCCGCCGTTGCGCAACACGAGGTTGAAGTTGTGGTTGCCGCCAAACGTGTGGCTCCACGGCAGCCAGTCCACGACCACCGGCGGCCGGTCTTCGACAAACGGCCAGCCCTGCGCGAGCATCTGCTGATTGGCCGTCAGCATGCGCTGCGTGTTGATCACACCCTTAGGCTCGCCCGTCGATCCCGAGGTGAAGAGGATCTTCGCCAGGGTGGCCGGCCCCACGCGGGCGAAGGCCTTCTCCACCTCCGCGGTCGCCGACGCCGTCAGCAATTCGGCCATCGGCGTGGACTCCCGCTCCAGGGCCTCGAGGGCCGGCGCGAACTTCGCCGTATCCGTGGCGAAGACGAGGCCCGGCCGGACCAGGCGGAAGATCGCCTTGAGCTTGGCGTGATCTGTCGAGACCAGGGAATAGGCCGGCGAGATTGGGACCACGGGGACGCCGACGTGCATGGCGCCAAGCGCGACCAGGGCGTGGTCCACGGAGTTGTCGGAAAGGATGGCGACGGGGTGGGCGCCATCGAGGCCGCGATCGAGGAGGGCCTGCCCGATGGTGCGCGCGGCGTGGAACGCTTCCGCAAACGTCACGGTTCGCCAGGAGGCGCCGGCGCGATCGGCGAGAAACACCCGATCGGGCGCCTCGCGGGACCACTGCACGAGCCAGTGGCCGAGTGATGGCGGGCAGGGCCCCAGCGTCATCGGCGAGCGCAACACCATCGAGCCGTCGTGCCGACGCTCGACGGTGACCAGCGGCGGTGCGAAACGCAGGGCGGGCACGAACGCCTACACCCTGGCAAAGTCGATGAAGCCGCGGCCGACATCCGTGCGCGTCAGCTTGACGCGCAGCCGGTCGCCCACGTCGACGCCTTCGTGCCCGCCCACCAGCATCCCCTCGACGTGCGGCCGCAACACCCGCACGAAGGTGCCGCGCGGCGTGACCCCGGTGACGATGGCGTCGAAAAGTTCGCCGATGTGGTGGCTCATCGCCACCGCGGCGATGCGCTTCGACATCTCGCGCTCGACCTTGCGCGAGGCGTCGCCCTTGGCAGTGCAATCGGCCGCGACCTGCACCAGTTCCGCGTCCGAATAGGGCCCGGGCCGCTGCCCAATCAAGGCCTTGACCAGCCGCTGCGTCACCAGGTCGGCGAAGCGCCGGTTGGGCGCCGTCGAGTGGGCGTAGTCGTCCACCGCCAGGCCGAAGTGGCCCTGCGCCTCGTCGCCGGGCCGTTCGACGT